>JANJWF010000131.1 GCA_024709685.1 Thiobacillus sp.
CTTTCTCCGGCTTTATCTCGCAGGCCTCTTTGTCATCTGGGCACTGAGTGACCAGAAGCAAGTGCAGCTACTTTCCAGACTGCTGGCCGTCTTGGCAGCGGTCTGGGTAGTGGACGCGTTATTCCAGACATTGTCCGGACATGATCTTTTGGGCTATGCGCCCGTAGGGCCCAGAATCAATGGGGTGTTTGGGGAGGACAATCCGAAACTGGGCAATGCCCTGCCTGTTCTGGCGCCCTTTCTTCTTCTTGCTTTGCGCAAGAATCTCGTCTTGATGCTACTCGCGGCGCTGCTGACGGGGGCGGTTGTAATTCTTGCAGGCAGCCGCGGAGGATGGATCAGTTATGCCGTTGTTTGCACCTGGCTGGTTTTCTCGGAGACGCGACAGCGCGGCGTGCCTCTCTGGAAAACGGGAGCGGTTGCTTCATTGGCCGTCCTGATTGGAGCGTTCGCCGTATTCGCAAACCCCAATGCAAAGCAGCGTCTGGACCAGACGCTGCTTCTGTTTTCCGGCGACGAAGCCAAAATTGATCAAGCGCTGTCCCAAAGGTGGACCCTGTGGAAGGTCGCCTTCGCCATGGCAGAAAAGCATCCGGTAAATGGGGTAGGTGCGAGGGCTTTCCGATATGCCTATCCCGAGTTTGCGAAACCTGACGACCCATTCATCTCTCTTGAGCAGGCGTCAGGCCGGCAGACCGGTGCTTTTTATGCACATCAAATAGTCATGGAAGTGACGACTGAAACAGGCCTGATCGGCCTTGCCGGGCTCGGATTATTTTATTGGTTTTTCATTCGCTATTGGCGCCGGGCGGAGCATGAATCCAGGCTCCGTGCATTACCGTTCGCCATGGCAACGATGGCCTGGATCTTTCCGTTCAACACCCATCCCGCATTTTATTCCGCCCACTGGTCAGTCATGATTTGGCTGGTGATAGCCATGTTTTGCGCGACCCTGCTTCCCTATCAGAAAATGAACAGCGGGGCATCCTGATGCCTGGGAGTAAGCCCTAGCTTTGTGTATATTCCGGCACCCATTTGGTCAGCGCGTGTTTGACCGCCTGCTCCGTCTGACAATCGTCAGCATGAACCCAGTCGTCAAGTTCTGCCAATAGTCTGCCGGCAGCCATGCGCGCCTTCGCCACCCTGAGTTTGGGGTGCGGAGTGGGCAAGGTGGATTCGTCGTCGGCGAGCAATTCCTCGTACAGTTTTTCTCCGGGACGCAGGCCCGAGTATTCAATGCGGATGTGGTTCTCGTCGGCTCCCGACAGACGGATCATGAGCCGGGCCAGTTCTGCGATCCTCACCGGCTCGCCCATGTCGAGCACGAAAATCTCGCCGCCCTCGCCCATCAGACCCGCCTGCAGCACCAGTTGCGCGGCTTCGGGGATCGACATGAAATAGCGCGTGATGTCGGGGTGAGTCACCGTCACCGGGCCACCTGCCTCGATCTGTTTCTGGAATTTTGGAATCACGCTCCCCGACGAGCCCAGCACGTTTCCGAAACGAACCGACACGAAGCGGGTGCCGACCGGCTGTTCGGCCTCGCGTTGCTGCATGGCCTGGCAGGTCATCTCGGCAAGCCGCTTGGTCGCGCCCATGACGTTGGTTGGATTGACCGCCTTGTCAGTGGAGATCATCACGAACTTCTTCACGTCGTGAGCCTGCGCCGCCGCCGCGACGACCTGCGTGCCCAGCACGTTATTGCGCACCGCCTCCCAGGCGTTGGCGTTTTCCATCAGTGGCACGTGCTTGTAGGCCGCCGCGTGGAATACGACGGCAGGCCGGTGCTCGGCCATCACCCGGTCCACCCAGACGGCGTTCTTTACATCGCCGATCACTGGCACGATCTGCAAGCCGGGAAAACGTTGCGGCAGTTCCTGCTCCATCGCATACAGCGCAAGTTCAGACTGCTCGAACAGCACCAGCTTCGCCGGTTCAAAGCGCGCGATCTGCCGGCACAGTTCCGAGCCAATCGAACCGCCGGCGCCGGTCACCATCACCACCTGGCCGGTCAGCAAGCGATGCAGGCCACTATCGTCGAGTTGCACCGTATCGCGCCCCAGCAGATCGTCGAGCTCGATGCGGCGTAGGTTCGACACCGACACCCGGCCCGCCACCAGATCCTCCAGTGACGGCACCGTCAGCACGTTCAGCCCCGCCTCGGCGCACGCTTGAGTGATGCCCTTGCGCACAGCGTGCGCGGCCGACGGCAGCGCCAGCACCACATCCTCAACCTCCATCTTTTTCGCCCAGGCCGTGACCTCATCCAAGGCTCCAAGCACCGGGATCCCCTGTACCAGTAATCCCTGCTTGTCGCGTCTGTCGTCCAGCAGGCCCACCACATGGAAGCCCGAGGGATTGCGCGCCAGTTCGCGTAGCAGGAAGTCTGCTGCCGAGCCTGCGCCCGCCACCAGCACGGGCTTGCTGTCCGGGTGCAGCATGCTGGCCAGACGATGCTCCTTCCACGCGCGGTAGGCGAGCCGGCTGCCACCCATCATCAGCAGCAGCAACAGCGGGTCAAGGATCAGCACCGACCGTGGGACCACTGCGCTGACGCGGAACAGGACCAGCACCAACGGGATCAGCAAGGCCGCGAGGCCGACGGCCATCACGATGCGCTTGAGGTCGGGCAGGCTGGCGAAGCGCCAGATACCGCGATAGAGGCCAAAGCGCCAGAACGACACGGCCTGCAACGGTACCACCCAGGTCAGCGTCGAAAAAGCTGCCGCCAGGAATTCGGGCGAAATCGTCAGGTTCAAGCGCAGCCAATACGCGCCCAGCCAGGCAAAGGTTGCCGCAAGGACGTCGTGCAAGATGATGGCTACGGTGCGGGGATTAAGGTTCATTACGGGATTGACGCCAGCGCCGGTCGATGGCGAGGAAAATCAGCAGGTAGGTTGTGGACGACAGTATAAGCACCCACGCTGAATGCTGTGGAAACGAGCGCAGTGTGAAAGCCAGCACGGCCATCGCCAGCATCAGCGCATAGGCTGCCAGCGCAAGCTCGCGATGCGAGGCGCCGAGCAGCACCACGCGCTGGTAGTAGTGCGAACGATGCGCCTGCCAGATCTTCTCGCCGCGCAGCCCGCGCCGTGCCAGCGTCACGCTCGCATCGACGATGAAGGGCGAAAAGACCAGTAACGGAAACAGCCAGGACCATATACCCTGCCGGGCACCAAGAATGCCCAGTGAGGCCGCCAGGAATCCCAGCGGGATCGACCCCGCATCACCCATGAATACGCGTGCCGGCGGGAAGTTGAAGTGCAGGAACGCCAGTGCCGCCGCAGCAATCGCCGCACTGAAGAGCGCCAACTCCGATGCATCGCCCAGCCACGCGGCCAGTGCCAGCGCGCCGAAGCCGATTGCGGCCATACCGCCCGCGAGCCCGTCCGAGCCGTCCATAAAGTTGTACAGATTGGTCATCCACACGACCGCCAGCGTGCCCGCGACCAAGGTCCAGCCGGTCAGACCCAGCGCCAGCAGGCAGCCCGCCGCCGCAACGAAGTGCGCGAGGAAGCGCAGCACAACAGGCAGGCCACGCACGTCATCGAGCAGCGATATCGCAGCCAGAGCAAACGCTGCCACGACCACCGGCAGAATCGTCTGCAGCAAACCGGCCCAGGCCAGCCAGCCGGCAGCGACAAGGACACCGGCCATGATGCCCAGCCCGCCGATGCGTGGTGTCGGCATCGCATGCAGCGAACGTTCGTTGGGATGATCCATTGGCAGGCGGCCACGCCGGAGCAGCCAGGACACCGCCAGCCAGCAGATGGCAAAAGCAGAAAAAGGCGCCAACCCGTTCATGCCGAAGCTGCCACGGTTGCCGTCAACCCGGCCTCCATCGAAAACGGCGGCGTCCAGCCCAGACGCGAGCGGATGGCCGAACTGTCGACAAAGAGCGATCCCGTGAGCCGTGTCACTGCCGCACGCTTGCCCAGCAGTGCCCCGGCAAATTCAAGCAAACCGGTCGGCACTGCCAGCAAGCGCACCGGGCGGCCCATGGCACGCGCCATCGCCCGAATCAATTCCGGCGTCGAAACCGGCTCGCCATCGTCCAGCAGGAAAGTCTGCCCCGCCGCAGCCGGATGCTCGGTACATACCCGAATCGCATCGACGAAATTGCCCAGATACAAGAGGCTGCGCCGGTTACGGATCGCCCCCAGCGGAAGCGGCCAGCCACGCTCGACCATACGCAGCAACCGCAGAAAATTCGCCTTCACCCCCGGCCCATATACCAGGGGCGGGCGCAGGATGACGACTTCCAGCCCGGTCTCCGCAGCGATCTGCTGCAAGCCCTGCTCGGCTTCCCATTTTGAAATCGCGTAGGCATCGTCAGGCTCTGCCGCATCGGTTTCACGATAAGGCGCGTCGCGTCCTTCGCCGTTGACCTTGATGGTGCTGATGAAGACGAAGCGCTTCACCCCTGCGGCCGCAGCCTGGCGAGCAAGGCTGAGCGTGGCATCGGTGTTGGTTTCCCGATACAGCGCCAGCGGGTTCTTTGACGATTCGTCCATCACATGGACCCGCGCGGCCAGATGCACCACCGCGTCGCAACCAGACAGCGCAGGTCGCCAATCCGTCGACGCAGCCAGATTGCCCACCACCACCTCGTTTGGCAGACCAGAGCTGCGCCGAACGGCGGGCACCACTCCATAACCGGAGGCTGTCAATCGGGCGAGCAATGCCGTGCCGACAAACCCGGTGGCGCCGGTCACCAGTATCTTCATGCGCACGCCTCGCGATAGACCGCCAAGGTTTGCGCAATGACGGATTCCAGTCCGAATTCTGTTTCAGCCCGTAATCTGGACTGCTCACCCATGCGGTGGCGCAGTGCCGGGTCATTGATCAGTTTTCTCAACGCTGTCGCCAGCGCTGCCGCATCATGCACCGGCACCAACAGTCCGTTTAAGCCATCGTGCACCACTTCACGGCAACCCGGCGCGTCGGTCGTCACGATGGGCAAACCACAGGCGGCGGCCTCCAGTAGAGATTTGGGCAATCCCTCCCCATAAGCTGACGGTAGACAGGCGATGTGAGCCGCCTGCAAAACAGTGGGCATGTCTTCTCGCCTGCCCCACCACTCCACGCCATGCTGGCCGTTCCAACCGCGCAGCGTCGTCTCAGGCACCGACGCGGGATTGGCTGGATCCGGGTCGCCCACCAGGACAAAGCGTGCATTGACGCCTGCTGCAGTCAACCGTTTTGCAGCCTCGACGAACTCCCCCACTCCCTTGTCCCACAACATGCGCGCGACCAGCGCAATGCAAGCTGGCCCAGATGGTGGCGGCACTGGATAAAAGATTTGAGTATCCACGCCCGCGCCGCGTATCAGCCGCAAGTGCGTGGCCGGCACACCCGAGCGTTCGAGCAAAGCCTTGTCTTCCGGATTTTGCACAATAGTCAAGCTACGTGGCCGGTTGAGTAGACGGGCCAGCGTCCGGCGCACTGCCGGACGAACCAGACGCACGACACCGCTCGATGACGTGAACAACCATCCCAACCCCGCCACTGCATTCACCTGCGCAGGCACTCGCGCCAACCGCGCCGCCAGCGCGCCAAACACCACAGGCTTCAAGGCCACGTGGTGAACCAGATCGGGTTGCTCGCGGCGATACAATCGCCACAGCGCCATCAC
>JANJWF010000139.1 GCA_024709685.1 Thiobacillus sp.
TCGTACCGTCCCGGTCCGTACATCGTGCTGCCCCCACCCCATCGCGTCCAGCATGTCTATCGCTACCGCGATTACAACGATGGCTGGCATGACCGTCGCGACCGGAATGACCGCGGTGGCTGGCGTGACGATCGCCG
Source organism: Thiobacillus sp. (assembly GCA_024709685.1). Taxonomy (GTDB): domain Bacteria; phylum Pseudomonadota; class Gammaproteobacteria; order Burkholderiales; family Thiobacillaceae; genus Thiobacillus. The sequence goes on from JANJWF010000139.1 coordinate 138, forward strand.
CGAGCACCGCCGTGACTATCGTCGTCACGATCGCGATTAGGCAAGCAAGAGCCCGGGGGACTCCCCCGGGGCCTTGCCTTCAGGTCGCGTCCGTGCTGCATGAGCAGACCACCCAGACGCAAGTTCGGTGGTCAAGCCGCCATCGTCTGGTAAACGCAAGCACGCTCATTCATTTTGGAACGCCGGTGAATGCAGTTGCCGCCGGACCGGGCCCGGTCAGCCCTTGATGCAGACCAGCGGCTTCAACTTCGCCACCTTGCGCGCCAGGCCTGCGCGGTCGGCCGCCTCCACCACCGCGCTGACGTCCTTGTAGGCGCCCGGTGCTTCTTCCGCCACGCCCCGCAGCGAGGGGCTGCGGATCAGGATGCCCTGACCGGCAAGCTCGTCCACCAGCGCCCGTCCGCGCCACTGGCGGGTAGCCTGGTGGCGGCTCATGGCACGCCCTGCGCCATGGCAGGCAGAGCCGAAAGCCCGCGACATGCCCACTTCGGTGCCGACGAGAATATAGGACGCCGTGCCCATGCTGCCGCCGATCAGCACCGGCTGGCCGACATCGCGCAGGCCGCTGGGCAGCGAGGGGTGGCCCGGCCCGAACGCGCGCGTCGCACCCTTGCGATGCACGTACAGGCGACGCGACCGGCCCGCAACGGTGTGCCATTCCTCTTTGCAGGTGTTGTGCGACACATCGTAGATCAGAGTGAGATGGGTTCCCGGGAAGACCTCGGCAAACACCTTGCGGGCGAGGTGGGTGATGACCTGCCGGTTGGCCAGGGCGCAGTTGACCGCCGCGCGCATGGCGCCGAGATAGGACTTGCCGATCGGCGAATGGATGGGCGCGCAGGCGAGCTCGCGGTCCGGCAGTTCGATGCCGTATCCGGGCGCGGCCATCACCATCTGCCTGAGGAATTCGGTGCCAATCTGGTGCCCCAGCCCGCGCGATCCGCAATGGATGCTGACCACCACCTCACCCTGGCGCAATCGGAAGCGTTCGGCCGCCTTGCTGTCGAGGATCTCGACGATTTCCTGCAATTCGAGGTAATGGTTGCCGGAGCCGAGCGTGCCGATCTCATCGCGCTGGCGGCGCTTGGCGTGCTCGGACACCTGGTCCGGCTCGGCGCCGGCCATGCAGCCGTGTTCCTCGATGCGATCGAGGTCGGCCTCGCCGCCGTAGCCCTGCTCGACCGCCCAGCGCGCACCGCCCCGCAGCATCGCGTCCATCTCGCTTGCGTTCAGGCGCAGCTGGCCGGTGCTGCCTACTCCGGCCGGAACATGAGCGAACAGGCGATCGGCCAGCTGTTCCTTGAGCGGCGCAATCGCTTCCGCCGTGATCCCGGTATGCAGCGTGCGCACCCCGCAGGAGATGTCGAACCCCACCCCACCGGCAGACACCACGCCGCCCTCGTCGGCATCGAATGCCGCCACCCCACCGATCGGAAAGCCGTACCCCCAGTGGGCGTCGGGCATGGCGTAGGCGGCCTGGACGATGCCCGGCAGCGTCGCGACGTTGGTGACCTGCTCATAGACCTTGTCGTCCATCTCGCGGATCAGGGCTTCGTCGGCGTAGATCACGGCCGGCACGCGCATTTTCCCGAACGGCGCAATGCGCCATTCGACCTCCGACACCCGCTCGAACTGCTCAAGGTTCATTTCACACGTCCACTACGCACTGGGCCAGCCATCGCCCCGATTCGTCCCTCCCCACTTTCAGCTCAGTATAGGTAGCACCCTTGATTTCGACTGCCGGCTGGTGCTTCTGCGTATCCACCGCCTCGCCCCATGCGGTGGCGTGCAGAATCTGTCCGTCGAGAATGACCTCGAAGCGGCCGAATAGCATGTGGCGCGCCGCCATCTCCAGGATCAGCGCGTTCAGCCAGTCGACCAGCAGCAGTTCGTCGTCCGGGGCCTCGCAGCGTATCTCCACCGCCTGCGCTGCTGCCACGCGGTCCGGATCGGTCACCACCGCGGTCATCGCCAGCGCCACCTGCTCGAACGCGGCGGCGAGCGTGGGGCCGACGCCGCGCACGCCCATGTCGGCCTGATGCGGGAAATGCGCCCAATGTTGCGCGGCTCCCTGGTTGCGCCACGCGGCCACCGCCTCGGTGCGCGCCTGGAAAATCGCCTCCCGAATCCGCGCGGGATCGGCCCGGCGTGCCACCGCACCGGCATCGATGGCCTGCGCCGCGCGCAGCGCCTGCCGCAGGTAGGTGGGGGCGGGAAAAGGCTTGTCCTCGTAGCCCGGCCGGCCACGAAAATCGCATTCGCACGCCGTGAGGAAATCGTCGAAGCGCTCAGGGCGTCTGAATGCGTCGACCCGCTCCAGCAGTTCGATGAGCGTACCCGGGCGCAATTCCAGCGCGCGATGCACCAAGCCGTGCTCGCGCGCCACCGCGACGGCAAGGTCGCGGCATTCGACCGGGACGCGGATGCGCTCGCTCAACGCACGCACCAGTTCGACGCTCCTGGCCTCGTGACCATGATGCGTGGGCCAGCACTCGGGCGGGGCCACGCCCTTGCCGAGGTCGTGCGTCAAGGCAGCGAAGCGCACCGGCAGGCTGACGTTCTGCCGGGCCGCCCAGTCGATGACGAGCATGACATGTTCGCCGGTGTCGATTTCAGGATGATGTTCGGGCGGCTGCGGGATGCCGAACAGTCGATCGATCTCGGGGAACAGTCGGGCCAGCGCGCCGCAGTCGCGCAACACCCGGAACATGCGTGAGGGCCGTTCTTCCATCAGGCCGCGCGCGATTTCCTGCCACACGCGTTCGGGCACCAGCGCGTCGATCTCCCCCTTGTCGACGATCTGACGCATCAGTGCCAGGGTTTCCGGCGCCACCACAAAATCGGTGAAACGGGCGGCAAAACGGGCTATCCGCAAGACCCGCACGGGGTCTTCGGCAAAGGCCGCGCTGACGTGACGGAAGGTTTTCGCCGCCAGATCGCGTTGTCCGCCGTAGGGATCGACCAGCGCGCCGGACTCGTCCTCGGCCATCGCGTTGATCGTCAGATCGCGTCGCAGCAAGTCCGCCTCCAGCGAAACGTCCGGCGCCGCGTATACCGTGAAGCCCTTGTAGCCGCGCCCCGATTTGCGCTCGGTGCGCGCGAGTGCGTATTCCTCGTGGGTTTGCGGGTGCAGGAATACCGGGAAATCCTTGCCGACCGGCTGGAAGCCCAGCGCGAGCATGTCGCCGGGTGTTGCACCGACGACGACATAGTCGCGATCGGTGACCGGCCGCCCCAGCAACCGGTCGCGTACCGCGCCGCCGACGATATACGTTTTCATGGCGGCACGTCGGCGTTAGCGGCGTGCGCCTTCGCGGTAATCCTCGTACCGGGCGCGCGGAGTGTCGTCACGCAGGTATTCGGGTGCGATCGCCTCGAGCGCGGCCGGCGGGAAATCGAAGACCGACGGCCAGCCGCCGCTGCAGACATTGTCCGTCTCCATGGCGTAGTAGTTGTCGCGCGTCATCAGTTTCTTGCCGGGCTTGTATTCGAGCGCCCAGGCCTGGAGATACGACAAGCGCTTGCCCAGCGGAATGATGCTGCGCGGCTTGCCGATGACTTCACCGGCGTAGCGCACCAGTTCCTGCAGGCTATAGATTTTGGGGCCGCACAGATCGTAGGTCTCGCCGTAGGTCGCAGGGTTGTCGAGGCTGTCCGCGTAGGCACGGGCGACGTCCTCCACGTGCACCGGCGCAAAGCACGCCCCCGCGTTGGCGAGTGGCAGCACGGGGGAGATTTTGAGCAGGCGGGCGAACATCGAGAGGAAAGAATCGCCGCGGCCGAAGATGACCGACGGGCGGAAGATCGTGACCTTGAGCCCGTAGCCGTGGACGAACTTGGGTCCGTCGAGGTACCAGTTCTCATGCTCAGTGTGGGTTCGCCCGGCCTCGCGCACCAGCGCTTCGCCGATGCCTTTGGATCGCTGATATGCCGAACGAGAATTGGGATTGGCACCGAGTGCGCTCATGTGCAGCAGGCGATTCACGCCCGTCTCGCCGCAGGCATGGACGACCTTGCGCGGCAGTTCGACGTGCACCTTCTGGAAATCACCGCGGCGAGCACTCGGCAGGTCGATGCGGCCGACCTTGCCTTCGTGGAGGATGCCGACCAGGTTGATGACGGCGTCCATGCCGCGGAAATGACGGATGAGTTCCTGCTGGTCGTGTACGTCGGCCTCGATCACCTCTACCGTGGGCAGCAGGATCAGCTCCTTGGCCGTTTCGCGGCGGCGGCTCAGTACGCGTACGTTGAGGCCGCGCGCCGCGAGCTGGCTGACCAGTTGGGTGCCGACAAAGCCCGACCCGCCAAGGATGCAGATGCGTTCAATCTTCATGGTGAGGTCTTCAGTATATAAGGCGCTGCTGATTCTAATCGCCCGCCCGCCCGAGTTCCAGCACAGCCTTCGGCTCGGGGGCCGCAGTCGCCGTGTTCTTGCGCGGCGGCACCGTGCCCAGCCTGTCCTTCAGCAGCACCGAGGGTTGGCCGAAACGCGCCGCATAATACATGGCGTTGCTCATCACTTTCTTGACGTAATCGCGCGTTTCAGCAAACGGGATCGATTCGATGTAGACCGCGGCTTCCATCTGCTGCGCATCGCGCCAGCGTTGCGCCCGGCTTGGTCCGGCGTTGTAGGCTGCGGTGGCGAGCACCGGCGAGCCGTCCAGGGTGTTCTGCACATGCTTCAGGTAATACGCGCCGAACCGGATATTCTTGGCCGGATCCTGCATCTCGCGCGGATGAAAGCGCTTGATCCCGAGTTGTCGCGCAAACCAGCGCGCGGTGGTCGGCATGATCTGCATCAGGCCGGATGCGCCGACGCTGGACTGCGCGACGCTGACGAAGCGGCTTTCCTGCCGCATCAGGCCGAATACCCAGGCTTCGTCGATCTGGTTGTCGCGCGCGGCCTGCTTCGCCAGTTCACGATACGGGGCGAGAAAGCGCAGCTCCAGATCGTGCTGTTCGCGGGTACGCTCGGCCGTGTCGATGGCGCGGTCATACCATTCCTCGCGGCGTGCCAGCTCGGCGGCCGCCAATAGCTGAGCGTCTGAAAACCCCTGAATCGCCCAGCTCCACTCAAGGCTGGCGTCACCGCGCAAGCCGAGTTCATACAAGGCCAGCGCACGCGCGATGCCGGGCTGGCGCGCGACATTGGCAACGTCATCGCTGCTCGCCTTGTTGCTCCCGGCCGGGGCTTGCATCACCGGGCCGAGTTCCTCCTGCGCCAACTGGCCGTAGTAGTGGAGCTCGCGTGAAAGCTCCAGGAAGATGGGTGTCGCATTTTCACGCTGTCCGGTCGCCTGCAAGGCGCGGCCATGCCAGTATCGCCAGACGGGTTGCGCGCGGGTAGCCTCACCCATGCTTCCGATCGCCTGCTGCACGGCTTGCCAGTCGCCAGCGCGCAGCGCGGCGCGCGCCCACCACTCGCGCTGAAAGTCGTTGGTCGCTGCGCCACCGGCCTGTTGGAACCACGACAGCGCAGCGGACTCATGGCGGCGCGCAGCCCAGGTGGCGAGGCGCGCCCAGGCGATACCCCGCTCTTCCTCGGTGAACTGCGAGGCGCGCACGTGGAGCGCCTGTTCGGCTTGCCCGGAGCTGAGTCTCGCCAACTGGTCGAGCGCGTAGAGCGCAATCTCGCGATCCGCGCGCCGGCCGAGGTCGAGCTTGCCGGCATCCAGCACGCGCGCAGGATCACGGCCAGCCTGGTCGAGCAACGCCGCATCCGGTCGCTGCGGCTCCGGCAAGGCACTGGCCGCGATTCGGGCGACGCCGGGGTTGCCGGCTTCGAGCGCCAGCCGCAGGCGCCGCCAGGCGTCTTCCCAGCTGATCAGCCCGGCCTCGCTCAAGCGTTCAAACAGGGGGGTGCAGGCCGATGGCATGTCGCGCCCTGTAAACCACAAGGCCACCGCCTCGCGCTGGCGGCTGCGATTGCCCTGCGCCCATTCGGCGCGGTAGGCGTAGCACTGATGCACAACCTCGGGTTTCACCAGACGCGGGTATTCGGCCAGATAAAGCGGCCACGCCTCTCGCGCACCGAGCGACTTCAGCCAGTCTGCACGCATGGTTTCGGCCACACGGCTGTCGGGGTAGCGGGCCAGAAAATCAGCGATGCGCGCGTCCTCGTTGCGGCCGGCCAGCATCAGGCGCCAGAACTCGACGTAGGGCAACAGCACATGATCGGCCGGTACCTCGCGTGCGGCACGATCCAGCGAGGCCGTTTGCCGCGCGACGTATGCCTGCCGCGCCTGCAAGACAGCGGCGTCGCCAGGCGCCGCCATGACAGGAAATGCTGGCAGCACAACCGCAAGAACAACAAACCAGGATACTCGAATCATGGGACGAGGGTAACATGCGCTCGACACCCCCTGCCTGAGCGGAATCCACTATTGCGCCCCCACGACTCGGCCGCGCACGCCGCTGATGGCGCACCCGATTCGCATCCACCGTCGCATGCGTTGCGCGCGGCTTGGGTCCGCAGACCATAGCCCTGCGGCGCGAAAAAATGCGTCAGGCCAGGAACAGCTTGTAGGCCGGATTGCGGGATTCGTCCCAGTAGCGGTAGCCCAGGCCCTCGAGAAACTTCTGGAAGCCGGGCTTTTCCTTTTCCGGCACCTGGATGCCGACCAGCACGCGGCCATAATCCGCACCGTGATTGCGGTAGTGGAACAGGCTGATGTTCCAGCCATGGCTCATGCTCTGCAGAAACTGCATCAGCGCACCGGGGCGTTCGGGAAATTCGAAGCGGTAGAGCAATTCGTTCACCGCATCCGGTGCGCGGCCGCCGACGAGATGGCGGATGTGCAGCTTGGCCATCTCGTTGTCGGTGAGGTCGATCGCTTCGAGACCATGGCGGTGCAGCAATTCGACAACGCGCGCGCTCTCACCCGCCCCCGGTACCGACAGACCGACGAACACCCGTGCTTCCTTCGGGTCGGAGTAGCGGTAATTGAATTCGGTGATATTGCGCGCGCCCAGCAGGCCGCAGAAGGTCTTGAAGCTTCCCGGCGTCTCGGGAATGGTCACCGCCAGGATCGCCTCGCGCTTTTCGCCGAGCTCGGCGCGCTCGGCGATGTGGCGCAGGCGGTCGAAGTTCATGTTGGCACCGGAAGCCACCGCCACCAGCGTCTTGCCCTTCAGCCTGTCCCCGGCGATCGCCGCCTTCAATCCGGCCACTGAGAGCGCACCGGCCGGTTCGAGAATCGAGCGGGTGTCCTCGAACACGTCTTTGATCGCCGCGCAAATGGCATCGTTGTTGACGCGGATGACTTCGTCGACATACATCTGTGCCAGGCGGAAGGTTTCCTTCCCGACTTTCTTCACCGCCACGCCGTCGGCGAAGATGCCGACGCGGGGCAGCGTAATGCGCACGCCCTTGCACAGCGAACGTGCCATCGCATCGGCATCTTCCGGCTCGACGCCGACGACCCTGATTTCCGGCCGCAACCGCTTGATATAGGCCGCCATGCCGGCGATCAGCCCGCCGCCGCCGACCGGGATGTAGACCGAATGGATCGGTCCCGGGTGCTGACGCAGCAGTTCCATCGCAACGGTACCCTGTCCGGCGATGACATCGGGGTCGTCGTAAGGGTGGATGAAGGTCGCCTTCGCCTCCCTGGCCAGTCCGGTGGCGTGTTCGCAGGCCTCGTCGTAGTTGTCGCCATGCAGAATCACCTGGGCGCCACGCGCGGCCACCGCGTCCACCTTGATCTTGGGCGTGGTCGCCGGCATCACGATCGTGGCCGTCGCGCCGAGTTTCTGCGCTGCCAGCGCCACGCCCTGTGCGTGGTTGCCGGCCGACGCCGCCACCACGCCGCGCGCCAGTTGAGCTGCCGTGAGCTTGGCCATCCTGTTGTAAGCCCCACGGCACTTGAACGAAAACACCGGCTGCAGATCTTCGCGCTTCAACAGGATCTGGTTGTTGAGGCGGTGCGAAAGATTGTGGGCCACGTCGAGCGGCGACTCCACCGCCACGTCATAGACGCGCGAGGTGAGGATGCGTTCGAGATAGTCGTCAGGTTGGCTCATGGCAGGGCGAGGTTTGAAAAAAGGGGACGATGCCGCTATCTTAGCGGGCTGCATCCAAATCGACGAAAACATCATGACCCAAGACGAAATGAAGCAAGCCGTTGCACGTGCAGCGGTGGATTATGCCCGCGGCGGCATTATCGGGGTAGGCACCGGATCGACCGCCAATTACTTCATCGACGCACTGGCCGAGGTCAAGGGTCGCATCGATGGCGCCGTGGCCAGCTCCGAAGCCACCGCCACCCGCCTGAAAAGCCACGGCATCCAGGTCCTGGACCTCAACAGCGTGGGCGAACTGGAAATCTACGTCGACGGCGCAGACGAAATCACCGAGCATTTCGCAATGATCAAGGGCGGCGGCGGCGCGCTGACGCGGGAGAAAATTGTTGCGGCGTGCAGCAAGCAATTCATCTGCATCGCTGACGAGAGCAAGCTGGTCGGCGTGCTCGGCAAGTTCCCGCTGCCGGTCGAGGTGATTCCGATGGCGCGCTCGTATGTCGCACGTGAACTGGTCAAACTTGGCGGTCAGCCCCGTCTGCGCGAAGGCTTCACCACCGACAACGGCAACCTCATTCTCGACGTCCACGGACTGTCGATCGTCGACCCCGTAGCGCTGGAAACCGCAATCAATCACATCATCGGGGTCGTCACCAACGGCCTGTTCGCCCGGCGCGGCGCCGACGTGCTGCTGCTCGGAACCCCCGGTGGCGTCAAGGTCTACAAAAAGTAAGCCTCGCTGCCCGGGGCGATTACTGCGATTGCGGGGACCCCTCTTCGGGGTCCTGTTCCTCCGCCGGCACCCGGTATTTTTCGGTGGCCCACTGCCCCAGGTCGATGAGCTTGCAGCGTTCGCTGCAAAAAGGCTTCCAGCGGTTTTCCGGGGTCCAGGCCACGGTCACGCCGCAGGTCGGGCACGTCACGACAGCGGGCTTGGCCGGCGTCTTCACAGGCTGCAGAAGGTCAGATCAAAGTCGACCGGCTGGTCGGTGCAGGTGCGCACTTGCCCCGCCCCCCCATGCACGAAACGGATGTTGAGCATGTACTTGTTGGCCGAGATTTCAGGGACGCATGGCAAGTCGTCGGCCAGGATGACCCGGATCAGTTGCGGGTTGCGCGATTCCAGCATGCGCTGATAGTTGCCATTCCTCGCGTGCTGCAATTCGGATTGGCCGCTGTCGCGCAGCAGGCCGAGCACGATGCAGACCGCTGAGCGAATGGACGAGAATGGCGCCAGCCAGCACTGCAACTGATGCGCGCGCGCTTCGGCTGGTTGATGCAGCCAGTAGTGGAACGACGGCAGATCGAACTCGCACACCCCTCCCGGTATGGTTACACGCTGCTTGATGGACATCAGCCACTCATCATCGCGCAGGTGCTGGCCGACCTTGCCGGGCAGCCGGTAAATACCATGGTGCGCCGTTTCAATCGCCGTCAGAACGGTTTCCAGGGCTTCATCCCGCACGCGTGGATTGCCACGCAATGCCGCCAACACGACCTTTTGCCGGTCCAGTTCCTGCAACAAATCGGATTTGAGGTCGGCGCGCGCCGCCACTTCCGACATCTCAAACAATGTCAGCAGGGCGGCATGGTGCGCGTGCGGCGTGGGCGAGGCGGCATAGGCGTCGAAGCGGTCGAACAGGTCTTCCAGCCGCAACAGTGTACGGATACGTTCGCTCAGGGGGTATTCGTATTGGATCACGCCGCGACGTACTGGTTTGAATCCGTCGATTGTCGCTGATTGGTGTGAAAAATCAAGGCAGAATCTTGCCGGAAAGGGCTTGATAGCTGAGATGTAGCGCCGCGACTTCGGCTCGCAATGTCTCGGGCGAGCCGGTATTGACGATGATGTCGTCTGCCGCCGCCAGGCGCTCGGCACGCCCTGCCTGTGCGGCGAGAATCGCCATCACCTCGTCGCGCGCGAGCCCGCTGCGCGCCATGACCCTCGCGATCTGCAGGGCTTCCGGGCAGTCGATCACCAGCACGCGATCCAGCAAGTCCCGGTAGCCGCCGGTTTCTACCAGCAGCGGGATCACGATCAGTGCATAGGGTGCGTTCAGCGCAGCAATCGCCCGCTCCACCGCCTGCCGGATGCGCGGGTGCAGGATGGCCTCGAGCTGGTGCCGAGCCGCGCTGTCTGCGAACACCCGGCGGCGCAGGGCGGCGCGATCCAGCGTACCATCTGCCCGCATCACCGCGTCGCCAAAAACTGCGCGGATCTGCACCAGCGCCTCGCCGCCGGGTGTGGTCAGGTCGTGCGCAATGACATCGGTATCGATGACCGGCACCCCATGGCTGGCGAAGCAATCGGCAACCATCGACTTGCCCGACCCGATGCCGCCGGTGAGGCCGACCGTGAACATCAGAATTGCCCGAGGTAGGCCTGTGTCAGATCGGCGCCGAAAAACAGCGCCACCAGCCCGCCGCCGGCCAGATACGGGCCGAATGGGATCGGCACGCGCCGGTCATGCTTGACCAGGACGATCATCGCCACCCCGATCGCCGCACCGACCACCGACGACAGCAGCAGGGTGACGGGCAGCATCTGCCAGCCCAGCCAGGCGCCGAGGGCCGCCAGCAGCTTGAAGTCGCCAAAGCCCATGCCTTCCTTGCCGGTAGCCAGCTTGAACAGCCAGTACACCGACCACAGCACACCGTATCCGGCCATGGCCCCGATGACTGCGTCCGACAGGCTGGTGAAATGTCCGCCCAGATTGAACAGCAGTCCCAGCCACAGCAGCGGGAGCGTGAGGCTGTCCGGCAGCAGGGTGGTGTCCAGATCGATGAATGCCAGGGCGATCAGCGTCCATATCAGCAAGAGCGCCCCCGCGGTCTGCAGACTCACCCCCCACTTCCAGGCGGCGGCCGCCGACAATACAGCGACCAGCGCTTCCACGAGGGGATAGCGTGCACTGATCGACGCTCCACAGGCCGAACAGCGCCCCCGCAGCCACAGCCATGACAGGAGCGGGATGTTTTCCAGCGCCGTAATCGTATGACCGCACTTAGGGCAAGCCGAACGTGGCCCCCACAGGTTGTAGCGCTTGTGCTCCGCCTCGGACACCGTCTCGCCGCGCAGCTCGGCGCACTGCGCATGCCATTCCGCCTCCATCATCTTCGGCAGGCGATGGATGACGACGTTGAGAAAACTGCCGACCATCAGGCTGAACAGGAAAACCAGCCCGGTGAAGAGGGCCGGCTCCGCGCGCAACAGTTCGATCACCCGACGACCTCGCCCATCTTGAAGATCGGCAGGTACATGGCGATCACCATGCCGCCGATGAGCGTGCCCAGGACGACCATGATCATCGGCTCCATCAGGCTGGATAGCGCTTCGACTGCGTCATCGACTTCGGCCTCGTAGAAATCGGCCACCTTGCCCAGCATGGAATCGAGCGAACCCGACTCCTCGCCGATGGCCGTCATCTGCAGCACCATGTTGGAAAACAGCCCGGAATTCTGCATCGCCAGGGTCAGTGCCGTACCGGTGGCGACTTCGCTACGAATTTTCTGGGTCCCCTCGACAAACACCTGATTGCCCGATGCCCCGCCGACAGAGTCAAGGGCTTCGACCAGCGGCACGCCTGCGGCGAACATGGTGGACAGGGTGCGGGTCCAGCGCGCGACGGTGGCCTTTTCGATCACGGGTCCGAAGATCGGCAGCTTGAGCATGAGGCGGTCCATCACCATCTGCATCTTGCGCGAGCGCTTCCACGCTTGGAAGAAACCATAGATTCCGCCACCGATGACACCGAAGATCGCCCACCACCATTCGACGAAGACGTCTGACATCGCCATCACGATCAGGGTCGGCGCTGGCAGATCGGCGCCAAAGCTGCTGAACAGCTCCTTGAATGCCGGGATCACGAAAATCATGATGATGGCGGTGATTACAAACGCCACAACGATGATGGAAATCGGATAGAACAGTGCCGACTTGATCTTGCCCTTGATGGCGAGGATTTTTTCCTTGTAGATCGCCAGGCGATCCAGCACGCCCTCGAGAATACCGGCGGCCTCGCCGGCCCCCACCAGGTTGCAGAACAACGCGTCGAAATACAGCGGATGGCGGCTGAACGCCTGGGTCAGGCTGCTGCCTTTCTCGATCTCGGCCTTGATTTCCATCAGCAGGCGCTGCATAGACGGGTTGGAATGCCCGCGCGCCACGATCTCGAACGATTGCAGCAACGGCACCCCGGCTTTCATCATGGTCGCCAGTTGACGGGTGAACAGGGTGACATCCTTCTCGGTGATCTTCTTGGCCGTGTTGAACAGTGTGCTCTGTTTCTTGACCTTGGTCACCGTGATGCCCTGCCTGCGCAGCTGCGAATTGATCATGGCCACGCCGCCAGCCTGCATCTGCCCCTTGACCTTCTTGCCGCGCTTGTCCATCCCCTCCCACAAGAAGGTAGCGTCCTTGATTGCTTTTGCCGCTGTAGCCATAGAAAGATCCCTTAGAGATTGGTAACGGCCTCGACCTCTTCCAGCGAGGTGAGACCGGCTTTCACTTTCAAAAGACCTGCCTGGCGCAGGTCGAGTACGCCTTCGCTCCGCGCCTGGTCGGCGATATCGGATTCGTTCCCGCCCTTGAGGATGATGCGGGTCATGGCGTCGGTGATCGGCATCACCTGGTAGATGCCGACCCGCCCCTTGTAGCCGGTGCCGCCGCAGAGATCGCAGCCAACCGGCTTATAGGGTTTCCAGGTGCCGTCCAGCAGCTTTTTGGTAAAGCCCGCTGCCAGCAGGGCCTCCTGCGGAATGTCAACCGGCTGCTTGCACGCGCAGAGTCGCCGCGCCAGCCGCTGTGCGGTGATCAGGACCACCGAGGACGCGACGTTGAACGGCGCCACGCCCATGTTGAGCAAGCGGGTCAGCGTGCCGGGCGCATCGTTGGTGTGCAGCGTGGACATCACCATGTGGCCGGTCTGCGCGGCCTTGATGGCAATATCGGCGGTTTCCAGGTCGCGGATTTCGCCGACCATGATGACGTCCGGATCCTGCCGAAGAAAGGATTTCAATGCCGCCGAAAAGGTGAGTCCGGCCTTGTCGTTGACGTTGACCTGATTGATGCCGGGCAATTGGATTTCAGCCGGATCTTCCGCAGTCGAGATGTTGACGTCGGGCTTGTTGAGAATATTCAGGCAGGTGTAGAGCGACACCGTCTTGCCGGAGCCGGTCGGTCCGGTCACCAGCACCATGCCGTAGGGGCGCTGCACGGCGTTCAGCAGTATTTCCTTTTGCCACGGCTCGTAACCCAGCGCCTCGATTCCCAGCTGGGCACTGGTGGGGTCGAGAATCCGCATGACGATCTTTTCGCCATACAGCGTAGGCAGGGTGCTGACCCGGAAGTCGATGGCGCGGTTCTTCGACAGCACCAGCTTCATGCGCCCGTCCTGAGGCACGCGCTTTTCCGAGATATCCAGCCGCGACAGCACCTTGATGCGGGACGCCACCTTGTCCTTGATCGCCATCGGCGGCTGAGCGACTTCGGACAGAACCCCGTCCCGCCGATAGCGGATGCGGTAGTACTTTTCGTAAGGCTCGAGATGGATGTCGGATGCGCCCATATTGATCGCATCGAGCATGATCTTCTGCAGATAGCGCACCACCGGGGCATCATCGATATCGATGCCGCCGTTTTCCTGCTGTGCAGCAGCACTCTCCTCGTCGGCGAAATCCAGGTTGAGATCTTCCGTATTCAGCACAGCCAGCGTGCTTTCGGCGGTCTGCCCCGCCTTCTCGATCAGCCTGGAGAGCTTGTCGTCCTCCACCACCACGGGCTCCACCGCCTGGCCGGTCTGGAACTTCACCTCGTCCAGCGCCTGCAGCTGGGTGGGGTCGGACGTCGCCACGAACAGCTTGTTGCCGCGCTGGTACAAAGCGAGCACCCGCCGCTTTTCTACCAGCTTGGGATCGAGCAGCCCCTGCGGCAGGCTTTCCGCATCCATGGCATTCAGATCCAGATAGGGGAAGCCGAACGAAACGGCGGCGAATTCTGCGACCTGGCCGGCCTTGTAACGCCCCCCCCTGACCAATTCGGTCACGAACGACTCACCCGACTGGCTGGCGCGCCTCCACAGCCCCTCGGCATCGCCCTCCGAGAGCCAGCCATGGTTGACCATGGCACGCGCCAGTCCGGTTAAATTGTTGGTGTTTGTCACTGCGGCCATAGCTCGGTTCCAGACAAGTCCAGCGTCAAATCATCGTCACCCGCCAAAAGGCGGTTGACGGCCAATCACTGGCCTTAACGGCGATTTTCCGACTAAGTTGAGGCGCCTTCGGGCGGAAGCTCGTCCGACGCCGGCAGATAGATTCGCGCCATTTTGACCGCGCGATCCTGGGTCTGGACGATTTCCACCGGCACATCCCCCAGCTTGATGCTCACCCCTGCCTCGGGAATATCCTCGAAGTGCTCGAGCAACAGGCCGTTCAGTGTCTTGGGACCATCCAGCGGCAGCGACAACCCCAGCTTGCGGTTCAGATGACGCAATAGCACCGTACCTTCGGCCAGCCAGCTGCCATCTTCCTCCTGCCGCAGGTATCCCATGCCGGACGGCGCCTGGGTGGTAAATTCGCCGACCATTTCCTCGAGCAGGTCTTCCAGCGTCACCAGGCCCTGGAGCTCGCCGTATTCATCGACCACCAGCGCCAGTCGCCGCCGGCTGCGCTTGAAGTTGCGCAACTGGGTAAACAACGGCGTGCCTGCTGGAACGTAGTAGGGGTCCTCGAGGCTCTCCTTCAGGATTTCTGGGTCCAGTTCCGCACCGGTCAGCGCATGCAGGACGCGGCGCACGTGCAGCACGCCGATCAGGCGGTCGGGTGAACCCTGCTGGACCACCAAGCGGGTATGGTGGCTGGTGGCAATCTGCTGACGCAAGCGCTCGGGGTCGTCCTCGATATCGATGGCCTCGATCTGGTTGCGCGGTGTCATCACGTCGTCCACCGTGATGTCTTCCAGTTCCAGAAGATTGACCAGAATGCGCTGGTGCTCGCGCGGCAACACCCCGGACGATTCCAGCACGATGGTGCGGAGCTCCTCCAGTCCCAGGCGGTTGCCGAGCCCGGGCTCGGGCTGCCTGATCCGCAGCAGCCGCAGAATGCCCTGCACGAACAGGTTCACGAACCACACCACCGGGTACACCAACTTCAGCAGCGGCGTGAGCAGCAGCGTCGCCGGATACGCGATGCGCTCAGGAAATGCGGCACCCAGCACCTTGGGGGTGACTTCGCTGAACACCAGAATCAGGAAGGTCAGCAGGAGGGTCGCCATGAACAGGACCATTTCGCCGTCGCCGAACAGGCGGATGGCCAGCACGGCAGACAGCGTACCCGAGGCGGAATTGACCAGATTATTGCCCAGCAGGATCACACCCAGGAGCTTGTCGGTCCGGTCGAGCAACGCCTGCGCCCTGATCGCCCCGCGCACGCCCGATTCTGCAGCATGGCGCAGGCGATAGCGGTTGATCGCCATCATCGCCGTTTCGGACGCGGAGAAAAACGCCGAGGTCAGCAGCAGCACAGCAAGCACGGCAAAAAGCGTGCTGGTGGAAATACTATCCAATCAAGGCCGCCTCAACGCCGCAGTACCACTTCCAGCACGAACTGGGTGCCCAAGTAGGCGAGAAGCAGCAGGATGAAGCCGGTGATCGTCCAGTAAAGCGCTGTTCGCCCGCGCCAGCCGCGGAAATGCCGTCCCAGCAGCAGGCCGCCGAACACCAGCCAGGACAGGATGGCCAATACAGTCTTGTGGGAAAACTGCAAAGCCGAGCCGAAAAGCTCTTCCGAGAAGAACACGCCACTGAACAAGGCCAGGGTCAGCAACGCGAACCCGAGCCCGATGGTCCTGAACAGCATGGCCTCCAGCGTCAGCAGGGGCGGCGCCCCGTCCTGCATCAGCGCACCGCGATGCAACTGCTTCTCCAGCATCGTCATCAGCACGGCATGCAAGGCCGCCACCGCCAGCAGGCCATAGGCGAGAAAAGACACGACCAGGTGCAGGCGCAAAGCCAGCGCCTGCGAGTCGGGGATGGCGTGGGTGGCGGTGAAGAATGCCATGACCAGAACGGACACCGCCGCCAGCCCGCTGACCCACGACTGCAAGCGGGCGAGCGGCGCTCCCCGGCTCGCCAGCCAGTAGGCCAGCGCCGTCAGCCACAGGATGGTCGAAAGCGAATTGCCGAATCCGAGCCGTATATCGCCCTGACCCAGCGTCGAGTGATAGATCAGCACGCCGTGGGTCAGCAGGGCCAGCGGCAGCAATACGCGCACCGACGGTGCGTTCGGCGCGTGCCGCAGGCGCCAGGCGACCCAGCCGTACAGCGCGCTCACACACAAAGTAACCAGCAATAGCGGAGACATTCGTTAAAATGGAATTCTGATTCAGCCAGCCCCATTATCCATGCCGTCCATGGCGGCAACAAGGAAGCCATGCTAGAAAACCTCAGCGGACGTCTCGCCGGCGTCGTCAAAAACCTGCGCGGGCAGGCGCGCATCACCGAAGCCAACGTGCAGGACACATTGCGCCAGGTGCGCCTGGCCCTGCTCGAAGCCGATGTCGCCCTGCCGGTGGTCAAGGACTTCATCGAAGCGGTGAGGACCCGCGCCCTGGGTCAGGAAGTGCTCACCAGCCTGTCGCCCGGGCAGGCGCTCATCGGTATCGTCCACGAAGAACTCACCCGCCTGATGGGGGGAGAGAACGCGGACCTCAACCTGGCCGCTACCCCACCCGCCGTCATCCTGATGGCGGGCCTGCAGGGTTCAGGCAAGACCACCACCAGCGGCAAGCTCGCGCTGCTGCTGAAGAACCGCAAGAAGAAGGTCCTGCTCGCCTCCGCCGACGTCTACCGCCCTGCCGCCATCGAACAGTTGCGGCTGCTGGCCAGCCAACTCGACGTCAGCTTTTTCGAGGCAGGCGAGGAACGCGACCCGCTGAAGATCGCGCAGGCCGCACAGGAACACGCACGTCGCCAGTTCTTCGACGTGCTGATCGTCGACACCGCGGGGCGCCTGGCGATCGACGAGGCAATGATGAACGAGATCAAGGCGCTCCATGCCGGCCTCAAGCCGGTCGAAACGCTGTTCGTGGTCGATGCCATGCAGGGCCAGGATGCGATCAACGTGGCCCGTGCCTTCAACGAGGCGCTGCCGCTTACCGGCATCGTGCTGACCAAGCTCGACGGCGACGCGCGCGGCGGCGCGGCGCTGTCGGTGCGCCACATCACCGGCAAGCCGCTCAAGTTCATCGGCGTCGGCGAAAAACCCAACGGACTGGAGCCGTTCCACCCCGAGCGCATGGCGCAGCGCATCCTCGGCATGGGCGACGTGCTCTCCCTGATCGAGCAGGCGCAGGCCTCGGTCGATGTTGCCGAAGCGAAAAAACTCGCCGACAAGGTCAAGAAAGGCAAGGACTTCGACCTCGAAGACTTCAAGTCCCAGATCCAGCAGATGCGCAAGATGGGCGGGTTGTCCGCGCTGATGGACAAGCTGCCGGGCGCAGGCCAGATGTCGATCCCGGCGGGCGCCGACGACAAGGCGGTCAACCGGGTGGAGGGCATCATCAACAGCATGACCCCGCTGGAGCGCCGCAAGCCGGAAATCATCAAGGCCAGCCGCAAGCGCCGCATTGCCGCCGGCGCCGGGGTGCAGGTACAGGACGTCAACAAGCTGCTGAACCAGTTCGAGCAGGCGCAGAAGATGATGAAAATGATGGGCAAGGGCGGTCTTTCAAAGATGATGCGCGGCATGAAGGGCATGATGCCGGGGATGCGCTGATCCGGCACCCCTGGCAAACCAGGGGTTTTTGGGTATAATTCGCGGTTTTCTCCGTTTGCCCGGTGGGTTAAATCATGGTCGTTATTCGTCTTTCGCGCGGCGGCGCCAAAAACCGCCCCTTCTACAACGTGGTGGTGGCCGATTCGCGCTGCCGCCGTGATGGCCGCTTCATTGAGCGCGTCGGCTTCTATAACCCGGTCGCTGCTGAAGGCGCCGAGGCGGTTCGTCTCGATCAGGATCGCATCGGCTACTGGGTGAGCAACGGCGCGCAGATGTCCGACACCGTCGCCCGCCTATTCAAGCAGAACAAGCCCGCTGCCGCTGCCGTGTGAATCTGCCAGGCGACTGGGTCGTGATGGGACGCATTGCCGCCCCATTCGGCATCAAGGGCTGGGTCAAGGTCCAGCCCTTCAGTGAAGACCCGGGCACGCTGATGGATTTTGAATCCTGGCGTGTCGGGCGCGGCGAGCAGCAGATGCATTACACCGTCGAAGCGATCCAGGCGCACGGCAGTGCACTGGCCGCCAAACTGGTTGGCATCGATGACCGCGACGCAGCGTACGCCCTGCGCGGACAGGAAATCTCGGTGGCGCGCAGTGAGTTGCCGCCGCCAGCGGAAAACGAGTTCTACTGGTCCGACCTGATCGGACTGAAAGCCGTCAATCGCGAAGGCATCGAGCTTGGAAGGGTGGACAGCCTGCTGGAAACCGGCGCGCATGACGTGCTGGTGATCAAAGGCACGCGTGAGCATCTGATCCCGTTTGTCGCCGCCTTTGTCGGCAAGGTCGACGTGACGGGCGGGACGATCGCGGTGGACTGGGGCGAAGACTATTGATGCGCTTTGATGCCGTCACGCTCTTCCCCGAGATGTTCGATGCCGTACTGGATTACGGCATCAGCCGGCGGGCGCTGGATCGCGGACTGTACCGGTTCCGTGCGTGGAATCCGCGCGATTTCACCGACGACCCGCACCGGACGGTGGACGACCGACCTTATGGCGGTGGCCCCGGCATGCTGATGCTGGCAGAACCGCTGGACCGTGCGTTGAATGCGATCCAGCAGGACTTGGCCGGTGAGAATTTGACGCCGTGGGTGGTGCACTTTTCACCGCGCGGCCGCCCGCTGACCCATCAACGGGTGATGGAGCTGAAGGAAAAGCCCGCACTGGTATTGCTGTGCGGGCGTTATGAAGGAATTGACGAGCGGCTGCTGCAGCGCCGCGTGGACGAGGAGCTTTCGCTCGGCGACTTCGTGCTGTCGGGCGGCGAATTGCCCGCGCTGGCGCTGATGGACGCCCTCATCCGGCAGTTGCCGGGCGCACTGAACGATGCCGATTCGGCGGTGGAGGACTCCTTCGCGAATGGTCTGCTTGACTGCCCGCACTACAGCCGGCCCGAAGTCTGGCAGGGCATGGCGGTGCCGGAAGTGCTAAAAGGCGGGAACCACGCCGCGATCGCCCAATGGCGGCTGCAGCAGAGCCTGAAGATCACGGCGGCCCTCCGCCCCGATCTGCTGGCAAAACGCAAGTTGTCGAAGCGGGAACAGGATATTCTCGCGACGCATCCAACCGGTGCGGCGCAGGACCAAGCGGCACGGTAATCCCGAGCCAATGTGAAACGGCGTGATGTCTGCCCTTCCGGGTACACCTCTCCCGCCAGATGTAAGGAAACATCATGAACATCATCGAGCAACTCGAGCAGGAAGAAATCGCCCGCCTGGGCAAGACTGTCCCCGTCTTCGCCCCCGGCGACACCGTCGTCGTCCAGGTAAAAGTGAAGGAAGGCAACCGTGAGCGCCTGCAGGCCTACGAAGGCGTAGTCATCGCCAAGCGCAACCGCGGCCTCAATTCCGCCTTCACCGTGCGCAAGATCTCGGCCGGCGAAGGCGTCGAGCGCACCTTCCAGACCTACTCGCCGCTGGTCGCCAGCGTCGAGGTCAAGCGTCGCGGCGATGTCCGTCGCGCCAAGCTGTACTACCTGCGCGAGCGTTCCGGCAAGTCCGCCCGCATCAAGGAAAAGCTGCCCGCCCGCAAGGCTGCCGCAACCGCTGCTGAATAAGCAGTCTTCAGCTGCAGCACGAGACGCCCGCTTCACGCGGGCGTTTTTGTTTTGCCGGGCGCTAGAATGTCTGCACGCGTAACTACGATTTCATTCTCGCTGCACCGATGTGCCACCTCGGCGCCCGCTTCACCGGCGATGCATTGACGCAGCTGGATTTTTTGCCGACGGACTTGCCAACGACCCCACTGTCGGACACACGGGCGCGCCGACTGGCACGCGAACTCGACGCCTATTGGCACAACCCTGCCCACACCTTCGACCTCCTCTTCGTACCGCTGGGAACGCCGTTCCAGTTGCGGGTGTGGCACGCGCTGATGAATATCCCGGCCGGGCATCCCACCACCTACGGCGCACTGGCCAAACAGCTCGGCACCGCTGCGCGCGCGGTCGGCCAGGCATGCGGTGCCAACCCCCTGCCCCTCCTCATCCCCTGTCACCGGGTGGTGGCGGCAAGCGGGCTGGGCGGATTCATGCATGCAGCGTCAGGGGCACCGCTGGACGTAAAAACCTGGTTGCTGGCGCACGAGTCGCGGCCGGCTTCGTGGAAGCCGACCGCTCCCCCTCCCCAACCCTCTCCCGCAAGCGGGAGAGGGCGCGGACGCAATGCCCGAAACGATTGACGACCCGCTCATTGACCGCTTCTGCGACCACTTGTGGCTGGAAGACGGGCTGGTCGAACTGACGCTGGCTGCGTACCGGCGCGACCTTGCGGCCTTTGCAGGGTGGCTGGAAAAGGAACGGAAGCAGGTGCTGAACGCTGCCGTGCCGGGCGACATCGAAGCCTACCTGGCGTGGCGCTTCGCCCGTCTCGCCCAACCGCGCAGCGCAGCACGCTACACCTCGGCACTCAAGCGCTTTTATCGCTACCTGCTGCGTGAAAACCTGATCGCCGCCGACCCCACGCTCAACGTCGACAGCCCCAAGCTGCCCCGGGCGCTGCCCAAGACGCTGACCGAAGCCGACGTGGAACGCCTCCTCGACAGCGCCGGCGCCGACACTCCGCTCGACGTGCGCGACCGCGCGATGCTGGAAACCCTGTATGCGACCGGCCTGAGAGTATCGGAGCTGGTGGGGCTGAAACTGACGGCGCTCAACCTCAACGACGGTGTGCTGCGCGTCACCGGCAAGGGCAACAAGGACCGTCTGGTGCCGCTAGGCGAGGAGGCGGTGCAATGGCTGCAGCGCTATCTGGGGGACTCACGGCCGCGGCTGCTGGAAAGGCATCTCTCCGATGCGGTGTTCGTGACCGCGCGCGGCGAAGGCATGACCCGGCAGGCGTTCTGGTATCTCATCAAGCGGCGCGCCCGGGTCGCCGGCATCACTCGTCCGTTGTCGCCGCACACGCTGCGCCATGCCTTCGCCACCCATCTGTTGAACCACGGGGCCGATCTGCGCGTGGTACAGATGCTGCTAGGCCACAGCGACATCTCCACGACCCAGATCTACACTCACGTGGCCCGGGAACGGATGAAGCAGTTGCACGCACAGCATCATCCGCGTGGCTGAGGCTCATCCCGCATCGCCAACCGTTTTACCGGCTTACCGAATCCACATCCCTACACCCTGGCGCTGGATCGGGCCAGATAAAACCATTCCTGTTCCGGTTGCGCCTTGGGGTTGGGGAACACAACATGGCTATCACTCTCTGCCACCACCTGCGTGCCGTCGTGGCGCGTGCCGATGACCTCGCCCGCGTGCACGCGATCAAAGCTGGACCAGGCACGGGCGAAGGCATCCCCGGCATGAGCACGGTCGACGACCCGGTACAGGCGCAAGGCCTCGGCATCGGTCACCGGGGCGGGAACCGGTGCAGCGGCCAGCCGCAGATGCGCCAGGGCGTTGTGAATGGCGCGGTAGGCCACTTCCGGCGCAGCAGGGTCATCATGCTGGCCGCATTCGAGGGTGAGCGCGATGCCGCCCTGTGCGCGCATGTATTCGGTGGTGCCCACCCCGTAGTGCACATCAGCCTCGCGTGCCGGCGCGCCTGCCGCCAGGCGGCGGGCGACACCGGCGGCGTAGGTGTCGAGCCAGCCGTCAACGAACCGGTGCACGCCCAGAGACAGCGCCAGCGCGGTTTCCTCCGCCGCGCGCGCAAACGGCTCCAGCGTGCCGTCGTTGTCTTGCGGACCCAGCATGATGAAGGGCTCGCCCTGGGTATGGAAGGAGTGCAGGTCGAGCAGCGCATCATGCTGCGCCAACAGCGGGCACAGCCAGTTGGCGATGCGGTCCTCGAATTCGACCGGCGTGGCGGTCGGTACCAGATTGCGGTTGAGATTGCGGTCGCCCATGCGCTGGTGCCGAACGTAGGCCAGGGGGTTGGTGACCGGAACGAAGGTGACGCTGCCGGCGACGATGCCCAACTGGCCAGATTCGATCTCCGCGATCACGCGACGGATCGCCTGTGTCCCACAGGTTTCGTTGCCATGCACCGCGCCAAGCACGATCAGGCGCGCGCCCGCCGACTGACCGGTGAACGTCACCGACTGGAAATGCAGCAATTCGAATTCACTCATTCATTCAGCGCCTTGAACAGCAGGGATACGCTCGACACCAGCAACAGTATGCCAACCAGCCGCGTCATCTGCGTCGCGCTCAGGCCCACATGCACACGCCCGCCCAGATAGAGCGCACCCAACACCAGCGGCAGCGCGACCAGATACGCGATCCACACCTTGGCGCTCAGCAGCAGTCCGGCCAGCAGAAAGCTGACGATGCGGGTGGCCCCCTCGGTAAAGAGCAGTGCCGAGAAGGTTGCCCGCAAGTCGCTTTTGTCGCGGATGCGATGGGTCAAGTAAATCACATACGGCGGCCCACCGGTGCCGAACAGCGCTCCCACGGTGCCGCCGGTGAGCGCGGCCGGTGCCGCCCAGGCGCGCGAAGCCGGCTTGTCACCGTGGATATTGAGCACACTGCGCATGGCGAAAATGAAAACGAACCCCGCCAGCGCAAGCAGCATAGGCTCCGCTGGCAGGTTGACCAGCAGGGTCGTGCCCAGGATCACGCCGACGACGCCGAACGGAATCAGCACGCCGATTTCGTTCCATTGCACCCGCCTGAAATTGAAGCCGCCGATCACGATCGAGGCGGTGAAATCGAGCAGCAGAACCAGCGGCACGACAAACTGCAGCGGCAGGAACAGTGCCAGCAAGGGAACCGAAACCAGCCCCGAGCCGAAGCCGGTGATGCCGCGGATGACGTACGCCGCCAGCAGAATGGCCGCCGTGGCGGCGATCTGCTCGGGGCTCACAGCCGCGCGCCGCGCTCGATGGTAATGCCCAGTTCCTTGATGCCGGGCACGATCGCGAACTTGGTCACCGACACTTTCACCCACGGGGCGCCGAACTCGCTGCGCACGATGGCAGCGACGTGCTCGGCGACCGACTCGACCAGGGTGATCGGCTGCGGGGCGTTGTGCAGATACGCTTTCACCCGCTGGGCCACTGCGCCATAGTCGATGGTATCGGCAACATTGTCGGTGCCACCCGCCTTGCTGTTTGGCAAGCCGATCTCAAGATCGAGTCGTACCGGCTGGGGTACTTTGCGTTCCCACTCGTATATGCCGATAATCAGCTCGAGACGGAAGTCCCGCAAAAATAGAATATCCATCGCGCCGTCCACCAACGGGTCCAACCAAAACCTCCCATTTTACTGACTTATGCCCGCCCTGTTGTTTATTGCTGTTGCCTATCTGATCGGTTCGCTGTCATTCGCCGTGATTGTGAGCCGCGCCATGCGCCTGCCCGATCCGCGGCAATATGGCTCTGGCAACCCCGGCGCGACCAACGTGCTGCGCACCGGGCGCAAGACCGCCGCCGCGCTGACCCTGCTGGGCGATGCGCTGAAAGGATGGGTGGTGGTGGTGCTGGCGCGCATGCTGGCACCGCAGTTCGGCCTGGCCGAAGACATCGTCCTGCTGTGCGCGCTGGCGGTATTCATTGGCCATCTGTTCCCGCTATTCTTCCGCTTCCAGGGCGGCAAGGGCGTGGCCACCGCGCTCGGCGTGCTGGTCGGCCTCAATCCCTGGCTGGGCCTGGCGTGCCTGGCCACCTGGCTGGCCGTCGCGGGGATATTCCGTATTTCCTCGCTCGCCGCACTGGCTGCCGCGGCGCTCGCCCCGGTCTACGCGGGATTACTGATGGGCTGGGGAAGCACGGCAATCACCGTACTGGTGATCTCGCTCCTGCTGGTCTATCGTCACAAAAGCAACCTGATCAAGCTGATGAGTGGCCAGGAAGCGCGTATCGGCACACGCAAATAAATTCAGTCCATCTGACATGGCACTGTTCGACAAGACCATTAATCACGCAAAGGAGAGCCTCGCCGAGGTGTCGCGCGAGGCGATCGACCAGGCGGGCGAACGTCTGGCCGACGTGGTGAAAGTCGGTGTCTCGCAGGCCGGCACCGAATTGAAGGATGTCATCTGGCAGGCGAGCCAGGAAATCGACGCCAAGCTCGACAAGATTTCCGATGAACTGCACGAACAGCGCCAGTTCACCAAGGACGATGTGCGCGAACTGGTCGATTACGCGGGGGAAAGACTCGGCACACTGATGGACGAGCGCATCGCCCACGCCAAGGCTGAATTCTCCACGCTAGTGCAGGAAAAGGTCGAATACTTCAAGCGCGAGGTCGACAGCTTTTTCATCGAGCGGCAGCGCGACCTGGCGCGCGAGCGACGGCGGCTATTCGTCAACGTTTCGGTCGCGATTCTGGCCTCGCTGTCACTCGGCTTCGTATCCTGGGTGTACCACGAATATCTCGGCGGCGGGATCGACGTGTTTGCCATCTTCCGCATCGTGTTCGCCTCGCTGGCCGGCGGCTATGGCGCCTATCTCGCGCTCAAGTTGCTGCGACGCTGGCTGACGATGTCGGAACACAGGAAGGACACCCTGTTCCTGTTCAGCCGTTACTGGGGTGTGCTGCGACCGACGAGCATTTTTGGCACGCTCGTTCTGGTATGTCTGATGGCGGTGCTGGTGGGATTCCTGCTGTTTCCGGAGCAGATCGCACACCTCACCGGCAGTGAAAAATGGCTCAAGGCCTTGCGGGAGGCCTACCCGATATTGTGGAAGTGAATCACACCGGGTTGCAGCCGCAGCAGCCTACACGGCATCGAGCATGGACAGTTCCCAGCGCGGCTTGACCGCGAACCCCAAGTCCGGCTGTGGATGCACCAGGCGCTGCGCGCCGGCGTAGGCAATCATCGCGCCGTTGTCGGTGCAGAACTCCAGCCGAGGATAGAACACCGTGATCCCGCGCTCAGCCGCTGCGCGAGTGAGCCTGTGGCGCAGGTGGGCATTGGCCCCCACGCCACCAGCGACCACCAGGCGCGACGCGCCGCTGTGCGCACACGCCGCCAGGCTCTTGCCCACCAGCACGTCAACTGCCGCGGCCTGGAACGCTGCCGCAATGTCGGCCGCCTGCTCCAGCCCCTGCTTGCGCACCAGGGTCAGCACCGCAGTCTTCAGCCCGCTGAAGCTGAAATCGAAATCACCCGAATTGAGCATCGGGCGCGGTAGCGTAAAACGGGCGGCATCGCCAGCTGCTGCGAGCTGCGACAACGCCGGCCCGCCCGGATAGCCAAGTCCCAGCAGTTGCGCTGTCTTGTCGAAAGCCTCACCCGCGGCGTCGTCGAGCGTCTCGCCCAGGAGGGTGTAACGGCCCACGCCCGACACCAGCATCAGTTGCGTGTGCCCACCCGACACCAGCAGCGCGACAAAGGGAAACTCGGGCGGCACGTCCGAGATCAGTGGCGACAGCATATGGCCTTCGAGGTGGTGCACGCCAACCGCCGGAATGTCCAGCGCATAGGCCAGCGCACGCGCCATGCCGGCGCCCACCAGCAGGGCGCCGGCAAGTCCTGGCCCCTGCGTGTAGGCGATGCCGTCGAGATCGGAAAGTGTGCGGCCACTTTCACGCATCACCTGACGGGTCAAGGGCAGTACCCGCCGGATATGGTCGCGCGACGCCAGTTCGGGCACCACCCCGCCATACGCATTGTGCATCGCAATCTGCGAGTGCAGCGCATGCGCCAGGAGGCCGTGCGTGCTGTCATACAGTGCGACACCGGTTTCGTCGCAGGAGGATTCGACACCGAGCACCAGCATAGGGGTCAACGCGGGACTGGAAAAATGCCAGAGAGCTTGCTATTATTCTTGTTTTTCCCGTTCACAGGAAGCCTTCCCAGGAAGCCGTCTTCAAAAATGCCCCACGTCAAAGTCAAAGAAAACGAGCCGTTTGATGTCGCTCTTCGCCGTTTCAAGCGTTCCATCGAGAAGGTTGGCCTCCTGACCGAATTGCGCGCCCGCGAGTTCTACGAAAAGCCCACTGCCGAGCGCAAGCGCAAGCTCGCCGCCGCAGTCAAGCGTCAAAGCAAGCGTCTGCGCGGCCAGCAACTCCCCCCCAAGATGTATTGATTCTGCACAACGCAGAATTCACACCGAGCATGTCGCTCAAGGCACGCATCACTGACGACATGAAAGCGGCCATGCGTGGCCGCGCCACTCCTGATGAGGCGCAACGCGCCGAGGAAACGGCGCGCCTCGGCACGATTCGCCTGCTGCTGGCTGCGATCAAGCAGAAGGAAGTCGACGAACGCATCGAACTGGACGATCCTGCGCTGGGTGATCCCATCATCGGCAACATCGTCGAAAAACTCATCAAGCAACGCAAGGATTCGATCAGCCAGTTCCAGGCGGCTGGACGCGACGACCTGGTGGCGGCCGAACAGGCCGAACTTGCCGCGCTGCAGGCCTACTTGCCCGAGCAGCTTTCCGCCGCCGAAGTCGAGGTCGCAGTCGCGGCAGCGATTGCCGAATCCGGTGCCGCCTCGGCCCGTGACATGGGAAAGGTCATGGCTCTGTTGAAGCCCCGTCTCGCCGGTCGCGCCGATATGGGACACGTTTCCGCGCTGATCAAGACCCGCCTGGCGGGCTGATCCACCCCACCGACCGCTTAGCCCCACCGGGTATCATGCGGAAACCATGATCCCGCGCGATTTCATCGACACTCTGCTCGCCCGCGTCGACGTCGTCGACGTCATCGACCGGCGGGTACCGCTGAAGAAGGCCGGACAGAACTACCAGGCCTGCTGCCCCTTCCACAGCGAAAAAACCCCGTCCTTCACGGTCAGCCCGACCAAGCAGTTCTATCACTGCTTCGGCTGCGGCGCGCACGGTACCGCGCTCGGCTTCCTCATGGAATACGAGCACATGAGCTTTCCCGACGCCGTGGCGGCGCTGGCGCAGGACGCCGGCCTGGCGGTGCCGGAGTCCGGCGAACCCGATCGTCCCAGGCCCCCCCCTGCGCTGTGGGACGCGCTGGAGCAGGCCGCGCAGTTCTACAAACAGCAACTGAAACTGACGCCGCACGCCATCGACTACCTGAAGCGACGCGGGCTGACCGGCACCATCGCCGCCCGCTACGGCATCGGCTACGCGCCGGACGGTTCGCCGCTGAAGCAGGTTTTCAAGGATTACGCGGCGGACGCCCTCGCCGCCTCCGGTCTCGTCATCGACGGCGAGCGCGGACGCTACGACCGCTTCCGCCACCGCATCATGTTTCCCATCAGGAACATCAAGGGCCGAATCATCGGCTTCGGCGGGCGCGTGCTCGATCAGGGCGAGCCGAAATACCTCAATTCGCCTGAGACCCCGTTGTTCCACAAGGGCTCGGAAATCTACGGCCTGTTCGAAGCACGCGCCGCCATCAAGGCGGCCGGGCGCGCCATCGTGGTCGAAGGCTACATGGACGTGGTGGCCCTGGCGCAGCACGGCGTGGAATTCGCGGTCGCCACCCTCGGCACCGCCACCACGCCGGCCCATGCGCGCACACTGCTGCGCCATACCGACCGCCTGATCTATGCCTTCGACGGCGACAACGCCGGGCGCAAGGCCGCCTGGCGCGCGCTGGAAAACACGCTGGAAGCGCTGCAGGACGGGAAGGAAGTCAGTTTCCTGTTTCTGCCCGAGGGCGAGGACCCCGACAGCTACATCCGCGCCAATGGTCACGCCGCTTTCCTGCAACTCCTGGACACTGACACGCTGCCGTTATCGGCCTTCCTGGTGCGAGAACTGACGCGCGACCGCAAGCTCGACGCGCAGGAAGGCCAGGCCGCGCTGCTGAAGGCCACCAAGCCGCTGCTGGAAAAAATCGCCGCACCGCTGCTGGCGCGTCTGATTCAGCGGCAAATCGCGGAACTTGCGCACTTGCCCGCTGACGAACTCAGCCATATGGGCGTGAAACCAGGCGCCATCCGGCGGATGGCGCCGCGCCTCCAGCGCCGCCCGGCGCCATCGCGCCTGCGCAGCCTGGCCCGCACGCTGCTGATGAATCCCCAGCGCGTCGCCGAAGTGGAGCCACGCTGGCTGGATGCAAACGACCCGCTGAGCAGCCGGATGGATGAACTGACGACCTGGCTGCGCGAGGTGGGCCCGCTCAGCCTGCCCGCGCTCGCCGAAGCGGCACGCGGCAGGGCGATGGAGGCGCTGGTCGATGAACTGATGACGGATTTGCTTGACAAGGACGACAACTGGGACTGGAGCGCGGAATTCGACGGCGCGCTGAAACAACTGCGCGACGACTGGAAACGCCGCCGCTGGCAGGAACTGGCGGCCCGCCCGCTGAACAGCCTGAGTGCGACCGAACGCCAGGAACTAACCGAGCTGGCACGGTCCTAGCTTTCTAAATAAAGGTCGGAACAACAACCCCGTTTACGGTAGAATTGCCGGTTTTTGAACGATTTTTTCTGTCGCGCGGCTTGCGGGCAGAATCCAAGCGGAGAAATGCCTGTGGCTGTACGTGGAAGAAAACCAGGCGGTAGCGCCAAAAAACCCGAAGCGTTGCTCCCCCTGAAAGAGCTGACGCCGGTTGAGGCCGAGGCGCGCCGCACCCAGCTCAAGAATCTCATCATCCTGGGCAAGGAACGCGGCTTCCTGACCTACGCCGAAATCAATGACCACCTGCCGGATGAAGTGCTGGACGCCGACCAGATCGAAGGCGTGATCAGCATGATCAACGACATGGGCATCCAGGTCTACGACGAAGCGCCGGATGCCGAGACCCTGCTGATGCAGGAAGCCGCTCCTGCCGTGGCCGACGAAGATGTGGTGGCCGAAGCCGAGCAGGCGTTGACCACGGTCGATTCCGAATTCGGTCGCACCACCGATCCGGTGCGTATGTACATGCGCGAAATGGGCTCAGTCGACCTGCTTACCCGCGAGGGTGAAATCGAGATTGCCAAGCGGATCGAGGAAGGCCTGCGCCACATGGTTCAGGCGATTTCGTCATGCCCGCTGACTATTCAGCAGATTCTGGACATGGCGACGCAGGTCGAAAAGGACGAACTGCGTATTGACGAACTGATCGACGGTTTCGTCGAGGTCGAGACCGAGGCCGCAGCCGCCGAGGAAGAGCCCGAAACCGAGGATGTAGACGACGAAGAGGACGACGAAGAGGCTAGCGCCAAGATCGCTGCCGCCAACCTCGCGCAGTTGAAGGCCGAGGCGCTGACCCAGTTCGAATTCATCCGCAAGGCCTACAAGAAGGCGCAGGCGGCGCATAGCAAATACGGCCTCGGCAGCCCGCAGCACCTGAAGGCACAGACCGAAGTGACCGAACTGCTGATGGCAATCCGCTTCTCGGTGCGCCAGGTCGACCGCCTGTGCGAACAGATCCGCAATGCCGTCGAGGAAGTGCGTTCGCACGAGCGCAAGATCATGGAATTCTGCGTCACCCGCTCGGGGATGCCGCGCCCGCACTTCATCAAGACATTCCCCGGCAACGAAACCAACCTGGCCTGGGTAGACAAGGAAATCGCTGCCAAGAAGGGCTACTGCTCGACGCTCGCCAAGGTGCAGTACGAAGTCAAGGCACACCAGGAGGCCCTCCTCGCCATGCAGGAGCGCGTCGGCCTGCCGATCAAGAACCTGAAGGACATCAACAAGCAGATGTCGACCGGCGAGGCCAAGGCACGCCGCGCCAAGCGCGAAATGATCGAGGCCAACCTGCGCCTGGTGATCTCGATCGCCAAGAAATACACCAACCGCGGCCTGCAGTTCCTCGACCAGATCCAGGAAGGCAACATCGGCCTCATGAAGGCGGTGGAGAAATTCGAATACCGGCGCGGCTACAAGTTCTCGACCTACGCCACCTGGTGGATCCGCCAGGCGATCACGCGCTCGATCGCCGACCAGGCACGCACCATCCGCATTCCGGTGCACATGATCGAGACCATCAACAAGATGAACCGCATCAGTCGCCAGATCCTACAGGAAACCGGTATCGAGCCCGATCCGGCCACGCTGGCACTGAAGATGGAAATGCCGGAAGACAAGATCCGCAAGATCATGAAGATCGCCAAGGAGCCCATCTCCATGGAGACGCCGATCGGCGACGACGACGACTCGCACCTGGGTGACTTCATCGAGGACACGGCTACCCTTGCCCCGGCCGAAGCAGCGATGTACTCCGGCTTGCGCGACGCCACCTGCGAGGTGCTCGACTCGCTGACCCAGCGTGAGGCCAAGGTGTTGCGCATGCGCTTCGGCATCGAGATGAACACCGACCACACGCTGGAAGAGGTCGGCAAGCAGTTCGACGTCACCCGCGAGCGCATCCGCCAGATCGAAGCCAAGGCGCTGCGCAAGCTGCGTCACCCGAGCCGCTCGGAGAAGCTGCGCAGCTTCCTCGACAGCGACGCGTAGAGGTTCCAGTAGCACCGGGCCTCTAGCTCATGCCTGGTTAGAGCAGCGGACTCATAATCCGTTGGTGC
>JANJWF010000174.1 GCA_024709685.1 Thiobacillus sp.
GGATGCGGCACTCGAGCGCCGCTTCCAGAAGGTGCTGGTCGACGAGCCCTCGGTCGAGTCGACCATCGCCATCCTGCGTGGCCTGCAGGAACGCTACGAACTGCACCACGGCGTCGACATCACCGACCCGGCGATCGTCGCGGCGGCGGAATTGAGCCATCGCTACATCACCGACCGCTTCCTGCCGGACAAGGCAATCGACCTGATCGACGAGGCGGCGGCGCGCATCAAGATGGAAATCGACTCCAAGCCGGAGGTGATGGACAAGCTCGACCGCCGCATCATCCAGCTGAAGATCGAGCGCGAGGCGGTGAAGCGCGAGACCGACGAGGCCTCGAAGAAGCGCCTGGGCCTGCTGGAAGAGGAAATCGACAAGCTCGGCCGCGAATACGCCGACCTCGAGGAAGTGTGGAAGGCCGAAAAAGCGCAGGTACAGGGCAGCGCCCACCTCAAGGAGGAAATCGACCACCTGCGCGGCGAGATGGTTGAGCTGCAGCGCCAGGGCAAGCTGGATAAAGTGGCCGAGATCCAATACGGCAAGCTGCCGCAACTGGAAGCCCAGCTGAAGCACGCCGAGGCCAGTGGCGAGAAACCCGCGTTCAAGCTCCTGCGCACCGAAGTCGGCGCCGAGGAGATCGCCGAGGTCGTCTCGCGCGCCACCGGCATTCCTGTCTCGAAAATGATGCAGGGCGAGCGCGACAAGCTCCTGCACATGGAAGACAGGCTGCACAGCCGCGTGGTGGGGCAGGATGAGGCCGTGCGCGTGGTGTCGGACGCCATCCGCCGCTCGCGCGCCGGCCTGTCCGATCCCAATCGCCCGCTCGGCTCCTTCCTGTTCCTCGGCCCGACCGGTGTCGGCAAGACCGAACTGTGCAAGACGCTCGCCGAATACCTGTTCGATTCCGCCGACCACATGGTCCGCATCGACATGAGCGAATTCATGGAGAAGCACTCGGTCGCGCGCCTCATCGGCGCGCCGCCCGGTTATGTCGGCTACGAGGAGGGCGGGTATCTCACCGAGGCGGTGCGCAGGAAGCCGTATTCCGTCATCCTGATGGACGAGGTCGAGAAGGCGCACCCGGACGTGTTCAACGTGCTGCTGCAGGTACTCGACGACGGGCGGCTGACCGACGGCCAGGGCCGTACGGTCGACTTCCGCAACACCGTGATCGTGATGACGTCCAACCTCGGCAGCCAGATGATCCAGTCGATGGCGGGCGACGATTACCAGGTGGTGAAGCTTGCCGTGCTGGGCGAGGTGAAATCCTACTTCCGCCCCGAGTTCATCAACCGCATCGACGAGGTCGTGGTGTTCCATGCGCTGTCCGAAGCGCACATCGCCAGCATCGCCCGGATTCAATTGCAGGCGCTGGAGAAGCGCCTAGTGCAGATGGAAATGAAGCTCGACGTCACCGAGGCTGCACTCGCCGAAATCGCCAAGGCCGGCTTCGACCCGGTGTACGGCGCGCGGCCGCTCAAGCGCGCGATCCAGAACGAGTTGGAGAACCCGCTGGCGAAGGCGATCCTGTCCGGCCGCTTCGCGCCCGGGGACACGATTCGCGTCGATGCGCAAAACGGCGTGTTCAGCTTCGAGAAAGCCGCAGTGCAAGCAGTCTGATCCCTGGGGCTGGGGGGGTGAGTGAGAGGGCGGGTTTTGGTTTCCGTCCTCTTTTTTTTCCTGGGCTGAGCAGGAGCAAGGGCCGTGTCATTGCAGGTCACCGCGCAAGTCAGGCCGAGAAGGCGATGCCTTCGGTACCGCCTTATCGAGCGCACCCCCGATTAGGCAGATCACGGAATCATGCCTATTTTTCAGTATCGCGTGACGATCCTTGCTTGCCCCGGAGTTGATCGCCGTACTGACGTGATTCTTGCGGGACCTGTTTTCGGGATGGGTGAGTCACGGGCCAGGTTCAGGAATGTTGATCAACAGGAGTGAAGCCATGTCCGGAGAAGCGACGATCAAAGTCTGGGATATTGCGGTACGCGTTTTTCATTGGTCATTGGTCATCGCGTTCTTCGTTGCGTATTTCAGCGGTGATGACGAGAACGTGCTTCATGTCTACGCTGGATACGCCGTATTGGCGCTCGTGGCATTTCGAATCGTGTGGGGATTCATCGGTACGCGCCATGCCAGATTCGCGGATTTCATCTATGGTCCCGCGACGACCTGGCGATACGTCAAGTCCATGATCTCGTCCAAGCCGCTTCACTACCTCGGTCACAATCCCCTCGGCGGCTGGATGGTCGTTGCCTTGTTGCTGAGCCTGATCGGAACGTGCTGGACCGGCCTGGAGACATATGGCCAGGAGGGGCACGGGCCGCTCGCGCAGGCTGACATCCGGCTCATTTCGCCGGCGATGGCAGATGACGACGAGGAAGACCACCGAGGCGGGCGCGGACAAGGGAATGGCGAGGCGGATGGGGACGAGTTCTGGAAAGAGCTTCACGAAGCCTTCTCGAATTTCACGCTGTTTCTCGTGATCCTGCACGTCGCCGGTGTGCTGATCGCAAGCGGGATACACAAGGAGAATCTCATCAAGTCGATGATTACCGGATACAAGCCCCCCTCTTGAGCGTCATGGTCTCACGAGGACCAGGGTGTCCCCGCCTACAGCACCCAGCTGGCCAGCTCCAGTGGCCAGCGCACGGCAGCTGCCACGACGAGTGCCACGCCGATGGAGAGCATGACCGAGTAGAGCGCGTCGCGCCGGCCGAGCAGCTTTAGCATCATGGCAAAAGTGGACACGCAGGGTACGTAGAAAATCAGGAACACCAGGAAAGTGGCGATCTGCGTGGTGTCGAGGACGGTCGCCAGTTCCTGTGTGCCGAGCGCCTGGAATACCATGAGCAGGGACAGTTCCTTGCGCAGCACGCCGAACAGGATCGGCACGCCCAGCACTACCGGCAGTCCCAGCCACCAGCCCGTCACCGGTGTGAGCGCGAGATTGATCCAGGCATCGGCTCCGTAGTGGCCGAGCAGCGCGAGCACCACGCTGCCCGCCACCAGCAGCGGCAGCACGATGGTGACGATGTCGCGGCTGCGCTCCCAGGTATTGGCCAGGAGCGCGCGCAGGGTGGGCACTGCGTAGGCCGGGATTTCCTGGATCATGCCCGGCGTCGTCTCGGGATAACGGCGCTTGAGCAGCTTGCCGACCAGGCTGACGACGACGGGTGCGAGCATGAACAGCCCGAACACGCCGAATCCGCCGAGGTACTTGCCCCCCACCGCCAGGATGATGGCCGAACGCGCTGAACAGGGCAGGAAAGTGATCAACAGCGACGCCACCGTGCGGTCGCGGCCGTGGGTAACGGCGGCGGTGGCCGCGAGTGCCGGTACGTTGCAGCCGAGTCCCATCAGGAACGGCAGCGCGACGCCGCCGTGCAGCCCGAGGCGGTGGAAGCCACGGTCTACCACGAAGGCCACCCGGTGCATGATCCCGGACTCCTCCAGCCACACCAGCAGCAGCACCAGCGGGATCATGTAGGGAATGACGATGCCGGCCAGCCCGATGAAGCCATCCAGCACGGCGCGCACGAGCACCCCTGCGAGGTCGATCGGCTGCCACGGCTCGGCCCACGCGATCATGCGTGCGACGGTTAGTCTGTCGAGGAAGGCGCTGACCTCGAATACGAAGAACAGCACCAGCGCGAACACCGCCAGCGTACCGACGAAGCCCCAGCGCGGATGCAGGAAGAGATCGTCTGCCCACAGCTGCCAGCGCGGCTGCGCGCCTTCCTGACTGGGGCGGGTCACCGCCTCGTAGCAGAGCGCGGCGCGATGATGGCGGTCGGCGTGGATTTCGTCCGCCAGCGGGCGCGGCAGGGCCGCGTCGGCAGCAGCGCGTGCGGTGAGCAGGGCGGCATATTGCCCGGGGAAATGCGCCTCCAGTTCCTGCGCGAAGTAATCGTCATTTTCTGCGAGTTGCTGGGTCAACAGGGCTTCGGGCACGGCGAACGCCGCGACAATATCGGGCTGTCGGGCGATGTCGCCAATGGCACGCAATTGCGCTTCGATATGCAGGCTCGTCGGGCAGGCAGGGCTCTGCAGGTGCGTCGAACCCGCCTCCCGCGCAACGCGCACAGTGGCGGTAAACAGATCGGCCAGGCCGATGCCCATGTGCGCCACGGTAGGCACCACCGGTGCGCCCAGCTTGGCCGACAAGGCCCGCACGTTGATGAACCGCCGCCTGGCGCGTGCCTCGTCCATGCGGTTGAGCGCAAATACCATCGGCCTGCCCAGCGGCATCAGTTCCAGCGCGAACTCGAGGTCGCGCTCGAGCGCGGTGGCGTCCATCACCACCAGGAGCACATCGGGGGCGGCAAAAGCACCCTCCGGCTGATGTGCTTCGTGCTCGGCGATGGCCGGCCAGCGGTCGCCCC
The DNA here is from genome assembly GCA_024709685.1 of Thiobacillus sp. Taxonomy (GTDB): domain Bacteria; phylum Pseudomonadota; class Gammaproteobacteria; order Burkholderiales; family Thiobacillaceae; genus Thiobacillus. Next base: position 4,381 of record JANJWF010000174.1, read on the forward strand.
ACAGCAGATACTTGAGCGTGACGCGCGAATCTTCGTCGAGATGGTGGAAGCCGTCGATGGCGGGCAAGGCGACCAGGGAAATCTGATCAATCCCCACCTCGACCAGGCATTCCTCATACGCGGCCCCGATGCCGGCCAGGCGCTCATGGCGGGTGGAGGTGCTGGCGGCAGCGCGAAAGATGCTGGTCTTGCCGCTGCCGGTGCGGCCGACGATCGCCACACGAGGTCGCCTCGTACCGCGCAATCCTGGGCCATGGAGAGGGAAGGTGCGCACGGGCGAGGTCATTTATTAGAGAGGTCTAACATGAGAATGTTTCTCATTTATATTGGCTTCTGGCCCGACTGTCAATCTTGCCTTGCCAGCATGAGACCTCGGCAGGCTGTTGTCACGCGACCGCTGCTGGTCGATTCCGGCGGCGCACCCCTAGAATGGACGGATGATGCTCAATGCCCTGCTATTGCTTGCCATGCTGTTTGCGATGCCGGCGCATGCCCTGACGGTGACAGTGGATGCGCCAGAGGAACTCGAGGCACTGCTGACGCAGCATCTGGAAGCGGCGCGAGCGGCGCGGCGGGGCGAGACGCTGGACGAGGTGGAACTGCTGCGGCTGCGCGAACTCGGTGTGGAAACCGCCCGCGAACTGCTGGCAACCGAGGGCTACTTCTCGCCGCAGATCGAGTCCAGCCTCGTGCAGACCGAGGGCGACTGGGTGATGCATTATGCAGTGACGCCGGGTCCGCTCACCCGGGTCCGCATGCTGAAGATCGGCTTTGAGGGGGGACTGGCCGATTCCGAACAGGCGCGGTTGCGCGCGCGCACCGAGCGCAGTTTCACGCTGCAACCGCAGATGCCGTTTCGCCAGGCCGACTGGAATGCGGCCAAGCTCATGCTGTTGCGTCCGCTGCTGGCGGGTCGGTATCCGGCGGCGCGGATCGCTGCGAGCGAGGCGCGCGTCGACCCGGTGCTGCAGGCGGCGGATCTGACGCTGACCGTGGACAGTGGGCCGGCGTTTTTTTACGGTCAACCGGTCATTAGCGGCTACCAGCGTTACCCCGAGGCCATCATTCGCAATCTCAACCCCATGAAACCCGGCAAGCCGGTCCGCCAGCAGGATCTCCTCGACTACCAGATCGCGCTGGAGACCAGCGGATATTTTGCGCAGGCCACGGTGCGCATCGAGCCTGACCCGGCACTGGCGGCGGCGGTTCCGATCCAGGTAGAGGTGGTGGAGCGCCCGGAAAAGATGTTCAGTGTGGGCATCGGATACAGCACCGACACCGGTGCGCGGGTGCAGGCGTCGTGGTTGCATCGCGACATCCTGGACCGGGGGTTGCGCCTGAAATTCGATGCGAAGCTGGAAACCGATCGCCAGACAGGCGGGGTGGAACTGGCATGGCCGCGCAACGCCAGGGGCTACGAACACAGCGTGGGCGCGCTGCGCAGGCAGGAGGATATCGAGGGGCAGGAAACGCGCTCGAACGTGCTGGGCGTCAAGCGCAGCCTCGCACGCGGGCAGATCGAGTCCACGCTGTCGCTGCAATACCAGAGCGAGGAGCAGGAAATCGGCGACGTGGTGGATGTGCGCAACCAGGCGCTGACCGCCAACTATGCGTGGACCCAGCGCAGGGTGGGCCGTGCGTTCTATCCGCGGCGTGGGTATGTGCTCACGCTGCAGGGCGGCGGCGCGCTCGAGGCCGTGCTGTCCGACACCACGTTTGCTCGCCTGTACGGCCGCCACACCCACTATTTCCGGGCCGGTGAAAACGGGCGTGTGATCCTCCGCGGCGAACTCGGCAGCGTGCTGGCGCAAACGCGCGAAGGCATTCCCACCGACTTCCTGTTTCGTGCCGGTGGCGACAATTCGGTGCGCGGCTACGCCTACCAGAGCCTGGGGCGCACGCTGGAAGGCGGGGTGGCGTCGGTGCGCTACCTCGCCACCGGCAGCGTCGAATACAACTATTTCTTCGAAGGCAATTGGGGCATGGCCGTGTTCGTCGATGCGGGCGACGCGGCCGATACCCCCGGCGCGCTGTCGCCGATGTTCGGTTATGGCGTCGGCGCGCGCTACCGCTCGCCGGTCGGACCGGTGAACCTCGACGTGGCCTATGGCGAGGCCACCGATGAAATCCGCCTGCATTTCTCGCTCGGGGTGTCGTTTTGAGGCGGGCTGCCTGGGGGCTCGCGGCTCTGCTCGCCTTGCTGGCATTGCTGGTCGCGGCGGGTGCCTACGTGACGACCACCGCCAGCGGGTTTCGCTGGCTGACCGGGACGGCGACCCTGCTCAGCGGCGAACGGCTGAAATTCGAGGGCGTCGACGGCCACCTTGGTGTGCCGCTTGCCATCCGCAAGCTGACGGTTGCAACCGCCAGGCAGCGCATCGAGATCGAGGGCCTTCGCCTGGAATGGCAGCCGCGCGCGCTGTGGCAGCGCAGGATCGAGGTCGACCTGTTGGCGGCGCAGGCGTTGCGCGTGAGCATCCTGAAAAAGGATCCGACGCCGCCCACGCTTCCGGCCAGCCTGCGACTGCCGCTCGATCTGCGCGTGCAGGTTTTCGATCTGGCGCGGCTGGAGATCGGCGAGGCGGCCACGCCGCTGGTGTTCCGCAATCTCAAGGGACGCCTCGACGGCACCGGTGAGCGCTACCGGCTGAGCGGGGCAGCGCTGGAGTCGCCGTGGGCCGACGTCCGTGGGCAGCTGGATCTCGGCAAGGATGCGCCGTTTGCGCTGCAAGGGCAGTTCGACGCCGAACGCAGCGATCCGGTGCCGCTGCATGCCTCGGTCCGATTGACGGGCACGCTGGCCGCGGTGGCATTTGATCTTCACGCCGATGCCGAAGACATGCGCTTCCTCGCCCGCGGCGAGGCGGCACCCTTTGCAAGGATTCGCCTGCCCAGACTGCTGGTCGCCGGCGAGGGGATCGACCCGCGTCTGCTCGCGGCGGGCGCGCCCGCTGCCGAACTGGCGTTTTCCGGTGTGTTCGAAGGCCAGCCGGGTGAGCGGCTGCTCGGCACCTTCAGCCTGAGCAACCAACTCGCCGGGCGGCTCGACCAGCACCGTCTGCCGCTGGTCGGCCTGACGGGCGCGGTGTTTGGCGATATCACGCACGCAGACTTCAGCGCGTTGGCCATCGATCTCGGCCCGGCCGGGCAGTTGGCCGGAACCGGCCAGTGGCGTGATGGTCGCGTGACGCTCAACCTTGCCAGCCCGAGCATGAACCTGGCCGGACTGCACCGAAGCCTGTATGCCACGCGCATGCGTGCGGATTTTCAGCTGGCGGGCGATGCGTCGCGCCAGACGCTCAGTGCCGAGGTGGCGGAATCCTGGGGGCAGGGGCGTTTCGCGCTGAGCCATGCGGATAACGCGCTGCGGCTGGAATCGGCCAGCTTCGCCGGCCAGGCAGGCCGCCTGAGTGGGAATGGCGTTCTGCAACTGGATGCCGGCCGCGCGTTTTCCGCCGGATTCGACGCCACGCAGATCAACCCCGCGCGCTTCGGCAAGTTTCCGCGTGGGCGGCTGAACGCGCGCGGCCGGGTGAGCGGTGCGCTGGCACCCGAGTTGCGGCTGCAGACCGAGTTCACTCTTCCGCCAGGCGACCTCGAGGGGCGCCCGGTCAAGGGGCAGGGCCGGCTGCGCTATGAAAGCCGGCATCTCGCCGACGCCGATATCGATCTCAACCTGGCCGGCAATCTGGTCAAACTGAACGGTGCCTACGGCCGTGCCGGCGACCGCCTTGCCTGGAACGTCGATGCGCCGGCGCTGGATCGTCTCAACCTGGGGCTGGCGGGCCGCCTGAGCAGCCGCGGCAGCGCGAGCGGCGAGCCGGGCCAGCCGCAGATCGAGGGGGTGCTTGCGGCGAGCGGATTGCGCCTGCCGGGCGGCCTCGCCGCCGAGGCGCTGAACCTGCAACTGAATCTGCAGGCCGCTGCCAACGGCCCTTTCAACGGCCAGTTCGATGCGCGCGGCGTGACGCTGGCCGGACAGCACCTGAGCTTCGTGCGTGCGACTGCGCAGGGGCACCGCAATGCCCACACCCTGGCGCTGGACGCCCGCCTGCCCGACTGGCGGGTGACCGCCGGCCTGGCGGGGGGGTTGGATGCCGCCCAGGTGTGGCGCGGCCAGTTGAACCAGGCCGAGGCTCAAGGCCCGTGGCCGATGCAGCTGACGGCGCCCGCCACCGTGCTGCTGTCGCGCGAGCGGCAGCAGGTCGACCATCTGGCGCTGACGGTGGCCGGTGGCCGGGTGACGGTCGAACATTTCAGCCGCCAGGGCACACAGTTGGCTTCGCGCGGCGCGCTTTCCAACCTGCCGCTGGCGCCGCTGCTGGCGCTGTGGGAACCCGCGCCGCCTTTCACCACCGATCTCAGGGCCGCTGGCAACTGGGATCTGCGCGCGGGCGACACCCTCGACGGCCAGCTGCGGCTGCACCGCGTGTCGGGCGACGTTCGATTGACCGAGCCGGCGGTGAACCTGGGCCTGACCACGCTCGACCTCGAGCTCGACGCCAAGGCGAGTCTCGTCACCGTGCGGGTCGAGGCGGCCAGCCGCGAAGCCGGGCAGCTGCACGCTGCAGGCGGGGCCACCCTGGAGCGTTCCGGGGTCGCTTTCATCCTGCCGCGCAGCGCACCGCTCGCGTGGACCGCACAACTCGAGGCTCCGGATCTGCGTCTGCTCAAGCCCTTCATGCCGGTCGCCACTCGCGCCGACGCCCGCCTCGAGGCCCAGCTCAGCGGCAGCGGAAGTTTGGCGTCGCCGCGCATCGACGGCTGGATTGCAGCTGATGCGATCCGTTTTGCCATGCCCGAGCAAGGCGTGTCGGTCACCGACGGCACGCTCAGGCTCGTCCTGGAGGGGGACCGTGTGCGGGTGCAGGAAGGCGAGCTGAAGGGCCAGAGCGGGCGCGTCGTGGTGAGCGGCGAGGCGCAGCTGCGCAATCCCGAGGCAGGCCTCACGCTCAACTTCGAAAAATTTGCCGCCACCAATCGTAGCGACCGGCGCGTGATTGTTTCCGGCGTCAGTCGGCTTGCCTTGAGCCAGCGGCGGCTGCGCCTCGAGGGTGAGTTGCGTGCCGACCGTGCCCGCCTCGAAATACCGGAAGCCAGTCGGCCCGAACTGTCGTCAGACGTCGTCATCGTCGGCCAGCCCTCGCGCAAGGAGAAGAGTGACCAGCGCTTCCCGCTGCAGCTCGACCTCAAGCTCGACCTGGGCGACGACTTCCTGTTCAAGGGCGGCGGCCTCGACGCGCGACTGGGCGGCCAGTTGCGCGTGTTCACGCTGAACGATGCGCTGCGCGGCGAAGGCCGTATCCGGACCACACAGGGGCGCTACGCTGCCTATGGGCAGACGCTCGACATCGAGCGCGGCGAACTCCGTTTCATCGGGCCGATCGACAACCCGGGCCTCGACGTGCTGGCGGTGCGCAAGACCGCCACGGTCAAGGTCGGTGTGCAGGTCAGGGGAACCGTGCAGCGGCCGGTGGTGACCCTGTTTTCCGATCCGGCGTTGCCCGACTCCGAGAAGCTCGCCTGGCTGGTGCTGGGGCACGGTCTCGAGAACGGCACGCAGCAGGAGTACGCCTTGCTGCAGCTCGCCGCCGGTGCGCTGCTCTCCCAGGCGGAATCGCCGAACACGCAGGCGCAGCTCGCCGAAGCCCTGCACATCGACACCTTCGGCGTGCGCTCGGGCGAGGGCGAAGACCTTGCCACGACCGTGGTCAGCGTTGGCAAGCGGATTTCCTCGCGTGCCACCCTGAGCTACGAGCAGAGCCTGGACGGACTCAATCAGGTGGTGAAGGTGCTGTACCAGCTGTCGTCGCGCGTGCGGCTTGAGGCACAGACCGGGCAGCAGAGCAGCTTCGACGTGTTTTACACACGGGAATACGACTGAACCGATCAGGTCCCGATGGTAGAATCCAGCGCATGTCAGACCTTCGAACCATCCCCATGTGTTTCCCCGGCCGATCGCCTGGCTTGCCCGGAGGCCGCCGCTGATGCGCATCCTGCTTTCCAACGACGATGGTTACTTCGC
>JANJWF010000183.1 GCA_024709685.1 Thiobacillus sp.
GTTTGGTTTCTGAAAACTCTTTTGGCGTAGCCTTGATGCCCAAGGTCAGGCAATTCGGGATGACGATGAATTTCGAACGGTCGGCGTTCACGTAAGAAAGCGTTTCATCGAGCGTGCGCTCCGAGATGACCGTTACCCGTCCGGCACGCCAAATGGGAAGACGCAGCCAGACAAGGCAATAAAGCCAGCGCCGCCAGCCCGTGAGCCGTGCCATGGATGCCGAATCATGAATGGTCAGTATCGTTCGTGACCTGCGCATCAACAGCCCCAGGAAATTGACATCGCCGGTGATGTGATTGATGTCGCCCTGATGAAAGGCAGCCCAGATCATTAAGGCGAGGCGGCGCAGAAGCCCCTTGCTCTCGAACGGGCAAACGAGACGTCGTATTTCAAAACGGTCTGTCGGGAGCGATGACGCGATGGCATCGAAAAGCCTCTCGATACTGAAATGATCGCCAGGAACAGGCCGCCGGAAGAACATGGACAACCTTATTTTGCTGGGGGAGGTTTTCATGCCCGCCCCTCGAGCAGCGGTTCGAAAATATCCAGTGTGCGTCTTGAATAATGCGACCAGTCGTGGTCGGCCGCAGAGCGAGCGCAGGCGGCACCCATCAGACGAACACGGTCGATGTCGCGACAGCAAGACATCATGCGTTCAAGCAAGGCTGATTCGTCGCCAGCCGGAACAACCCATCCATTTACGTTTTCCTTGATCGCTTCCGAGGCCCCTGCATGATCCGACACGATCACCGGCACCCCGGCAGCCAGGGCTTCGACCACCACCATGCCAAACGACTCCAGCCGCGAAGGCAGTACCAGGCAATCCATCTGTGCGAGAAGCTTGCTGAGTTGGTCATGTGATAACTTGCCGTGAATATGGACATGCCTGCCGGCCACCAAACGCGCGGCCATTGCAGCATCACCCGCCACATGCAACTCGGCGTCCCGGCACTGGCCCAGCAGCCGGGCGTAGCTTGCAGCCAGCAAATCAAAGCCTTTGCGGTTAATCGGAATTCCTACAAAAACAAACTTCGGCGCGCCAGTGCGTGATGACTCGGCAGTTGCGGCAAACTTCGTTACGTCGCAGCCCACCTGATTTACAACGATGCGATTTTCATCGACCCCGGTATCGACGTAGGAGCGCCTTGCCAACTCAGAAACGCAGATGATCTTGTCGGCAAGTTCAACCTCAATTTGCTTGCGTCGGCGCAAACGCTTGCCAGTCCAGCTTTTGGCGCCGTATTTGTCCTCGTCCAGAATCTTGTCCTGCATCGTATGGTGAAAAGCTGCCGCATCCAGCACACAGGTGATGCCTAAAGACTTCGCCACCCTGAATGTTTCTGCACAGCACATCTCGTAACCCACCACCACCTTTGGCCGCAGGCGCGGAAGTTGTCTTGCGACCCATCGATCGAAAACTGCCCAAGCCATCCACTCCCCCAATTGACGTGCGGCCGCCGAGCGGGAACGTGTCGCCACTTTCTGGAACAACAGTGGTCCGATCAAGGTGTGAACTTTGTCGACTGGCAAAAACTGGAGCGAATGGCGGATAACGGAAGAAGGTAGTCGACCATCAACGCTTGCGGGTAGCCAGGACAGCGCCCGCCGATCAGGCAGCAATGTCCAATAGCTTTGCAGCAACCCTGCATCTTGCAAAGCCTGAGCAAGCCGGTGCGAATGCTGCCGGGTAGGGTGGGCAACCAGAATGCTCATCGGGCGGCAGCAACTTGCAGATGCTGCGTCCTTGATCGGGTGCGCTGTGCCAAGGCCACGCGATTCTCATATTGCGCCATTGCCAACAATCCCACGCTGAACCAGTAAAAAGTCCCGCCGACCGGGGGAGCGAACACACCGTTGCCTACGTACATCCCTAAAGCCATCACCGGCAGCGCCAGCACCCCAGCTACCCGAACACTGCGGGTGCGCCCCTTCAGGGCAAGCTTGACCGCCCAGAAAAACATCGCAACGCGCATTGCCAGGCTGAACAGCCAGCCGAACATCCCGAGTTCCAGCACCAAGCGTCCCGACTCCTCTTCGAAATAGATGCCGGGCGGCAACCACGAAAAAGGCGCAACACCTTCTGCCAAGGCAGGTGAACCGAGACTGGCTGAACCGCTACCAAATCCCAAGAAACCTGCTACGTCAAAGAAACTGAACGCATTCGTGAACGCGGTAAATGCGCGAACTGTATCGCCATGTGATTCTGCCGCGCCTTGGGCGCGCTGCTGCAAGGCGACCCACGCGGCATCCTGAGTTTGCAGGCTGATTGCCCCCAGTACAGCGATTACGGCGACAATGCGCACTGCCATGCGCGAACCGATCAGTCGTGCCCCGGTTGCGGCGACGAGCATGATGAGTGCGGAAACGGCAGCGACGGCGATCACGCCGCGCGAACCGGTGGCTGGGAGTGCCGCCAAGGCAAACCCCAAGCCGATCAGAAACGGCCGCGAGCGGGCGCCACCCAGAAAAAGCCCCATACCCAGCACGGTGGTCGCCTGGACGAAGGCCCCCATGCCCGTGATATAGGAGAACGTTCCCGTCACCCGGACAAGGCCGGACTCACCAAAATAGGAAATCATTTCCAGGCCGCCCCGTACCTGCTGGTTGATAAAACTGTCCGCAGGCGAAGCTAGTTGCACAAATGCCAGGGCACAGACTGGAATCGTGATCCACGGGTAGGCTTTGACGAGCCAGCGGAGCGCCTCATCCAGATTGCTGAATGCCAAGGGAAGTAGCAGGATCAGGCTGGCATAAAGCAGATGCGCCTTGATGCCCCAAATCCCGACAAGCGGGTTGGGCAAATTCAGGTTGCCGGCCTCCAGCGAGACCCAGACGGCATACAGCAGAAGAAGCGCGCGCGCTGCCGGTTGCATGGCGGCATTCCTGTGCCGCGGCCGGTGCAGGAGGACGTAGACCAGCAGACCCACAAGCAGCGCATCCTTCGCAATGAAGAGAATTTGTTCGGCGCTCGGCAGCACCCACTTCCGCAACGCGCCGTCGTAGATAAGCAGCAGCAGGAAGAGCCCCAGCCCAAGGCGGACCTTTCCTGCGACACCGGTCCGATTTGCGGAATCGCGAAAATCACGCGACGTCATGCCCCGCCCCGAATCGCTCTGCGTGAAATCGCCTGCTCGATCACATCGAGATATCTTTGTGCGACGGTTTCCGGTGTATGCGCTGCAAGGTGCGTCTTGCGCGCATCGTCGCTCACCTCACCTGGAAGGATTTCGCCCGCGCGCCGCGCCTTGGCAACGGAGATCATTCCAGCGGCTAGGTCATCGACTGTGGGCTCGACCACCAAGCCGCAATTACCAACCGCCTCGGGTAGACCGCCACGGTTGGTCGCAATAATTGTGTCGCAACAAGCAATGCCTTCCAGTGCAACGATGCCGAACGCCTCTTGGCATAGGGACGGCACCACCATGCTGGCATGGCGCTGCAGTTCAGCCGCCAATTCCTGGCCACGCAGTGTTCCTGCAAAGTGGACCCGAGCGGATATCCCAAGATGTTCCACCAAGCTTTCCAATGCGGGGCGTTCCGGCCCATCTCCAATCAGCGTGAGTGTGGAATCCTGCACACATTCCAACACCTGGGCGAAAGCCCGGACACACATGTCTGCCCCTTTGTCCGAAACCAGTCGTCCGCAAAAGATAAATTCGCGATCACGCTTCGGCGCCACGGGGCGCACGAACATGGCGTTGTCGTATGCGTTGGGGATCACAGTGGATTGCCCTGGAATCCTGCGGGAAACAAATTCGCTGACCGATATGTTCGGATAAAGCAAGGTCAACTGCCGCTTGAGCAATTCCAGGAATCGGCCGAGCAAACCCTCGCCCTCGTAAATGCCATGATGGCTGAAGACGACGGGCGTGCGTGCCATGAGCGCTGCGCGCATGCCATGCAGCGTCACGTTCATGAACAACACGGCGTCCGCGCGCTTGAATGCCAGAACCCTCTCCCCGTGATAGCGCGTCCGCACAATCCTGAACGGAAACTGCTGGTCATCAGCTTTAGAGATGCCCGGCGTGTCTGTTACCACTTCGACGGCATAACCGAGTCGTGCGATTTCGGTCGCAAGAAGTTGCGCAATGTGTTCAAGGCCCCCAACTGCCGGATAGAACGCGCGAGAGAAAATGCAGATGTTAAGGGCTTGAGGCTTGCCGATGCCGCGTTCAACCATTTAGCAATTCCTGGCTTCTACTTAGCCTCTTAATCTCTTCCGTGTGCCTCGAGATCTTATGCGGCTGATACCATCCCCATGCGGCTTGCCCGATAAGAAGCGAGTCTTGCAGCGTGTCGGCATCCGGCAGCCCCGGGAGATAATGAATCCCGGCCTTCAAGCCATCCGCTTCCTCATGGCAATTGGAGAACAATATTGGGCATACGCCGTGCGCGACATACGCCGCGAATACTCCGCTTTTTGCGGCATACGCTACGGGGTAGGCAAGGACCCCGAACGATGCATCCTGCAGCAGGTCGCTTATGTCGCTTTCTTCCATGCGCCCATGCTGTATCACACCATTGGCGTCAAGCCATCTTAATGTCTCCGCATTGGCAACTGGTGAGCCGACGTCGTGTACCGCCAGGCCCGCAGCCCTGGCCCATGCAAACATCCTGCCCCCTGCAGCCTGATAGGTTCTTTCACGCACCCCCGGGCTTCCAAAGACCACGACTTTCGCTGAGCGCGTAAGCGGCGGACGAGTGGCCTCGCCGACATTTGAGAACACAGGCAGTACGGCGTGTGGTTTATGGCCCGCAAACTTCCGCAACCATTGCGCCGAGCCTTCCCGATTAGTCATCCAGAAATCCGATAGCTCGGCTAGGCGGCGGGCGATATGGCGCTGCACCGGAGACAGCCAAAAAGACGATGACCACGGCGGGCCAAATGCATAGAGCTCATGAAAGAAGATGCCCAGGGAGCGCATGTTCTTTCTGTGACGTTCAATTTCACGGAGTAGCCATAGTGGAGCACCACGTTTTTTGAACCCATATCCACTGAATTGCAGAATCACCACATCGTCTGGACTGATTTGAAGACCCGGTGGATCTGCTTCCTGCAAAAAGACGCGATCAGCCGCATCCCGGGAGAGGATCTCCAGAAGTTTGGTTGAGAAATCGTGTACCCCCCCTTTCTGGGGCGGGACAATCAGCTTGATCATCTAAGCAATCACGAC
>JANJWF010000192.1 GCA_024709685.1 Thiobacillus sp.
CCCTTCCCATCCCGAACAGGACGGTGAAACGCTCCCGCGCCAATGATAGTAGGCATTCGCCTGTGAAAGTAGGTCATCGTCAGACTCCTTACTCGTACCAAAAGGTACACAAACCCCCTCCCTAAAAGAGGGGGTTTTTTATTTTTGGAAAATTATTTGTTTCTTTAAATCAAGCAGGTAGGCTGCTTCTACGACTTAAGTTGTATAGATCGTTCTTCTCGCCGAGCGTAAGTTCCTTGCGTGGGCACCTTGCTCACGATCGATAACCTACAGGAGGGAAGGATGAACAAGATTCAAAAGTGTTTGCTGGTATTGGCCACTTTGATCGCGTTTCCGGCTTTTGCCGCAGTGAACATCAATACTGCGTCGCAGTCAGAACTCGAAGCGGTGAAGGGCCTGGGACCGGCAAAAGCAAAGGCCATCATCGAGTACCGGGAAGCGAACGGCAATTTCAAGCACCTGGATGAACTGGATCATGTGAAGGGCTTTGGCAGGGCCAGCATCGACAAACTGAAAGGCGAGTTGTCGGTCGGATCTGAAAAGGCCAGGAATTAAGCATATAGACGTTTTTTTGACGTATCCCGCAGTGGAAATCGCTGCGGGATACTCGCAGGTTTCTATCTCCACCCGTCACCGGGCCTGTACGAACGGGTTTCCACATCTTTCGCTAGCCATCAGGCAAAGTGGACATCGGCCAGGCGGCCGCCCCCCGGTATAATCACTCCCTTTCTTGGCCGCCCGCTGGTTTCCCATGTCTACCCTTGCCATCATCCTGATCGCGACTGCCGCTGGCAGTTTGCTGAGCTTGTCGCTGGCTGCGGTATTGGCGCTTTCTGCCCGAGCCAGTTGGGTACCGGTGCTGGTGAGCTACGCCATCGGTGCGCTGCTCGGCGCATCGTTGCTGGAAGTGCTGCCGGAAGCGGTGGAAATGGGCGGCGATATCGGGACTGTCGCCAAGGCATTGCTGATCGGAATCCTGCTGTTCTTTCTGCTTGAAAAACTGGTGCTGTGGCGACACTGCCACGAAGAAGTCTGCGAAGCGCACGGCAGCCCCAGCCGTAGCCATGATCACGGACGTTCCGGCCTGATGATCACGGTAGGCGACACCTTTCATAATTTCGTCGACGGCATCATCATTGCGGGCGCCTTCCTGGCTGATTTCCGCCTGGGGGTCGTCACGACACTGGCGATCATCGCGCACGAAATTCCGCAGGAAATCGGCGACTTCCTGATCCTGCTGCATTCTGGCTATTCCCGTACCCGGGCACTGGTGCTCAACTTCGTCACCGGCGTGGCAACCCTGATCGGAGCACTGGTTGGCTATTACGCGCTGTCGATCCTCGAAGGCTGGACGCCGGCGCTGCTTGGCCTGGCGGGTGCGAGCATGCTGTATGTGGCGCTGTCGGACCTGATCCCCGGCCTTCACAGGCGTGCGGAAATTGGCGCCACGCTGCAACAACTAGTGTTGATCGGACTCGGTATCGGCAGCGTCGCGCTGGTCGGCCATCTGATCGGAAATGGCCACTGAGCGCCGGCGCCGCCGTGGGCCATCGGCCACGTAGACAAATAGTGCGAGGGGCAATACGCCCAGAAACAACAGGACGACCAGCGCCTTGCCGAAACTGCTGGCGGTGATCGCCATCATCAGAATCACATAGGCCCAGCCGATCGCTACGATATACATCTCAAGCTCCATCAGGATTGAACGTCATGGTAACCAAAGCAAAACCCGCCCGCACGCCGACCGTCGGATTCGTGTCGCTCGGGTGCCCGAAGGCAACCGTTGATTCTGAGCGCATCCTGACCCAACTGCGCGCCGAGGGATACGGCATCGTCGACAGCTACGAAGACGCCGGCGTGGTGGTGGTCAACACCTGCGGCTTCATCGACGCTGCGGTGCAGGAGTCCCTTGAAGCGATCGGCGAGGCGCTGGCGGAAAACGGCAAGGTGATCGTTACCGGTTGCCTCGGTGCGAAAAGCGAAGTGGTGCGCGCGGCGCATCCGAAGGTGCTGGCGGTGTCAGGCCCGCATGCGCTCGACGAGGTGATGGAGGCGGTGCACAGCGCGCTGCCGAAGCCACACGACCCGTTCGAGGACCTGATCCCGCCGGGCGGCATCAAGCTCACGCCGCGCCACTATGCCTACCTGAAGATTTCCGAGGGCTGCAACCACCGCTGCACCTTCTGCATCATTCCCTCGCTGCGCGGCGACCTGGTGAGCCGCCCGATCGGCGAGGTGATGCGTGAGGCCGAAGCCCTGGTCGGCGCAGGCGTGCAGGAATTGCTGGTGGTGTCGCAGGATACCAGCGCCTACGGGGTGGACGTGAAGTATCGCCCCGGTTTCTGGGAAGGCCGCCCGCTGAAGACCCGCATGACCGAGCTGGCCGGCGCGCTGGGCAGCCTCGGCGCCTGGGTGCGGTTGCACTACGTCTATCCGTACCCGAACGTGGACGACGTGATTCCGCTGATGGCCGACGGCATCATCCTGCCCTATCTGGATATCCCCTTGCAGCATGCCAGCCCGCGCATCCTCAAATTGATGAAGCGCCCGGGTGTGGTTGAGCAGATGCTCGAGCGCATCCAGGCGTGGCGCGCCGCGGTGCCGGATCTCACGCTTCGCTCGACCTTCATCGTCGGCTTTCCCGGCGAGACGGATGACGAGTTCGAGGAACTGCTGGCTTTCCTCAAGGAAGCGCAGCTCGATCGCGTCGGCTGCTTCAAGTACTCGCCGGTCGAAGGTGCCGCGGCCAACGCGTTGCCTGACGCAGTCCCCGAAGATCTGAAGGAGGAACGGCTGGAACGCTTCATGGAGGTGCAGGCGGAAATCTCGGCCGCCCGGCTCGAGACCAAGATCGGCCGCGAGATCGAGGTCATCGTCGACGAGGAAGACGAGGTCGGCACGCTCGCACGCAGCCATGCTGACGCACCCGAAATCGACGGCGTGGTCTATCTCGAAGGCGTCTTCGACGTGCGCCCCGGGACGCGCCTCAAAGTGCGCGTCGACGAGGCCGACGAACACGACCTCTGGGCGACGCCGGTCTGAGCCCGCCCGGTCGATCTCAAGCGAGCATCGAGGTCAGGCGGTGCGGGCGGCGCCACAACCGCCAGGCGTCGCGGGCGTGCAAATGCAATGCCCTGCCGTTGTCCGGGTCGACCAGGTGCAGGCCCTGCGGGCCGATCCGGCGCAGCATGCTGCGCAGCGGCACGAACCAGTCTTGTTCCAGCGCGCGCATCGCCTCGCGCCAGCCGTAGATGTCGCCGACCTGGCTCGCATGGCTCAGGGTATCCAGCAGAATCAACCCGTCGGTTTTCAACAGCTGCGCGTCCAGATGCGCGGGCAGCGCAAGTGCACGCGTGCCGCAGCAAGCCGCCAGCGCCTGCGCCTCGGCATTCCGGGCATACAGGGGGCGAGGCGAAGCGGGGCAGGGCGGCAGGCGACCGCCTCCCCACAACCACAGCGAATTCACCGGCAGGTCGCCGCGCGCCTCGCGTGCCTGATTCACCGGATGCTCGTGCAGCAGCATCTGCAGCTCATTCAAGCGGGCCCGAAATTGCATGGCGTCGCGGCCCTGTGGCAGCAGCGGCTCGATATCGCGCCCGACCGCGACCGACAGGGGGGTGGTGGTCAGGTCCGGCGGCTGCGAATATCGCAGGTACCAGCGCTGCGGCTGCAAGGGTTGGGGATCCAGTTCCGCGCCGAAGTGCCGGCCGATGGCGGCGGCCAGCGCATCGGCCTCCTCGCGCGACAATTCGAGCGATTCGCTGTCCGCCAGCACGATACGGTCGCGCATCAGCCGCAGATGAACCGGATCAGCGCGCAGCCAGTAGGCGTCGCCGGGCGCTCCACCATCTGCCATCAAGCTGATCGGAGCGAGCGGCCAGTCCTGCTGGCGGGTGATGCCCAGCGCATCGCACAGTGCGGCTTCCACGCCCTCGGCCGGACAGGGCCGGCGGGTACCGCGCGCCAGCAGCGTTTCCAGCGCGGGCAAGTGCAGGTCCTGGGCTGCCGCTTTGAGCAGGCGCGCTGGCGGAAACAGATGAGGGACAAGGAACAGCATGCGCGGAGTGTAACAAGCCGATTCGCTAGAATGACGGCCCATGCGCCAGACCTTCCATGAATTGACCATCCCCACCCGCGGCAAGGGCTTGTATGTGTTCACGCCGCAAGTGCGCGACTGGGTGCGGGCAAGCGGCATCCGCCAGGGCCTGCTGACCCTTTATATCCGCCATACCTCGGCCAGCCTGCTGATCCAGGAAAGTTACGATCCTGCCGTGCAGACCGATCTCGAACGATTTCTGTCGCGGCTGGTGCCGGAAGGCGACCCGATCTACGAACATACGCTGGAAGGCGAGGACGACATGCCGGCGCACGTGCGCGCGGCGCTGACGCAGACTCACCTGGCGATCCCGGTCGCCGACGGCATGCCGCTGCTCGGCACGTGGCAGGGGATCTACGTCTTCGAGCACCGGCGCGGCGCGCAAACTCGCAGCGTGGCGCTGCACCTGCTGGGCGAATAGGGCCGCTGTGGCATACTCCGGGCATTCCTTTTGCGAGTCGTGCCTTGCTTCCCTTTGAGCTTCTGATCGGTCTGCGCTATACCCACGCCAAGCGCCGCAACCATTTCATCTCTTTCATTTCCATCGTTTCCACGGCGGGGATCGCGCTCGGCGTGATGGCGCTGATCGTGGTGCTCTCGGTGATGAACGGTTTCCAGGAGGAACTGCGTGCGCGCATTCTCGGCGTGGCAGCGCACCTGGAGATCAGCGGCCCGGCGGATCGTCTGGCCGACTGGCGCAATGTGCTGGCCCAGGCGAAGCAGAACAAGGACGTGCTGGCCGGCGCGCCCTACGTCAACGCCCAGGGCATGCTGGCCAATGGCGACATCGTGCGGGGCGCGATCATCCGCGGCGTACTGCCGGATATGGAAAGCCAGGTCGCCGATTTTTCCCGTTACATGAAAGCGGGCAAGCTGGCCGATCTCAAGCCAGGCGAATTCGGCATCATCCTCGGTGGCGAACTGGCGCGCGTGCTCAACGTCTACCCCGGCGACAAGCTGGTGCTGCTCACGCCGCAGGGCAACATCACGCCGGCGGGAGTGATGCCGCGGGTCAAGCAGTTCACCGTCACCGGCATCTTCGAGGCCGGTATGTTCGAATACGATTCAGGCCTCGCGCTGATCCATCTGCAGGATGCGCAGAAGCTGCTGCGGTTGGGCGAGGACGTGTCGGGGGTGCGGCTGAAGCTCGCCGATCTGTTTCGCGCGCCTTTCGTCACGCAGGACCTGTCGCTGAGTCTTCGTGGCAACTATTACCTTACCGACTGGACGCAAAGTCACGCCAATTTCTTCCGCGCGGTGGCGATCGAGAAGCGCATGATGTTCCTGATCCTGCTGCTGATCGTCGCCGTCGCCGCGTTCAACATCGTCTCGACCCTGGTGATGGCGGTGACCGACAAGCAGTCCGACATCGCCATCCTGCGCACCCTCGGCGCGCCGCCCGCTTCGATCATGAAAATATTCATCGTGCAGGGGGCCTTCATCGGCGTGTTCGGTACCGTATTTGGCGTGGCCAGCGGCGTGCTGCTGGCGCTCAACCTCGAAACCGTCGTGCCCATCATCGAACGCCTGGCCGGCATGGACCTGTTCCCCGCAGACGTGTATTACATCAACGAACTGCCGTCGAAGCTGGAGTGGAGCGATGTCGGCGTCATCGGCGGCGTTTCGCTGCTGATCAGCCTGGTCGCCACCCTGTATCCGAGCTGGCGCGCCTCGCGCATCAATCCTGCAGAGGCTTTGCGCTATGAGTGAGGTCGTGTTGAGCTGCAGTGGGCTCGGCAAGGTTTTCCGCCAGGGCAGGACCGATGTGCCGGTGCTCGCCAGCGTCGATCTCGAAGTCCGTGCCGGCGAGTCGCTTGCGATCGTCGGCGCCTCGGGCTCGGGCAAGAGCACCCTGCTCCATCTGCTGGGTGGGCTCGACACGCCGACCCGCGGCACGATCAGCCTGCTGGGACGCGATCCCTTCGCGATTTCTGAAGCCGAACGATGCGACCTGCGCAATCGCGCGCTTGGCTTCGTCTACCAGTTCCACCATCTGCTGCCCGAGTTTTCAGCGCTGGAAAACGCCGCCATGCCGTTCATCATCCGCCGCATGGATAAGGCTGAGGCGTTGGCACGCGCCGCCGCCATCCTCGAGGAGGTCGGTCTCGGTCATCGGCTCGACCACCGCCCCGGTGAACTCTCCGGCGGCGAGCGTCAGCGCGTCGCCATCGCGCGCGCTCTCGTCACGCAACCGGCGTGCATCCTCGCCGACGAGCCCACCGGCAATCTCGACCGCCATACCGCTGACGCGGTGTTCGACCTGATGCGCTCGCTCAACAGCAAGCACCGCACGAGCCTGGTCGTGGTCACCCACGACGCGGGGTTGGCGGCGCGCATGGACCGGCAGCTGCGTCTGGTCGACGGAAGACTGCAGCCGGCCTGAGTTCCCAAGCGATGCGGCTTCTCCTCATCGCGTTCTGCCTGGGTGTCTGGCTGCTGCAGCAGCAATCCGGGCTGCCCGATCTGCGCTGGCTGTGGCTGCTGCCGCTGCTGCTCACCGTGTTGTGGCTGCCGGCACGCTCGCGCCCCCTGGCCGAATTCTTTCGCCGTCTGGGCGTCGCACTCATGTGCGTGGCGCTCGGCTTTGCCTGGGCCGCCTGGCGGGCTGACGCGCGCCTGGCCGAACGCTTGCCTCAGCACTGGCAGGGGGTGGACGTCGAGCTTGTCGGCGTGGTCGGCGATCTGCCGCATGCGAATGCGCGCGGCGAGCGTTTTGTCTTTGACGTCGAGCAGGTCCTCACCGCGAATGCGCCAGTACTCGGGCGAGTCCAGCTGACCCGCTACTGGCCGCGCGATGCCGTGAATTTCGATGCGCGGATGCGCGCCGGGGAACGCTGGCGCCTGACGGTGCGGATGAAGATGCCCTACGGCACCAGCAACCCGCACGGCTTCGATCTCGAAGCCTGGATGCTGGAGCGTCGTATCAATGCCAGCGGCTATGTGCGCGAGATGCCCGCACCGCAGCGCCTCGCGCCGCGCGCACCCACGCCTGGCGCGTGGATCGCCGCGGCGCGTGCGGCGGTGCGCGATCGCATTTTCGCGGCGCTCGGCGACGCTCCCCATGCGGGGGTCATCGCTGCGCTGGTGGTGGGCGACCAGCGGAGCATCCCGCACGATCAATGGCGCGCGTTTACCCGCACCGGCGTCAACCATCTGCTCTCGATTTCGGGGCTGCACGTCACCATGATCGCGGCGCTCGCCGGCTGGCTGGTGGCGGGCGTCTGGCGGCGCCTGCCGCGCCACGCGGAACGCCTGCCGGCACGCCAGGCCGGACTGGTTGCGGCGGTGCTTGCGGCATTCGGCTACGCCTTGCTGGCCGGCTTCCAGGTGCCGGCGCAGCGCACGCTGTTCATGCTGACCGTGCTGGCGCTGGCCTTCTGGGGGCGGCGTGAGCCGCGGCCTTTCACCGCGCTGATCGTGGCGCTGTTCGCCGTGCTGCTGATCGATCCATGGGCGGTATCGTCGGCCGGATTCTGGTTGTCGTTCGGTGCCATGGCCGTAATTCTATGGGTGACCTTCGGCCGCGTGGCGTTGCCCGACAAGCTGCGCGGCTGGGCCACGGTGCAGGGTGCGGTCACGCTGGCGCTCGCACCCGTGCTTTTTCTCCTGTTTCAGCAGATCTCGCTGATCTCGCCGCTGGCCAATGCGGTCGCGATCCCTGTGGTCAGCTGGCTGGTCACGCCGCTGGCGCTGCTGGGCGTGCTGTTCGCCCCCCTGTGGCATGCGGCGGCGTGGCTGATGGACTGGCTGGGCGTGGCGCTGGCCTGGGCGGCCAATCTGCCGCTTGCGGTGATGACGCTGCCGGCGCCGTCCTGGTGGGCGACGGCGCTGGCGCTCGGCGGCACGGCCTGGATGCTGCTGCCGCGCGGATTCCCGCTGCGTTCACTGGGGCTGGTGCTGTGGCTGCCGCTGCTGTTTCCCCCGGGCGATGCCATTCGCCCCGGCCATTTCCGTGTCGAGGCAATCGACGTCGGGCAGGGCACCGCGGTGGTGATCCGCACCGCGAGGCATGCGCTGCTGTACGACACCGGCGCGGCGTTCGCCGACAGCGACTCGGGCGAGCGCATCGTCGTGCCCTTCCTGCGCGCGACCGGGGTCGGCGCCCTGTCAGGGCTCATCATCTCGCACGACGACAACGATCACAGTGGCGGCATGCGCTCGGTGCTGCGTGACCTGCCCACCGGATGGCTGCTGCACGGCCTGCCCGCCGCGAGCCCCCTGCTCGACGGCGCGCCGCCCGCACGCCGGTGCGCCCGCGGCCAGCGCTGGGTGTGGGACGCGGTGCAGTTCGAGATCCTCAACCCGGGGCCGGCGGCGCACGCCGATGACAATCGCCGCGACAACGATCACAGCTGCGTCCTGCGGGTGAGCAATGCGCGCCACGGGCTGCTGCTGACCGGCGACGGTGAGCGGCGCACCGAACTGGAGCTGCTCGAGTCCGGGCAGCTGTCGCCGGTGACCGTGCTGTTCGCCGGCCACCACGGCAGCCGTACCTCGTCG
>JANJWF010000006.1 GCA_024709685.1 Thiobacillus sp.
ACAGGTGTGCCGGACTCGGCCTGCTTAAGAATGGCAATGATCTGGCTGTCGGTAAAACGTGATTTCTTCAAGGGAACCTCCTCGGGTTAGATTACGAGAAAATTCCACTTCTGACTGCTACTGATTTACGGGGGGATTACCCTTCCGCACCGTGCTGGCGATGCCGTGTTTCGCCGCAAAATCGACGAAACGGTCGCGCAGCGCTTCGTCGAAGAACATGTATTCGAAACCCATTCTGTGGTCCTCTCCGCCTGGTTGCAAGGCAAGGCGGAAAGAATAAACGTCCGCGCCTGCGAATGGCAAGTGCACGCAACGGCGCGGCAGTTCCAGGAGCGCCGCTGTCGAAGCCGACGATCTTCAGTTGATTCAATACCAGGCTGCAGGATCGATGTTCCAGCCGGGATGCTGGAAATATTCGCCGTAGTTGTGCAAGGACTGCAACGCGCCGAACACCCAAGCCCGCTGTGCCTGCACTTTCGGAGACGTCCGTATCGATTCCGTGCTCTGCGCCAGGTCCGCGAGCACGATGACATGGAAGGCCTTGTCGGCTTCCTTGCTGAGCTTGCAGTTCTTCACGATACCGGCGAGGTCCTGGTCCACTGCCGCAGCCAGCCGCTGATAATCCTGCACGCTGAATTGCCCTTGCTTGATGGCTTCACGGTTTGCGATCATCGCTCGCCGGATGTTGTCCATGCCTTGTCGCAATACCTCGTCGGTCTCCCATTTCTGACCTTGACGCAACGCGGGCGCAGCACTCTGCGTGCCTTCCCGGAGCGTGTGCGCGTCCGTGGCCGCATAAACCGGTGCCGCAAGGGATGTCAGCCCTGCTGCAATGCAAATCCCCAGACCTGCCGACTGCAATATCGCACGCACTTTTTCCCCTTCTCTCAGGATCCTATTGATAGGCGACAGTATTGCGTGCAGTGCTTAAGGCTTCCTTAAGGGAGATGGCGGCGGGGAAATCCAGGCTGTTGGGAAGAGAGCGAAGCCGAGTATCACGATGTAAACGGGGCAAGCCCCGACCGGCTTCATGCATCCCGTCGGGCGCCGCCCATTCAATGGCGGTGTTCGAAGCCATCGGTCAGGACGATGGGGTTGAACAAGCTGCGAGCGTGCGTGTTACGCGCCCCGGCGTGCGGTCATCAGGAACACCGGGTAGTCCCGCGGTCCGGTCTCTTGTTCCTTGGCAATGCTGAACACGGTCTGAAAACGCATGTCGGCAAACCCCGCTTGGGCGGCGCGCTGGCTCAGTTCGGACTGGTCGAACCCATGGTGTACGTCGACCTCCACGCCGTGAAAGGATCCGTCCTCCTTGTCCAGGTCGGCGACGCACAGGTAGCCGCCTGGCCTCAGCAGGTCGTGGAAGACGCGCAGGATGTAGTCGGTGTCCGGAACGTGGTGCAGGGTCATCGACGTGTAGATCAGGTCGAAGTGTTGCGCCGGCGGCGGATCGACGAGCAGATCGAGCTTTACCGGCGTCATGTTGCCTGCTCCTTGCGCGGCGATTTTCTCGGCCAGCACGTCGAGCATGCCGCTCGAACTGTCCGCCAGGAGGATGTCGCCGAGCTCGTCCTTGAGCGGGAAGGAAAGCAGCCCCGTGCCACAGCCGTAATCGAGGGCGCTCATCTTGCGATGCAAAGGCACGGTTTCCCGGATGGCCCGGGCAATTTTCTGTCCGCGTTCCCGGAATAACGGGTTTTCGTCCCATTGGCGGGCTTTGCTGTCGAAATGCGTGGCGTCGAGTGGGGTCGGTTTATTGCTGGTCATAATGGCGAATAATAACGCGGTCTCGGTATTTGTGGCCGTCTCCTAGCGCACCGGCACTGCGACCGGCTCGTCGGCATAACGCCAGATGTTCACGTCCTGTCCGGCTTCGCGCAGGTGCTCGGTCTTGGCGGCAAGAAAGCGCTGGAAGCTGGGCTCCTCGAGGTAGGCACCCGAGGCCAGATAGTCGAACATGCCCACTGTATGAAACACGCGGAAGGACGACTCCCAGCGGATGACTTCCTTGCCACGCCGGTCGAACAAGACGATACCGGGGGCATAGTTGACGCCGAGTTGACGCACCCATTCGCGCACCGGCATGCGCTTGCCTTTCGGCGTGGTGACGGAATCGCGCGACCACATGTCGAGCTGCACGCTGTCGAACTTTGCGACCACGGCGCGGGTCTCGGGATCGGCAAGCACGCGCCGGTGCAGCACCTCGCAGTCGGGGCAGTCCTTCTGCTCGAAGAACACGGCCAGCGGCCTGGCGTGCTGGCCGCGGCGCCGCAGATCGGTGGCGTTCTTGAGGAAGAAATCCTCACTAATCATCGCGCCGGTGGCCTGTTTGGGCACTTCGCGCGCGGCGACGAAGTCGCGAAAGGCTATTTTCTTTTCATGGAGCCCGCCCACCCAGTCGAGCGCGGCCTGCAGGCGCGCGGGGGGCACGTAACCGTTGAGGCGCAACACGATGTTTCCGGCCTCGTCGAAAAAGAACAGGCTGGGGGTGAACTGGATCTTCTGCGCTGCGCTGTAGCTTTTTTCCGTGTACGCCCTGCCGTCCAGTCCGACGACCTCCTTGTCGCCCCAGATATTGAGTGCGATTACGTCGAATCGCTTCTTCATCGAGGCCTCGATCTCGCGCTGCGACAGATTGCGCTCGATCAGCGCCGCACAGTACGGGCACCCGTCCTGGGTGAACATCAGGATGACGCGCTTGCGGTTTTTGGTCGCCTCGTCGATGTCCTCCCTCAGGTCCAGGAAGCTGTTCTTGAACCAGGTGGGATATTCGATCGTCTTGGCGCCGTAGTAGGTGCCCGTCCTGGCGGCCGGCTCCGCGGCGTGCAGGGAAAAAGCCGCGAACAGGGCAAACAGCGCAGGCAGATAACGAATCACCATGGCGGACACTCCATTGTCGTCGGTGTTGCTGCCACCATCGTAGCAGCTGACCGCCAGGCACTGAATAGCCCGGAAACCGGCCGGTGACGACAACAGTGCCTTGCGCCGACGCTTCCCCTTTACGCAACCGGCAACGAGGAGGCTTAGGCCCGCTCGGGAAGCATGCGCGTCAGGGTGTTGTCGCGCCTGACGTAGTGGTGATACAAGGCGGCCACCGCATGCAGGCCGATGAGGAAATAGCCTGTCGTACCGATCACTTCATGCACTTCCTTGATCTGTTTGGCGAGGTCCTTGTTCTCGCCGATCAGCGGGGGCAATTCCAGACCGAAGAACGGGATCGGCTTTCCGGCGGCACTGAGGATCAGCCAGCCGGTCAGCGGCATGCCGATCATCAGCACATACAGCGCCAGATGCAGCAGCTTGGAAGACAGTTGCTGCAGGCCCGCCGGTTCCGGCCGGATGGCGGGCGTGGGGCCGGACAGGCGTGCCGCCATGCGCAGCCAGACCAGCACGAACACCAGCATGCCGAGCATGAAGTGCCAGGTCTTCAACATCTCACGAGGGTCACTGCCTTTTTCAAACAGTTCCCGAAGTTCAATGGTTCCGTACACGGCGACGAACAGCAGCAAGGTCAGCCAGTGAATGCCGATGGAAAGAGAGCCGAAGCGGCTCGCGGAGCGTGTCTTCATTGTTCATATCCTTTTCAATACCGTGAGACCTGCCGCCAGCAAAGAAATCGCGGGCATTATTTCCTCGTTGCGCAAGAAGCTGACTGCGAACGCTCGATAGAATTGCCTACAATGCTTAAGGATTCCTTAAGTGGTGCGCATGGCG
Source organism: Thiobacillus sp. (assembly GCA_024709685.1). Lineage (GTDB taxonomy): Bacteria > Pseudomonadota > Gammaproteobacteria > Burkholderiales > Thiobacillaceae > Thiobacillus. Next base: position 3,715 of record JANJWF010000006.1, read on the forward strand.
TCCACGCCCCGGGCGGTAAACGGGCGCCAACCGGTCAGAGAACTGAAGGAGAGACGACGGTGAAATTTATCCCCAAGATGGTGGTCCTGGCCTGGTTCCTCGCGATCCCGGCCGCATTCACAGCGTATGCAGAGGAATTCGCTCCCTATGGCACCGCCAAGGTCGACATGCATACCATGCCCGTCACCGATGTGGTGTTCGACGTGAATTACGCGGACCCGCAGCAGTTGAACATCCTCTACGGTTTTATTCGAAACACGCAAAAAATCACCCGGGGCAAGGTGGTCGTGGTGACGCACGGCCCCGAACTGCGCGCCTTCGCCAAGGAAAACTACTCCAAATACCAGGGCGCCGTCGACAGGATGGCGGAGCTGGCAAAAGATGGCATCGAGTTCAAGATGTGCAACAACGCGATGAAGGCGGCAGGCTTCAGCGCCGAAGACATGCACGGATTCATCACGGTCGTGCCGGCAGGCTTCCCTGAGCTCGCCTACTGGCAGGGCAAGGGCTACAAGTACATCAACCCCATCCCTCTGTCAGTGAAAGACGTGCGCTACCTCGATCAGCCGCAACTGAAGAAATAACACTGCGGCAGGGTAAAACGAACGTCGCCTGTCGGCGGGCTGTTCGATGCCCTTCTTCTTCGGCTGAACGACGGAGATGGCTTCATTCTCGAATGCCGCGCCAGTTCCCTGAAGCGCGTTACTCGGGACTGACCCTGTCGTAGAAGCGGGCGCGGAAGAGCAGCCGTTTTTTCGCGGCATCGTCGCTGTCGACCAGTCTTTCCCGGGTATGCAGCACGTTGTTCGAAACCAGGCCCATTCCGGACTCCAGCCGGCCTTCGATGACGTGCGCCGGCTCGTCCGCGATGACGGATTCCAGCACTTTCCTGGCAGCGGCGACATCGCTTTCGTCCGACCAGGCCATGTCCGTCTTCCTGAAGGAAAACCGGTGACACAAATGCCCGCCGGCGTTCGTCCAGAAAACCTTTCCGCCCCGGTGCGGGTCGACCTCTCCGGTGGTCGGGTTCCGGTAGTTGAAGCAGTTCCTGTTCATCAACACCTCGAGGGCGCCGCGGTCCGTGTCCCGGAGGTGAATGTAGAGCACCTCGTGATCCAGGACCTTGTTGCTTCCGCCCTCCAGCGCGGGGCGCTTGCACAGCAGGAACAGCGCCTCGATGGTCTGGTCCGATCCGTAGTAGGTGGCGTCGGTGTGCCAGTTGCAATGCCGCGTGGAGAACGGGATCGCACGGTTCAGAATGCCTGAATCGGTCAGTTCGTCGGATTGCGAGTGGCGGGCGGACTTGTCCGTGCGGGTGACGCCGAGTTGCCTTCCCAGAGCCAGCAGGGAAGCCATTTCCAGTTCGGCGGAGCCTGCCGTGAAAACACACATGTTGGCCCGTTCCACCGTTTCCAGGATTCTGGTCCTTTCGGCAGCGCGCAGCGCGGTCATATCGCCCAGTTCGACAACCAGCTCACCGACATTTCTCGGGTAGGCCGCCAGCTTCTCGTCGCGCCACTTCAGGTAATCCTCTTCCGAGCCCAGATTGAATCGGTTGGGATATTTCACATTCCATCGTTTCATGAGTCACGCCTCGGTCAGCGGGATATTCGGAGGGAAATATCTTAGACCAAAATCTGGGTATCGGAGCTTGCCCCTTTCAGCCGATATCTTAAGGTGAAGATTGTCACAACTTATCTTCAACCGGGAGCATGGCAATGCGAAACGATCTGGACGATGTCGGCAAGCTGGTTCTGCGTCTCACCCTGGGCATCCTGATTCTGTTGCACGGCATTGCCAAGATCAGGCACGGTATCACCCCGATCGAAGGCATGGTGACCGGCATGGGCATGCCCGCCTTCGTCACCTACGGCGCATACGTGGGCGAGGTGCTCGGGCCGTTGCTGCTCATCGCCGGCTTCTATGCGCGCATCGGCGCCGCGCTCATCGCCGTCAACATGCTGTTTGCCTTCGTTCTCGCTCACATGGCGGACCTCACGAGTCTCAACGAAAGCGGCGGCTGGACACTGGAACTGCAGGGCATGTTCCTGTTCACGGCGATCGCGCTGGTGCTCATGGGGCCCGGAAGGATCGGCATCAACCAGCGATGATCGGCCAGGGGTGGGAATTCACCGGCGGGAACCCGGAAACCCATCGAGGCTGTGATGGCATGCCCCATTTGTTCCTTCTTCGCCAGACCCGTTCTACCTGAAAATATCGGCGACATGCAGGGCAGGGCGGTACGGTCTTAAGGGGCGTCCGACGGACACCGTGGCCTATCCTCGATAGTTCCCTGACCACACTACGCGGAAGGAGCATCGCCATGAAAGCACTCGTCTACCAAGGTCCCGGCGAGAAGTCCTGGCAGGAGATGCCGATGCCGAAGCTGATCAAGCCGACCGACGCCATCGTCCGCATCACGCGCACCACCATCTGCGGAACCGATCTGCACATCCTCAAGGGAGACGTGCCGGCGGTGACGCCCGGGCGCATCCTGGGGCACGAAGGCGTGGGCGTGATCGAAGCGGTCGGCGAAGCGGTCAGCACCTTCAAGCAGGGCGATCACGTGCTGATCTCCTGCATCACCTCCTGCGGACGCTGCGGCTATTGCAAGCGGCAGATGTACGCGCACTGCGAGGATGGCGGCTGGATCCTCGGCCACCTGATCGACGGCACGCAGGCGGAATACGTACGCATCCCGCATGCGGACAACAGCCTCTATCCCATCGCCGAGGGACAGGACGAAGAGGCGCTGGTCATGCTCAGCGACATCCTGCCGACCGGTTTCGAGATCGGCGTGCTGGCGGGGCAGGTCAAGCCCGGCGACATTGTCGCCATCGTCGGCGCCGGGCCGGTCGGCATGGCAGCGCTGCTCACCGCGCGTTTCTATAGCCCGAGCCGCCTGATCATGATCGACATGGACCCCAACCGGCTCGAACTCGCGCGCACCTTCGGCGCCACCGACGTCATCGACAGCCGCGACGGCACAGCGGCCGAGAAGCTCATGGAGATGACTGGCGGCACCGGAGTGGACGTCGCCATCGAGGCCGTCGGCATCCCCGCGACCTTCGACATCTGCCAGAACGCCATCGCGCCCGGTGGCCACATCGCCAACATCGGCGTGCACGGCAAGAGCGTGGAACTGCACCTGGAGAAACTCTGGATCCGCAACATCACCCTCACCACCGGCCTGGTCAACACCAATACCATCCCCATGCTGCGCCAGACGGTGCAGGCCGGTACGCTCAAGCCGGCGCACCTGATCACCCACCGTTTTCCGCTCGGCGACATCATCGAGGCCTACCGGGTGTTCGGCAATGCGGCGAAAGAGAAGGCGATGAAGGTGATTTTGCATGCTGAGTAAGGCCCAGGGTTTTGCTTCCGAAGAAAGGCGACCTCACCCACGACCTCCCGGCGCGTGATTTTCACCGCCTCATCGAATCCTTCGGGGAGCCCGTCGATCATGGCGGCAAAAAACGCCCGGATCCCGGCAAGCCCACGATAGGTGGCGTCGTGCGTGGCGAGCACCGAATCGTCTGTGAAGTCATCCATGACGGAATCAACCCCCTTCACCGAAGGCATGAATGTTTCTACCCATTCCCAGGTCGGAATGTTCGGGTGCAAAGCAGCTGCGGTGAGGATCATGGCGCCTGGCCGCAATGCGGCAGGCAGGTGGCAAGACTTGCCCCGCCAGGCCGGGGCAAGTCCATGCGGGAAGGTTCAGGTATTGTCTTTCACCGTCGTGCTCGTGCCGTTCGACTTGACCGATGCTATGCCGGCGTCGCGCGAGTCGGCGGATGCATACATCTGGCTCGTGCCGATGATCTGATGATTGGCGGCCTTCAGATTGAAGTAGTGTTTGCCGTTCGAGGCGAGCTTTTTATCGTAGCGCGAATCCGCGCCGCAGTTGCCTTGCACCGAGGCAATGCCGTTCTCGGCCGAAGCCTTGGCGTGATAGAGCTCGGCGGTGAGCAGGGTCTCCGCATTGTCTGCCTTGAGGATGAAGCGGAACTGACCATCCGAACTCTTGTTCAACTCGAACCAACCTGCCATGTCGCTTTCTCCTTTGGGGTTGTGGTAATTGACGCCCGGTGCGCCGGGTGATGACTAAATGGTGCCCGGCGCCCAAGTGCGGGGCACGCCGGATCCACCGTTACGACCTCTTGAAAATGCCGAGCTTGCCCAGGATGAAGATCAGCAGCACCGCGCCGCCGAACGCGACGATGAAGCGTGCGATGCCGCCCATGGCCGCGAAGCCCAGCAGTCCGGCGATCCAGTAGCCGAGCATCGATCCCACCACGCCAACCGCCACGTTGGCGATCCAGCCCATCTGGGCATCGGTCTTCATGACCATGCTCGCCAGCCAGCCGACGATGCCGCCAATGATCAAAGTAATGATCAAGCCCATGTTGTTCCTCCCTTGACGATCGAAACTTTGCGCGCGCGCATGCCGCGGGGTCAGCGCATGGCCACGCCGGCCATCCGCATGATGTCGTCGAGCGGATTGCCGTCGCTGTTCAGGTCGAGCATCGAGACGAGTCCCGAGGCGCCGCTGCGCGCAGGCTCGGCGCTACGACCGCCGAGCAGGCCACCAAGCCCTTCGAGCCCCGTGGGCTGCGCCTGCGCCTGTTTCTTGAATCCGCCGAGGATCGCCGGGATGAGCGCCTCGGCACCGCTTGCCGCCTGGGGCTCGCTCACCCCCAGTTCCCGCGCCATGGACTGGAGTCCGCCCATCTGGGCGAGGATGTCGGTGATCTGCATGGTTTGCTCCCTGGGGACGGGGATTGCGCTGCGGCTCAGTCCAGGAGTTCCTTGGGAATGTTGCCGCCGTTGGCGGCGATTTGCGCCAGCACGGTCTTGTGCAGCCACATGTTCATCTTCGCCGAGTCTCCCATCAGGTCAGCCGGGCAACCCAGTTCCGTCGCCAGTTCCTTGCGCGCAGCAAAGCTGCTGTCGATATCGAGAAGCTTCAGCAGGTCGACGATGGAGGTGCGCCAGTTCAGCTTCTGCGGGTTCGCCGCCGCGCGCTGCTCCAGTTGCGCGACGACATCGACAACCGCAATCGGCTTGGGCGGGGGCGGTGCGGCCGGCGCCGTACCCGCAGATGCGGCGGTCGTGGTGGATGCAGTGGGTGTCGGGGCGGCCTCCGCCTTGTCGCTGCCGATGCC
>JANJWF010000014.1 GCA_024709685.1 Thiobacillus sp.
ACCGCGCGCGCGGTCAACATCCCGACCGACCAGCAGATCCTGCACACCATTCCACAGGAATTCATCGTCGACGGCCAGGAGGACGTGCGCGACCCGCTCGGCATGAGCGCGGTGCGCCTGGAGGTGAAGGTGCACATCGTCACCGGGGCCGTGTCGGCGGCGCAGAACATCATCAAGTGCGTGCGCCGCTGCGGCCTCGAAGTCGGCGATCTGGTGCTGCAGCCGCTCGCCAGCGCGATGGCGGCGCTCACCGAGGACGAGAAGGAGCTCGGTGTGTGCCTGGTCGACATCGGCGGCGGCACCACCGACATCGCCGTGTTCACCGGTGGCGCGATCCGCCACACCGCGGTGATCCCGGTCGCCGGCGACCAGGTCAACAACGACATTGCGGTGGCGCTGCGCACCCCGCCGAAGGAAGCCGAAGACATCAAGATCCAGTACGGCTGCGCATTGCGTCAACTGGCCGACGCGCGCGACATGATCGAGGTACCCGGCATCGGCGACCGGCCGCCCCGGACGTTGTCCCGGCAGACGCTGGCCGAATTCATCGAGCCGCGCATGGAGGAGCTGTATTCGCTGGTGCAGGCCGAACTGCGCCGCTCCGGTTTCGAGGAGCTGCTGTCGTCCGGCATCGTCATCACCGGGGGCTCCGCCGGGATGCAGGGCATGGTCGAGCTGGGCGAGGAAGTGTTCCACATGCCGGTGCGACTGGGGTGGCCGCGCTACGAAGGCGGGCTCGCCGAGGTGATGCGCAACCCGCGCTACGCCACCTGCATGGGGCTGCTGCTGGCGGGTCTGGAAGCGCGCGGACGCGACGCGCCGAAGCTGTCGGGCACCAGTCTGAAGGACATTTTCGAGCGCATGAAGAGCTGGTTCAAGGGGAATTTCTGACGCCGCATCCGGGGCGTCGAAACGGGTTTTGACGGTCGTGCCGGCGCGGCAAACACGTCAAAGATTTTGGAGAGTGGTTTTTTGATTGGGCAACAAGAGGAGAGCACGATGTTCGAACTGATGGATGTGGATACCCAGGATGCGGTGATCAAGGTGATTGGCGTGGGCGGCTGCGGCGGCAACGCGGTCGATCACATGATCGACTCCGGCCTCGGTGGCGTGGAGTTCATCGCCATCAACACCGACGCGCAGGCGTTGAAGCGCAACCAGGCGAAGACCCAGCTGCAACTGGGCAACAACGTCACCAAGGGACTGGGCGCCGGCGCCAATCCCGAGGTCGGGCGCGAGGCCGCGCTGGAGGATCGCGAACGTATCGCAGAGATGATCGACGGCGCCGACATGCTGTTCATCACCGCCGGCATGGGTGGTGGCACCGGCACCGGCGCTGCCCCGGTGGTCGCCGAAGTCGCCAAGGAGCTCGGCATCCTCACCGTGGCGGTGGTGACCAAGCCGTTCATGTTCGAAGGTCGGCGCGTGCGTGCCGCCAACGCCGGCATCGAGCAGCTCGCGCGTCACGTCGACTCGCTCATCATCATTCCCAACGAAAAACTGATGCAGGTGCTCGGCGACGACGTCTCCATGCTCGATGCCTTCAAGGCCGCCAACAATGTGCTGCACGGCGCGGTCGGCGGCATTGCCGAAGTCATCAATTGCCCCGGCCTGGTCAACGTCGACTTTGCCGACGTGCGCACGGTGATGAGCGAAATGGGCATGGCGATGATGGGCTCGGCGCAGGCCAGCGGCGAGGACCGTGCGCGCGTTGCCGCCGAGCAGGCCGTCGCCAGCCCGCTGCTGGAAGACGTCAACCTGGCGGGTGCGCGCGGCGTGCTGGTCAACATCACCGCCTCGTCGACGGTCAAGATGAGGGAAATTCACGAGGTGATGAACACCATCAAGGAGTTTACGGCCGAAGAGGCCACCGTCATCGTCGGCCAGGTGCTCGACGACGGCATGGAAGACAGCCTGAGGGTCACCATGGTTGCCACCGGCCTCGGCAACCCGGTTGTCCGCCAGCAGCCAAAGCCGATGCAGATCATCCGTACCGGCACCGACGATGCGCCGATGATGGGCGCCGGCAGCGACGACGTTCCGAGCGTGATGACCAATCGCCGCAGCCGTACGGTGCAGGCGATGACCGATTCCGGTATCGACACCCTGGATATACCGGCTTTCCTGCGTCGCCAGGCGGACTGAGCGTGGCGGTTCTCGCATCGGTCCGCATGGGGTGTGTCCGTGCGGATCGCTCATTGGGATGGGCGATTCACCGGTTTGGTTGAACCGTTCAGGCAGGGCCGGGTCTCACTTCCATACTCGTATAACGGCCGCCCTATTCCTGCGACCGGCTAAAATAGCGGCATGATCAAGCAACGTACCCTGAAAACGCCGGTCAAGGCGACCGGTGTCGGCCTGCATTCCGGGGTCAAGGTCGAGATGACCCTGCGCCCGGCCGCCCCCAATCACGGCATCGTGTTTCGTCGCGTCGACCTCGACCCGCCCATCGAACTCAAGGCCGATCCCTATCTCGTCACCGACACCCGGCTGTGCTCGATGCTCGAATCCGGTCCGGCCAAGGTGGCCACCGTCGAGCACCTGATGTCCGCGCTCGCGGGGCTGGGTATCGACAACCTGCTGGTCGATCTCACCGGCCCCGAAATCCCCATCATGGACGGCTCCGCAGCGCCGTTCGTGTTTCTGCTGCAGTCCGCCGGCATCGTCGAACAGGACTCAGCCAAGCGCTACGTGCGCGTCACCCGGCCGATCGAGGTGCGCGACGGCGATAAGTGGGCGCGCTTCGTCCCACACAACGGTTTCAAGGTCGAGTTCACCATCGACTTCAAGCATCCGGTGTTCGACAAGAGCGGCAAGACCGTCAGCGTCGACTTCGCTGACACCGCCTATACAAAAGAAATTGCACGAGCCCGCACCTTCGGCTTCATGCACGAGGTCGAGTATCTGCGCAACCAGGGCCTGGCGCTCGGCGGATCGCTCGACAACGCCATCGTCATGGATGAATACCGCGTGCTCAACCAGGATGGCCTGCGTTACGAAGACGAATTCGTCAAGCACAAGGTGCTCGACGCCATCGGCGACCTCTACCTGCTGGGCCACCCCATCATCGGTGCGTTCGAGGCCTACAAGTCGGGGCACGCGCTCAACAACATGCTGCTGCGAGAACTGCTGCAGCACGGGGAATCCTGGGAATTCGTCAGCTTCGTACACAACGAGGACGTCCCACCCGCTTTCCTGCGGTTGCATCCCCTCACGGCATGATCGTCATCCGCCTGCTGCTCGTCGCCCTGCTCATCTCGGTGGCGGCGCTCGGACTGGCATGGCTCTTTAGCGGCAATCGCCAATACCTAGGCTATATCGTGCGCGTGCTGCGCTTCGCACTTGTGGTCGGCGTGGTGGCGGCCCTGTTCTATGTGGTGGAGCGGTTGGTATTGAGGTGATTTGCGCGGGTTCAGACCCGCTGGCGCATGATCTTTCCGCTCGCCGGCGCTGCGCCGCTTCCGTATTGCGACCAGGCAGAACCAATTCGCTCGGGGCACGCTCGAAGGGCTATAAACATAGTTGCGGGGCGGGCGGGAAGGCCGCCTTCTCTGCCTCCGACCGAGCTCAACCCTGATTACGGGAAGGTTCCATGCGCTACCTCAAACAAGTCTGGTTGATCCCTCTGCTGCTCGTGCTCGCGTGGACCCATACCGCAGCGCTGGCCGCGGATGACGACTCGTGGGCGCCGACGCCTCCGCGTCTCGGCTACATCGACGGCGAGGTGTCCTACTGGCGGCCGGGGGCGGAGGATTGGGCGCGTGCCAGGCCTAACCTCGCGCTGGCGGAGGGGGATGCGCTCTATACCGGCAACGACGCCAATCTCGAAGTGCAGTTCGACCGCCGCAGCTTCGTGCGGGCCGACGAGGACACCCAGCTGTCATTGGTGGCGCAGGAAGCGCACCGCATCCAGTTCAGCATCACCAGCGGCCTCGCTTCCTTCGACATGCGCAGCATGGAGACGGGGGATGCGGTGGAAGTCAGCACGCCGAATGCCGTTTTTCTCATCGAGCATCCCGGCTACTACCGGGTCGAGGTCGGCACCCGCGACACTCATTTCATCGTCCACCGCGGTGGCGAGGCCACGGTGACCACCTCGGACGGGCGCTCGCTGAGCATCTACCCTTCCGAGGACATCGTGATCACGGCGGGCAATCCGGTGCAAGTGGCCACTTACGCTGCACCATCACCCGACGCGTGGGATCGCTGGAACGATGAGCGCAGCGACCGCATCGGCGACTCGATCAGCGCGCGTTATCTGCCGCCCGAGGTCTACGGCGCGGAAGAGCTCGACTACCACGGTCACTGGCGGGTGGTCCCGACCTACGGCGCAGTGTGGATTCCCTCCGGCATGAGCGTGGGCTGGGTACCCTACAGCACGGGCTACTGGGTATGGGATCCCTATTACGAATGGACCTGGGTCGACGATGCGCCGTGGGGCTGGGCGCCCTTCCACTACGGACGCTGGGTTTCTATCGACGGCTATTGGGCGTGGGCGCCGGGGCCGGTGGTCCGGCGCCCGCGGTATTCCCCCGCGCTGGTGGGGTTCATGGTCCGCAACGGCGACGTGTCGGCGCGGCTCAGCGTCGGGCTGCCCGGTCTGTGGTGGGTGGCGCTGAGTTGGGGCGAGCCGGTGATCCCTTGGTGGGGTCCGCCGCGCCACAGGGGACAGGCCTGGTGGGGGGGATGGGGCGGGCCGCGCATCGTCAACAACGTGGTGATCCGGCAGACCACGATCGTCAACGTCGGCGAGATCCATTACCACAATGCGACGCGGCCGCGTGCCGTCCTCACGGTGCCGGCAGACAGATTCGGCCGCGAGCGGATGCGTCCTGCCGCGGAGGATCGTTTTCGCTCCGCCGAATTCACCCCGGTGCGCGGCGAACTGCCGGTCAAGCCTACGCGAGCCAGCCTGTTTGGCGGAGCCCCCAAGGGGACGCAGCCGCCGCGGGAAGTCGTCGCACGACCGGTGGTGTCGACGCGGGCGCCGCGCGAAAGGGCCCGGCCCTTGAACGACGCGCCTCGCCGGGCCCGCACCGAGGCGGTTCCGGACGCCCATTACGTGATACCGCCAGCACGCCGCATCGAGGACAGGCGCACCTTGCCGCGGCCGCCGCTCGGCGCCGAGGCGGGACCCGAGCGGACGCCCCCGCCGCGGCCGCCGCGTTACGACGAGGTCAGGCGGACCGCGACCCCGCCTGCGGCGGACCGCCCGAGGGCGCAAGGGAGCGGGCGGCCCGAGGCACGGCCGGCGCCGCCTGCGGCGGCCGAGCGCAGGCAGGCACCGGCACGCGAGCAAGCGACCGAGCGGCGCGAAGTGCCGCCCACACGACCCGCTGCGACGGTACGCGGACAAGCCGCGGAGCGAGGGGACGCAAGGCCGGCGCCCGGTCCCGCCGCCCCTTCGGTGATGGGGCCGCCGGCCAACCGGCCATCCATGCGGCCCAGCACGGAAGCGCCGCGGGGTCGCCCCGAGGCAGTGCCGCAACGTGGTGAAGCCCGGGAGGAACGTGGGCAGCGCCCCCTGCCGGGACAGCCCGCCAGCCAGGTCTACCGCGGGCGTGACCGCGACGGCCGCGGGACACGCTGACGGTCCAGCCCCCTGATCAGCCCTTCCGATGGTGGCGCAACAGGCGGTCGAGCGCCTCCTTCAAAGGGCCATCTTCGATTTCCGCATTCAGGTGGGCCAGCCCGTCCAGTGCGGCGGGCGGCAAGCCGGCCTTTTCGACGGGAGGGGTGTAGCGCGCCAGCAGTTCGGGGTTGACGCTGACCCGCACCGTCGTCACGACGGTGCCGTGCCTGCCGAGGCGGGCTGTCAGCGCATCGGTCTGATGGCGCAGCCGGCTGGCGACCGCGCCGCTGTCGCAGGCCAGGCTCAACACGCCTGTTTCCAGTTGCATGACGCGAACGTGGCCAGCCAGTGCGGCGGGCAGGACGCGATCAAGCGCCGCCTGGGTGTCCAGCAGCGCGCGGGCGCGCGCGGCAAGCCCGGGTGGCAGTTGCCTGGCGAGCAGGTCGGACAGGCTGGAGGCGCTCACGCGGGTGGCACCCGGGCGTCAAGGGATGCCCGCTCCGCTATGTTAAAATTTGACGATTTACCGCGCCTTGCGGACATTTCGGATTCCTCATGCTGCAATCCATGTTCAAGAAAGTCTTCGGCAGCCGCAACGACCGGCTGGTCAAACAATACCTGCAAAAGGTGAAAGCGATCAATGCGCTGGAGCCGGCGATGGAAAAGCTCACCGACGCCGAGCTCAACGCCAAGACCGCGGAATTCAAGGCGCGTATCGGGCAGGGTGAATCGCTCGACAAGCTGCTGCCGGAAGCCTTTGCCGCGGTGCGCGAGGCCGCCAGGCGCGTACTCGGGCTGCGCCATTATGACGTACAGATGGTCGGCGGCATGGTGCTGCACGACGGCAAGATCGCCGAGATGCGTACCGGCGAGGGCAAGACGCTGATGTCGACGCTGCCGGCGTACCTGAATGCGCTGGCGGGCAAGGGCGTTCACGTGGTCACCGTGAACGATTACCTCGCGAGCCGTGACGCCGAATGGATGGGACGGGTCTACGGCTTCCTCGGGCTGACCACCGGAGTCAACCTGTCGCAGATGCCGCACGATGCCAAGCAGACCGCCTACGCCGCCGACATCACCTACGGCACCAACAACGAATACGGTTTCGACTATCTGCGCGACAACATGGTTTTTCAGCTGGGCGAGAAGGTGCAGCGTCCGCTGGCTTTCTGCATCATCGACGAAGTCGACTCGATCCTGATCGACGAGGCGCGTACCCCGCTGATCATCTCTGGCCAGTCCGAAGAGAGCACCGCGCTGTACCAGCAGGTCAATCTCGTTCCGCCGCGCCTGACGCGGCAGCTGGACGAGGAATCCGAAGGCGACTACTCGGTCGACGAGAAGTCGCGCCAGGTGCTGCTGTCCGAGGCGGGGCACGAAAAGGTCGAGGAGATTCTGACCGAGATGGGCCTCCTGCCGCCCGGCGGCAGCCTCTACGACGCCTCCAACATCATGCTGATGCACCACCTGTATGCCGCACTGCGAGCGCATGCGCTGTTCTTCAGGGACCAGCACTACGTGGTGCAGCCGGGCTCCGACGGACAGGGCGAGGTTGTCATCGTCGACGAATTCACCGGCCGCCTGATGAGCGGCCGCCGCTGGTCCGAGGGTCTGCACCAGGCGGTCGAGGCCAAGGAAGGCGTGGCGATCCAGAAGGAGAACCAGACGCTCGCCTCGATCACCTTCCAGAACTATTTCCGCATGTACGAGAAGCTTTCGGGCATGACCGGCACCGCGGACACCGAGGCCTTCGAATTCCAGAGCATCTACGGGCTGGAAACCGTGGTCATTCCGACGCATCGCCCGATGATCCGCAAGGACGAGCACGACCAGGTCTATCGCACCGGGCACGAGCGCGACACGGCGGTGATCAACGACGTCCGTGCCTGCCATGAGCGCGGTCAGCCGGTACTGGTGGGCACCACCTCGATCGAGGCCAACGAAAAACTCTCCGCTGAACTGAAAAAGGCGGGGCTGCCGCACAACGTGCTGAACGCCAAGCAGCACGCGCGCGAAGCCGAGGTCATTGCGCAGGCGGGCATGACGGGCGCCATCACCATCGCCACCAACATGGCGGGCCGTGGCACCGACATCGTGCTGGGCGGCAGCATCCAGAAGGAGCTCGACGCCATCAAGCAGGACGAAGCACTCACCGACAGCGAGAAAGACGCTCGAACCGCGGCGCTCAAGGCCGACTGGCAGGTGCGCCACGACGCCGTGCTGGCGGCTGGCGGCCTGCACATCATCGGCACCGAGCGCCACGAATCACGCCGCGTCGACAACCAGCTGCGCGGTCGTTCCGGGCGCCAGGGCGACCCCGGTTCCAGCCGTTTCTTCCTGTCGCTGGAAGATCCGCTGCTGCGCATCTTCGCTTCCGACCGCGTCGCCGCGATCATGAACCGCCTGAAGATGCCCGAGGGCGAGGCGATCGAGCATCCGTGGGTGACGCGTGCGATCGAAAACGCGCAGCGCAAGGTCGAACAGCGCAACTTCGACATCCGCAAGCAGCTGCTTGAGTACGACGACGTTTCGAACGACCAGCGCAAGGTGATCTACGAGCAGCGCAACGAGCTCCTCGCGAGCATCGACATCGGCGACACCATCCGCGCCATGCGCGACGACGTGCTGAACAACACCATCAGCCAGCACATCGCGCCGGGCAGCATGGACGAGCAGTGGGACGTGGCGGGTCTGGAAAAGACCCTGGCCGCGCAGTTCTCGCTCCATCTGCCGCTGCAGCAGTGGCTGGACGAGGACAAGACGCTGCACGAGGACGGCCTGCGCAAGAAGATCTGTGAGGCTGCTGACGCATCCGCCAAGGAGAAGGAGGTGCTGGTCGGCGCCGAGGGCCTGCGCCAGTTCGAGCGCGCCATCATGCTGCAAAGCCTGGATATCCACTGGCGCGACCACCTGTCGGCGCTGGATCATCTGCGTCAGGGCATACACCTGCGCGGCTACGCGCAGAAGCAGCCCAAACAGGAATACAAGCGCGAGGCGTTCGAACTGTTTGCCGGCATGCTCGATGCGATCAAGCTCGAGGTCACGCAGATCACCATGTCCGTGCAGGTGCGCGCACCCGAAGACGTGCAGGCGGTCGATCTGTACGAGGAACCAACCCACGTGGAGTACCAGCATGCCGAATACGACGAGGGCAAGGACTTCGACGAGACTGCGGTCGCGGTGGCCGCGCCGGTCGAGGCCCTGCCCAAGGTCGGCCGCAACGATCCCTGCCCGTGCGGATCGGGCAAGAAGTACAAGCAGTGCCACGGCAAGCTGAACTGAGGGGACAGCATGCCTTACTACGTTTTTCGTGTGGGAATGTTCAAGGTGCTGGAAAAGCAGGGCGAATGGCCGACCTTCAAGGAAGCCAGGGCGCATACCAACGAACTGCGCAAGACGCTCGACCCGAACACCGGCGACAGGTACAAGATGATCTTCGCTGAGAATGAAATCGCCGCTCAGGAAACACTCACCGCCGAGCGCGAGCTGGACCAGCGCCTGTCCGGAGACGACTGGTAACAAGGCGGCGGGCTGTTCGACCTGGCTTGGTATGATGCCTCATGGCCGAGTACAACGAAGACGCCTATAAACTGGCCCGCAAGGCCTACATCGAATACAGCTGCCCGTTCGAGCGGGCCCTGCTGTCGCGCTGTGTGAGTTGCGACCGCTCGCGCAGGCTCAATCTCGCCGAACGCGAGGCCATCGCCTGCGGAGATCCGGGGGTGCGCGCACACTGCATGGCCTTCTATCAGGCGCTGCATGAGAACGCGTTGTTCGCGCTGAAGGCCAATCCCGATGCGCCGTGGCCGTTCGGCAAGGAAATTCGTGCGCAGTGCGGCGGCGTGCGGGGGCTGGCCGAGGCGATGGAGGGTGCGGGGGATGAAACAACCGATATTGCCGCCACCGTCCTGCAGGGGCAGGCGCATTTCGGCGGCCATGCCGAATTTCCCTACTCCGAGATCATGCGCGCCGTGGTGCACTACGAGCCGCGCAAGAGGCGCTGAAATAACGCCGCCCGGGCACCCCGCGTGCGCGCCCGATTCCACCGATTCCTACTGATGGCCCTGCCGTTGCAGGCGTTTGCGCCTGCGTCCATGCTGGGCTGCACGCTCTCGCATCCCGCACCGGAACCGGAAGTGACGGCCGCAGGGATGATGGCAGGCTGCCACGAGACGGAACCTTTGATGCGCCAGATCGGGTTCGTCGCCGACGAGGAAGGCGATTGAGCCCTCCACTGCCACAAGAGCCACCACGCCATGAACGCGATGGCGTGCGCCGACCATGATCGGCGTCGACCACAACTGCTCGCCCGCACCATATCCGGGCTGTTTCCCGACTACCTGGTGATGGGCGAGCACGGCATGGCCGAAATGGAAATGCCGCTGCCGGACAACACGCTGCCGTTGATGACCGGGGACAGGGCCCTTAAGGCACGATCGAGATGGGGTTCACTACAATGAAGGTGCGGGCGTGGGCACGTCAAACACATCACCTGATGGCCAGATTTCCCGGCATACAGCACGACGAGCCGTACATGGCGCATGTCGCGCCGGGCAACACGGGTGAATTTGTCTGGCGTTTCAATCGTGCCGGCAGCTTCGAGTTCGCCTGCCTGATCGCCGGACATTACGAAGCCGGCATGCGCGGCACGATTACCGTCACTCCGAAACAAGGAGATGCAAGATGAAAAAATGGATTTTCCTGCTGGCGGGGCTGGCGATCGCCGCGCCGCTACACGCCGAATCCGCGGCCTCGCATCCTGCCCAGGCAGCCGCCACGATGAGCGAAGGCGTGGTGCGCAAGATCGATGCAGCGAACGCCAAGATCACGCTCCGGCACGGCCCCATCACCAATCTCGACATACCGGCCATGACCATGATGTTTCGGGTGCAGTCGCCCGAGCAGTTGAACGCGGTCAAGCTGGGTGACAAGGTGAAATTCCATGCGGAGCGGATCGATGGCACCTATACGGTGACGGAGATTCGGGTCGTGCCGTAGATGCTGGCCGGCGCCATGGGCAGCCCATCAGGTTTTCAGTTTTTTTTGCAGCGGCATCGGAACAAAAAAGTGCCGTGTACTAGATTTAAGCCGAACGCCGGCAAAAGCACCAGCGTAGGGGAGACATTATTTGTTCACACAGGAGAGCATGATGAAACACGTTTCAATACCGGCCCTTTCCCTTTGCATGGCGTTGGGCATCGCCGCCCCGGCGATGGCACAGATGCCCGGTGGTGGTCCGATGCAGGCGCAGGAAGGCGAGCGCATTTACGGCTACGAGTTGATGACGGGGCAGGAGCGCGCCGAATATCAGAGTCGCATGCGCGCCGCGAAAACCGACGAGGAGCGCGAGGCCATCCGTCTTGAGCACCACAAGAAAATGCAGGCGCGTGCCAAGGCCCAAGGCAAGACCCTGCCTGACATGCCGCCGGCGGATCGCGGCCCCGGCATGGGCCCGGGCGGTGGCAAGGGCATGGGTCCCGGCGGACGGGGAGGTTACGGCTACTGAGCGGTCATTCGTTCCGGCCGGATACGCGGGTGAAGCGCAGCGTGGCGGCGAAGCCGTGGCCGCCGTCCGCGCGCCGAAGCCCGTCACCCAGTTCGAGTCGCGCATGCGACAGCGCCGCGATGCGGGAGACGATGGAAAGCCCTAGTCCGCAACCATCCCCTTCGACTTCACCGCGCACGAAGCGTGCACTCAGTTGCGAGCGCAGCGCAGGGGCAACGCCGGGACCGTCGTCTGCCACGCTGATCGCGCAGCTTGATCCGCTGCAAACCAGACGCACCTCGACGCGTGCGCCTTCGCCCGCATAGCGCAGTGCATTGTCCAGCAGATTGCGCACCGCAATCCGCAGCCACGCCGCGGTCACCGCGATGCGGCATCCCGGTGCGGCATCGACCACCAGGGTCTGCCCCTGCCGCTGGGCCTGCGGCAATAATTCCATGCCCACGTCGGTGATGATTTCGGCCGGATCCAGCGGCTGCGGCGTGGCGCCCTGACTGGCCGGGTCGACGCGCGCCAGCGTCAGCAACTGTTCGACCAGGTGAGTCATCCGGTCGACACCGGCGATCACCTGCGCCAGCGCGCGCTGCTGGCTATCGACCGTTTGCGCCCGCAGCGCCACCTGCGCCTGCACCTTCAATGCCGCCAGCGGAGTGCGCAGTTCGTGCGCGGCATCGGCAGTGAAGCGGCGCTCGTTTTCGAAAGCCTTGTTGACACGCTGGATCAGGGCATTGAGTGCAGCGCGCAGGGGGGCAATCTCGTTCGGCAGGGCGAGCGCGTCGTCGATCGGCGCCAGGGCCTGGGCGTCGAGCGCGCCGACCTGCCGCGCCAGCGTCTCCACCGGCCGCAGCGAACGGCCGACGCCCCACCACATGGCAAGCGCCATCAGCGGCAGCGCGAGCACGGCGGGAATCAGCAGCGACAGGCCGATTTCGCGCGCCAGGCTTTCACGCGCGGCATGGGCCTGTCCCACTACCACGCGGTATTCGGCGTCGTCATCCTGCACCGTATAGAAACGCCAGCGTGCGCCCTGGTGCGGGTGTTCGCTGAAGCCATCGGACATGCCGGTCACAAAGGTCTCGTGCCCGGGCGAGGTCGCCAGGCGCCGCATCTTGCCGTCGTCGTTGTGCCAGACCTCGAATGCAATCGGAACCGGGCCGTGATCCGCATGCTCGCGCAGTTCCTTGACGAAATGGTCGACCTCGCCGCCTGCCACGATCGCCAGCAGCGTATCGGCGACCTGGGTCAGCTGGGTGTCGAGCAGTTCGTCGGCCTCGTGGTGCGTGCGCTGGTACACCAATACAGCCGCCACCAGCCAGATCAGCGCCACCGCGCTGGTCAGCAGCCACACCAGCCGGCGGCGCAGGGAATACGGGGCCGGCTGGCTCATGGCGCGGAAGCTTCCGCCGATGCCATGTAGCCGACGCCGCGCACGGTGCGGATCAGCTCGTTTCCGAGCTTACGCCGCAGATGGTGGATGTGGACTTCGAGTGCGTTGCTATCGACTGCGTCCTGCCAGGTATAGAGCTGCTCTTCCAGCGTGCGCCGCGCCAGGACGCGGCCACTGTTCTCCAGCAGCAGATGCAGCAGGTCGAATTCACGGGGCGTCAATTCGACCGGCTCGCCGTTCCGTGTCACCGTGCGCGCAGCCGGGTTGAGCTCGATTTCGCCCAGGATCAGCACGGGCTCAGTGCGGCCGTGGGCGCGCCGCACCAATGCCCGCAACCGTGCGGCGATCTCGTCGAGATCGAAGGGCTTCAGCACGTAGTCGTCGGCACCGAGGTCGAGCCCGCGCACCTTGTCGTCCAGCTGGTCGCGTGCAGTGAGAATCAACACCGGCGTCGCGTCATGGCGCCCGCGCATCCATTTCAGGACCGACAGGCCGTCGCGTTTCGGCAATCCCAGGTCGAGCACCACCGCGGCGAAGGTTTCGGTGGACAACGCTGCCACCGCCGCCTCGCCGTCGCGCACCCAATCGACGGCGTAGCCCGCCTGCGTCAGGCCGGCCTTGACGCCGTCGCCCAGCAGGCGGTCATCTTCCACCAAGAGTATGCGCATGGCCTCGTTTCACTTATTTCGGAATCCTGATCGCGTCTTCGTCGTAGTTTCCCTGCTCGGCCTCGCGGTGGCACGCTGCACAGTTTGCCGGCGATCCGATCGACTTGCGAGACCAGGTGGCGCGCGGCACTTCATCGTGCTTGCGGACGAACCAGCGGGTTTCGGTGATACGCAGCGGTGCCGTGTTCTTGTCCATGCGCATCACCCGGCTGCCCATCTTGCTGTCGCCGCTGTCAGCCGCGTTCGCTTCCAGAAATTTCAGGATATCAGCCTCGGTTGCCGGATCAAGGCTGGCATCCTCGCCGAAGTGCTGGTCGAGTCCGCTCATCATCTTCTGCCATGACGCGCGCGGCAGCATCGAAGGCGGAAAGGCCAGGTGGCAGCTGGCGCATTCCTGCTGCCATGCCTTGTGGGTGAGGCGGGGCATCACATCGTCCCCTCCGTCTCCGCGCGCCTCGCCGCCCGGCGGCACGGAAAAGGCCAGCAGGCTGAGCGCGCCGACCGCTGCAACGACACCGATACCACGTAACAGGTAATTCATGTTTCACTCCTTATTTGATCTGGTTGAGCCAGGCGACGAAATCGCCTTTTTCCTGGGGGGTACATTCGCGCTGCAGCACGTCCTTGCAATTGCGGCGGAACCATTTCTCCACCTTGGCCGCGTCGGTGAACCGCTCCGGGTTGGCGGACGGCGCCAGCGGTTCGATGGGCTTGCCCACCCGGGTCTTGCCCGTCTGTTTCGGGTTCGCGCTGTGGCAAGTGGCGCAGCTCTGCTTACCGTCACGCCCCGAATGCTCAGCGCGGAAAAAGGCTTCGCCGCGCGCGGGCGACAGGGCGGAGACTGCGACGCCTGCCTCCTTCGCGTACTGTGCCATGAACGTTGCGGGACTGTCGGCTGCGGCATTGGCCGACAGCAACGCGAGACCTACCCAAGCAAGCTGCTTAATCATGCTGTACTCCTGTTTGCTGGTTGAAATATTGTTTGCCTGTGATCATGCTCTGTGCGACCCGTTCGCCGCGGAACTGGTGAAATACGAGCGCCGCCATATGCAGTCCGATGAAGCCGAGGAGCAGGATGAAGCCGATCTCGTGGGGATCTTCCAGCACGTCTTCCAGCCAGCCGGCGTTTCCGAACCATGCGGCGAGCGGGCCGGTATGGAATTCGCTGGCGGTGAGTCCGAGCCCGGTAACGACCATCAGCGCCATCAGCGCGTAGGCGAACAGATAGGCCAGGCTGGCGATCGGGTCGTGCCCGGCGCGATGGGCGCTCGGCAGACGCAGGCTCATCAGGCTGTTCTTCCACACCGACGGATGCCAGAGATCGCGCCAGCGGGCGCTCGTCGGCCCGACCATGCCCCATAGCAGACGCGTGAGCAGGCCGGCCGTCAGCACATAGCCGCTGAGAATATGCACGTTCCAGATGGCGTCCTTGTAAGGGCCGTGTTCGAACGCTTCGGCCAGCTGGCTGCTGGCGATGAGGGCGACGATCGACAGAGCGATGGCCCAGTGAAGGATTCGCAGCAGCGGATCGAATACGCGAGACGGTTGGGATATAGAACGCGTCATGACGGGCCCCTTTAGCAAGATGTCGCAGACAGTACGCGCGTCACCTTAGGGAAATCTTAAGAGACAAAAGCGTCGCTGCCCCGATGGCTGCCGGCCACGATGGACGCCAATGTCAGCGTGGCTACTGGCTTGATCAGTCTGGAACCGGTATGGTCAATCGCCGCTGGTGCATTGACGACGCTGCGGGTGCGTAGCCGGGTGCATTGACCGCACGCGTGCGTCGGAAGCGAATGTGCACCTGCGTGGCCGCTGGACGGCGCGGACGCGGACAGCATACGCGCATCCGCAGAGTCGGAGCAGTCAGGGTGCGGCGCGAGGTTCCGCCTGCGCCGTGGCCGGTGAGGCGGGGTGGCTGATGCGCTGCGCTTCTTCCTGCATCGCTGAAATCTGCTCGGGTTTCAGTTGCCGCACCAGACTGTCGCGCGCCTTGGCAGCAGCCCCCATCCCTTGCGCGGCGGCGAGGTTGAACCACAGGTAGGCACGCGCCTTGTCCATCGCGGTACCGGTGCCGTAGCGGTAGAGTTCGCCCAGGCTGTATTGCGCCTTGGCGTAGCCGCTCCGGGCCGGCATTTCGATCCAGTTGAAGGCCGAGCGGTAGTCCTGTACCACCCCCCTGCCATTCAGCAGTGCGAGGCCGTAGTGATATTGGGCCTCCGGCAAGCCCTGTCTGGCTGCCAGTACAAACCATCTGGCGGCTTCCTTGTCGTTCTGGATCACGCCGTCGCCCTCGGCGTAGCGCAGGCCCAATTTCAGCTGCGCTTCGGCGTCGCCCTGCTCGGCGCGCACGTGCGGCAGGCTGGTGGGCGCGGAGACGGGTGCGTGCTGGTTGCGTGCAAGCCAGGCGGTTGCGCCGACCAACGCGCCGACGGCTAGGAGCAGCAACAGGAGTTTGAACGGGCTCACCAGCCAGAAGCGATGGCGGCAGTGGCGACAGCGCAATGGCCTGTACATCAGCACGTGGCGCACGCTGTCGTGAGTGTGCCGCGTGCCGCTGCGGATCTTGTCGCTCCCGCACTGTGGGCAGGTGCTCCGCATGCCCTGGTTCAGCCCCTCGGCGAGCAACCGGCCGCGGTGCTCGGGGATATCTGAGGGGGTGTGCGGCCGGGCATCATGCGTTTACAGCTTGCCGCCGGATTCGGTGACCATGTAGCCGACCGCATTGGCGAGGTCGGCCTCGGGCAGATTGGGGCTGCCTCCCTTGGGCGGCATGCCGCGAATGCCTTTGAGCGCGTGGTCGAAGAGCGTGGG
Source organism: Thiobacillus sp. (assembly GCA_024709685.1). Taxonomy (GTDB): domain Bacteria; phylum Pseudomonadota; class Gammaproteobacteria; order Burkholderiales; family Thiobacillaceae; genus Thiobacillus. Next base: position 15,945 of record JANJWF010000014.1, read on the forward strand.
GTAGCCCTGCGCGATACGGGGAGCCCAGGCCGCCTTGTCGCCCAGCTTGGGTGCGCCGGCGACGCCGGTGGCGTGGCAGAGCGAGCAAGTGGTCTGAAAAACCTGCTTGCCCTTGGCGGGGTCCGGTTTGGGAGCGGCGGCTGCCGGCGCTGCTGCCGCTGCGGGCGCCGCAGCTGTGGGCGCTGCGGCTGCGGGTGCCGCAACTGCCGCTGGTGCCGGCGTTGCCGCTGCGGGTGCTGCCGCCGCTGCGGGTGCTACCGCTGCCGCTTCCGGTACCTTGAAGCTGGCACCGGCCGAGTTGGCCATGTAGACCACTGCGCGGGCCACTTCCGCGTCTGAAAGATCGCTGGCGCCGCCGCGTGGAGGCATCTGGCGGATGCCCTGGGTGGCGTTCTTGACCACGGTGTCGTAGCCCTGGGCGATACGAGGGCCCCAGTCCCCCTTGTTGCCGAACTTGGGTGCGTTCAGCGCGCCCGCCGCGTGGCACGCGGTGCACACGGCGTCGTAGACTTGCTGGCCTGATTTTTCGACCTTGGGCGCGCTGGCGTCGAGCGCCGCCAGCTGGGCGACAGGCTTGATGCGCGAGAGCGTGGACTTCTGGGCGACCTCGTCGGAAGCGTCGGGCTTTTGCTTACCCTGGATGCTAACGATTAGCATAATGACCAGGAAAATCGCCAGCAGGGGTGCAAACAGTCCGGCGACAACTGAAATGATGACTTCCTGCGGGGTGGCTTGAGTCATTTTGGCATGCGAATCGGCCATGAAATGGTTCCTTGGGGGGGCATCGAAAGCCGCGATTATATAAGGAAAGCCACCTCGACAGGAAAGGGCGGCGCGCGTTCGTGGATGGACGGCACGCGGCAAACCCGCTATGCTTCGCCGTCCCAGGAGCCATCAAACTCCATGCGCCCGTAGCTCAGCTGGATAGAGTACTGCCCTCCGAAGGCAGGGGTCGTGCGTTCGAATCGCGCCGGGCGCGCCAGTTTCAGGTCGGCATCGACGTCAGTCCCTTGTCACGCAAGGGTCTAATCTCCGCACGACGGGTTTAAACTTCGGGTTGGCGTTCATTTCGAGTGTTTCAATCATGTCCACCCCCACTCCAACCGACATCAAGCTTCATCAGGTCTCCCGCAAGCTGGAAATCGCTTTTTCCGACGGCACTCGTTTCGAACTTCCGTTCGAGTTCCTGCGCGTCTACTCGCCGTCCGCCGAAGTACGCGGCCACGGCCCGGGCCAGGAGGTGCTGCAGACCGGCAAGCGCGAAGTGCTGATCAACGCCGCAGAACCGGTCGGCTTGTATGCTATCAACTTCACCTTCTCCGACGGCCACAACAGCGGAATCTATTCCTGGGAATATTTGCACGACCTCGGCGTCAACCAGGCCGCGATGTGGGACGAATACCTCAAGCGCATGGAAGCCGCAGGCGCCTCGCGTGACCCCGGCATTTCCAAGATGTTCGAGCAGCGTCCCAAGACCAAGTAAGCGTTCTGCCATGGCAAGCCACACAGCAGGAACAGGCGCGCCCTCCGGGGCGCGCGTTGTCTTGGTGAGCCCCTACGAGCTCGGGCGGCAGCCGTTCAACCTGGCGCAGCCGGCCGCGTGGTTCGCGCGCGAACGGATCCCTGCCGCCTGCGTCGACCTGTCGCAGCAGAAGCTCGATCCGGCGACGTTCGCGCACGCGGAATACGTGGCGATCTATCTGGGCATGCACACCGCCACGCGGATCGCCGCGGCGGCGCTTCCCAAAATCCGCGCGCTGGCACCGCACGCTCGCATCGCCGCGTTCGGCCTCTATGCGCCGGTCAACGCTGCGTGGCTGAAAGCGCTTGGCGTGGAGGCCATCTTCGGCGGCGAATCCGAGCCGGACCTGCTGGCCTGGGTGCAATCGGGCGTGGCGCCGGCCAGCACCCTGGTGCGGCGCGACAAGATCGAATTCCTGCTGCCCGAGCGGCGCGGCCTGCCCGAACTGCAACGCTACGCCAAACTGATCCTCGCCGACGGCAAGCAGAAAATCACCGGCTTTGCCGAGGCGAGCCGCGGCTGCAAACATCTGTGCCGGCATTGTCCGGTGGTGCCGGTATACGAAGGGAAATTCCGCATCGTGCCGGTGGAGACGGTGATCGCCGACATCGCGCAGCAAGTCGGGGTGGGCGCGCAGCACATCAGCTTCGGCGATCCCGATTTTCTCAACGGCCCGACCCATGCGCTGAAAGTGGCCGAGGCGCTGCACGCGCGCTTCCCCGATTTGAGCTGGGACGCGACGATCAAGGTCGAGCACCTGCTGAACCACGCCGAGCTGCTGCCGCGTCTCAAGCAATGCGGCCTGCTGTTCATCGTCACCGCGGTCGAGTCGGTCGACGACGCGATCCTGTACCGGCTCGCCAAGGGCCATACCCGCGCGGGTTTCGAGGCGGCGCTGGCGCATTGCCGTGCGCTCGGCATCGCGCTCGCGCCCACCTTCGTTCCGTTCACGCCGTGGACCACGCTGAGGGGCTATCGCGAGCTCCTCGCCGCGCTACTCAGGCTCAACCTGATCGAGGCGGTGCCGCCAGTCCAGCTGGCGATCCGCCTGCTGGTGCCGCAGGGCTCGTATCTGATGCAGCTGCCGGATTTCGCCGGGCGGATGGGCGTCTTCGATGAAGCCATGCTCGGCTATCCGTGGCAGGCCGACGATCCGCGTGTCGATGCCTTGCAACGCGACATCATGGCCTGGGTGATGGACGCCGAAAAGGCCGCATTGCCGCGTGCCGAGGTGTTCGCCGGCATCTGGGCGCGCACCCATGCCGCATTGGGCGAACTCGCGCCGCCGCTCGATCCTGCACAATTCGGCGATCCCATTGCGCATCATTCCGAACCTTGGTACTGCTGCGCCGAGCCGACCGACACCCAACTCGCCAGTTTCTGAGGCTACGATGCCGCGCCTTTTGCTGCTGCTGCCCGCTGCGGGCTACGCCAACCGGGACTTCCTGGCCGCCGCCGCGCGCCTGGACATCGAACTCGTCGCCTGCGCCGATTACTGCCCTCAGCTTGCGCCCGGCTGGGGGCTGCCGCCGTTGATGAGCGTGCCGTTCCACCGCCCCGACGCGGCCCTGCGCCGGGTGCTGAGGGCGCTGAAGCAACCGATCGACGCCGTGCTGGCGGTGGACGATCACGGGCAAGCACTGGCGGCAAAGCTGCGCGTGGCGCTTGGCCTGTCGGGCAATCCACCCGACGCGGTGGCTGCGCTCACCGACAAGCTGCGCTTTCGTCAACTGCAGCGGGTGCTCGGTCTCCCGCATCCCGCCTTCGTCGCGATGGACGCACAGGGACTCGACGCGGCGGCTGTGGCGGGCTTCCCGCGGGTGGTGAAGGCGCGCCGACTGAATGCCAGCCGCGGGGTGATCCGCGTCGATGATCGTGAACAGCTGGTGCGCGCACTGCATCGGGTACGGCAGATCCAGTCGCGCGCCCAGCGTGAGGTCGACGACCTGCTGCTGGAAGATTTCATTCCGGGCGCCGAGGTCGCGCTCGACGGTGTGCTGCATGAGGGCGTGCTCAGCGTGCTCGCCGTGTTCGACAAGCCCGATCCGCTCGACGGGCCATATTTCGAGGAAACGCTGTTCGTCACGCCTTCACGCCAGCCAGCGGCCATCCAGCAGGCGCTGGCTGACGCGGTGACGAAGCTCTGTGCGGCGGCCGGTGTGGCCGAAGGCATGATTCACGCCGAGGCGCGCATCCACGATGCCGGCGTGTACCTGCTCGAAATCGCGCCGCGCGGCATCGGCGGCCTGTGCGGGCGCGTACTGGTCTCGACGCTTGGCATGTCGTCGGCCGAGATCGTGCTGCGCCACGCCGTTGGTCTGCCGCTGCCGGCGCAGATGCACGATGCCGCGGCCGGCGTGATGATGATTCCGATCCCGGTTGCCGGCATATTCATGGGTGTCGACGGGCTCGACACCGCGCGTGCCGTGCCGGCCATCAGCGCTATCGAGATCACTGCGAATCCGGGCCAGCTGGTCGCGCCGCCGCCCGACGGGGCGGCCTACCTCGGTTTCATCTTCAGCCGCGCCGCCACCCCGCAGCAGGCCGAGGCGGCGCTGCGCGCGGCGCATGCAGCGCTGACCGTGCACATCCAGCCGCTGGTCAAGCCGTGAACACGTTCGAGCATGAACTCGCCGCGGCCATCGGCCGCGCAACCGGCGAAGCGTTGGCGCCCAAGCTTACGCGCGCGATACACGGCGGCGACATCAGCAAGGCGTACACCCTTGGCGACGGCACGCGCACTTTTTTCGTCAAAACCCAGCGGGCCGACCGACTCGGCATGTTCGAAGCGGAGGCCGACGGGCTGACGGAACTGGCGCTGGCGGACGCGGTCCGGGTGCCGCAGGTGATTTGTCTGGGCGCCGTCGAGGGGCACGCATATCTGGTTCTGGAATACCTGCCGCTGTCGACGCGCGGTGACGCGGGAATGCTCGGGCGCCAACTGGCGCAGCAGCACCGCGTGAGTGCAACCCGATTTGGCGCAACGCACGACAACTGGATCGGCGCCACGCCGCAGCCGAATGCCTGGCTGGACGACTGGGTCGAATTCTGGCGCGTTCGCCGACTCGGCTTTCAACTGGGACTCGCCGCGCAAAACGGCTACGGCGGCGCGCTGCAGCGCGATGGCGAGGCGTTGATGGCGCGACTGGAGGATTTCTTCACGAGCTACCGGCCGCAGCCCTCACTGCTGCATGGCGATCTGTGGGGCGGCAACCACGGATTTTTGGATGGCGGCATGCCGGTCATCTTCGACCCCGCGACGTATTACGGCGACCGCGAAGCCGACCTTGCAATGAGCGAGCTGTTCGGTGGTTTCGCGCCTGCGTTCCATGCCGCCTACCGGGAAGTCTGGCCGCTTGATCCGGGCTATGGGGAGCGCCGCACGCTCTACAACCTGTATCACGTCCTCAACCACGCCAATATGTTCGGCGGCGGCTATGCGTCGCAGGCGCATCGCATGATGACGCAGCTGTTGGCCGAGCTTCGCTAATCGACGCTTGGCATTACGTTGGACCCTTCAAGGCCCTTCAGGGCGCTCTACCCCTTTGTGGGGCACCGAGGTCCCGCGTTGGGAGGGCCTGGAGAGAGATGCCCTCATTCCAGACCTTTGGAATGCAGGTACTCGTCGTAGTTGCCCATGTAGAACTCGACGCCCTCGGGGGTGATTTCGAGGATGCGGGTGGCGAGGCTGCTGACAAACTGGCGGTCGTGCGAGACGAAGATCAGCGTCCCCTTGTACAGGTCGAGCGCGAGGTTCAGCGACTCGATCGATTCCATGTCCATGTGGTTGGTCGGCTCGTCCATTACCAGCACGTTGTGGCGGCCGAGCATCAGCTTGCCGTAGAGCATGCGGCCCTTCTCACCGCCGGACAGCACGCGCACTGATTTCTTGACATCGTCACCGGAGAACAGGAGGCGGCCGAGGATCCCGCGCAGCACCTGCTCGTCGTCGCCCGGCTGGGTCCACTGGTGCATCCAGTCGGTGAGGTTCTTGTCCATGTCGAAGTCGGCGACGTGATCCTGCGAGAAGTAGCCGACGCTGCGTTTTCGCTCCAGCGCACCTCGCCGAATTGTGGCGTCAGCTCGCCCATCAGGAGCTTCATCAGCGTCGATTTGCCGACGCCGTTGCCGCCGATGACGGCCATTTTTTCGCCGGCCTCCAATGAGAAGCCGAGGTTGCTGAAGAGCGGCGTCCCGTCGTAGCCAAACTTGAGATTCTCGACCTCGAGCGCGCGGCGATGCAGTGCCTTCTCGGGCTCGAAGCGGATATAGGGGTTCTGCCGCGAGGAGGGCTTGAAGTCCTCGATCTTGATCTTGTCGATCATCTTCATGCGGCTGGTGGCCTGGCGCGCCTTCGACTTGTTGGCCGAGAAGCGGCGCACGAATTCCTGCAACTCGGCGACCTTGTCCTTGGCGCGGGCGTTGGCCGCGGCCTGGCGCGCCTTGGCTTCGCTGGAAGCCAGCATGTAGTCGTCGTAGTTGCCCGGGTAGACCTTGATGGTGCCGTAGTCGAGGTCGGCCATGTGGGTGCAGACCTGGTTCAGGAAGTGGCGGTCGTGCGAGATGACGATGATGGTCGCGTTGCTCTCGTTCAGCACGTTTTCCAGCCAGCGGATGGTGTTG
>JANJWF010000029.1 GCA_024709685.1 Thiobacillus sp.
CCGGCGAGCGTCGCGTCGTCCACGCCGATCACCTGGAACGGCTGGAACCGCCCGTTCGCGAAGCGCGCTTCCGCGGTGCCCAGCGCCAGCGGCTCCGCAGACCGCACGCCCGCGACGCTGCGCACCCGGTCGAGCGCCCACCACGGCATGTTGGTCGTCTGCTCCGCCGAATTCACCGCCGGGTCCATGACCCACACGTCGGCCCGCCCGTTTTCGGTGATGAGCGCGAACCCGCGCGTCATGAACCCGGCGAAGTACGACGCCGCAAACGTGACGAGGAACGAGGTGAACGTGATGCCGAAGATCAGCCCCACGTACTTGGCGCGGTCGCCCAGCAGCATCCGCAGGGCTACGTAGATCACTTGGATACTCCGCCTGCGATGTCGGGGCGCGCCGCTTCCCGGTCCGGCGGCATGGCAGCGGATGGTAGCGTCGGCACGTCCCAGCCGCCGCCGATGGCCTTGTACAACGCGACCAGCCCGCTCGCTGCCATGGTGTCGCTGCGCGCGAGGTCGTCCTGCGCCTGGAAGAGATCGCGCTCAGCGTCGAGCACCGCGCGGAAGTCGGTCATCCCGCTCGTATACAGCGTGCGGGCGAGGTCGGCCGCGCGCTGGTTTGCATCCAGCATCCGGAACAGCGCCGCGCGCCGATCCTGCTCGCGCCTGCAGGCGGCGAGCGCGTTTTCGACGTCCTCGAGCGCGCCGAGTATCGCCCGCCGGTATCCGATCAGCGCCTGCTGCTGCTGCGCGTCCCTCACCTCGATCGTGGCGACGATCTGCCCGCCGCGGAAGATCGGCCAGGTCAGCGACGGGCCGATCGACCAGAGCGTACTGGCCCGGCTGAAGAAGTCGCTCGCCGCGACGCTCGCGAGTCCTGCGGTCCCGAGCAGCGAGAACCTGGGGTAGAGATCCGCCGTTGCGACCCCTACCCGCGCCGACGCTGCCGCGAGCTGGCGCTCGGCGCGTCGCAGGTCCGGCCGCTGGCGCAACAGGTCGGACGGCAGGCCGAGCGGCAGGCGAACCGCGGCGACAGGGACCGGCCGGCCCGGCTGAAGCTCGTCGGCCAGCGCGCCCGGGGGCTGGCCGAGCAGCACGCCGAGGCGGTGCACCGTTTCCTTGCAGGCAGCCTCCAGTGCGGGGATCTGCGATGCGGCCGCCTCGACTTGCGCTGCGGCGCGCGCGACGTCGAATTCGCTCGCCATGCCGCCCGCGTAGCGCGACCGGGTCAGGTCCAGCATGTCCTGCCGGGCCGCCTGACTGGCGTGCTGCACGAGGAGCCGCTGCTGCAGTCCGCGCAGCTCGATGTAATTGCGGGCCACTTCGGCGAGCAGCGTGAGCATGACGGCGCCGCGGTCGTAGACGGCGGACTCCAGGTCGGCCTGCGCCGCCTCGACGGCTCGCCGGCGCCCGCCGAACAGGTCGAGCTCCCAGCTCGCGTCGAAGCCGGCTTGAAACAGGTTGTCGACGTCGCCGGGTCGGGATTCCAGCTGGCCCTCCGGCGACACCCGCACCGGCGCGGGCGCGTTCGCACTTTCACGTTCGCGCGCGATCGACGCCCGCGCATCGATCGCTGGCCACAGCGGTGCGGCGGCGGCGCTGCGCTGCGCGCGCGCCTCGCGCACACGCGCTTCGCCAAGCTGCAGATCGAGGTTGGCGCGCACCGCACGCTCGACCAGCGAATCAAGTTCCGCGTCACCGAACGTTGTCCACCACGGCGACTGCGAAGTCGTTGCCGACGCGCTGCCTCCAGAGACCTCGCTCCAGTGCGCCGGCACCGCAAGCACCGGCGGATGGTAGTCGGGGCTGGTCGCACAGCCCGCCACGGCGGCGGCGATCATGACGGCGGCGGTGCAGCCCCCCGCTGTGGTCATGGCGGGCCTGCCGCCGGACGCGGCGGCGCCGTGCCGGATGCCGTCTGGATGAACACGCCCATCTGCTGGCCGATGTAGGCAGCCGGCAGCGCGGCCGGATCGAAGCTGTAGACGACCTGCAGCACGCGCGTGTCGACCCGCTCGGTGCTGTTGCCGGTAAGTGCGGTTTTCGGGACGACGTACGGGTCGATACGTTCGAACCGCAACGGCGTCCGGAGATCGGGGTTGCCGCGGACGAATGCCATCGCCTCCGCGCCGGGTTTGACCCGCCACGCATCGTTCTCGTCAATGTCGACACGCAGATACAGCCGGGTGTCGCTGCCGAGCAGCATCAACGGCGTGGCGGCAAGGTCGCCGCTCGCGGCGAATTCCCCCGGCCGTATGCTGATCTGCAGGATCTGGCCGGGCTCCAGCGCACGCACCGTGCGCCGGTCGATCTCGAGCCGGATCTGCCTGACCTGGGCCTGCGCCGACGCCAGGGCGGCCTCGCTGATCGCGACCGCGGATCGACGATTGTCCATTTCCTCGACGCTGATCGCTCGCCGGTCGGACACGCTCTCGGCGCGCCTGAGCTGGCCTCTGGCCTGGGCGAGCCTGGCCGCACCCTCTTTCACTCCAGCAAGCGCCAGCAGGCGCCGGGCTTGCAGGTCGCGGTCGTCGATGCTGAAGAGCCGGTCTCCGGGTTTCACATGATCGCCCCATTTGACGTAGATCGCCGTGACGATCCCGGACACCGGGGTGCCGACGGCGATGTTTCCGCTGCTGGCCTCGATGATTCCCGCGCCGCTCACGTAGGATGCGAACGGCGGCCGGGGCGTCTGCACTGCGGGGCGGGCGGCGGGCACCGGCCGGTTGTCGATCACGACCGCGACGATCGCGATGGCGACGCCGACTGCCGCGAGCAGGGGGAGCAGATATTTCCGGATCATTGCGGCCGCTCCGACGTTCCCCCGCTCACGTCGACGATCCTCCCGTCGTCCATGTGCGCGATGCGGTCGGCGAATTCGAAGATGCGCGCATCGTGGGTGACGACCACCAGCGCGCGATCCGGCGACTGCGCCACGCGCCGCAGGATCGCCATGACCTGGTGCCCCGCCGCATGGTCGAGGTTGCTGGTCGGCTCGTCGCAGACGATCAGCTTCGGTTCGTGCACCAGCGCGCGGGCGATCGCCACGCGCTGCTGCTGCCCCCCGCTGAGCTGCGCCGGCAGTGCGTCGGCGCGGCCGCCCAACTCGACGGTATCGAGCACGGCCCGCGCGCGTGCAGCCGCATCCCTGCGCGGCATGCCGTTGATCAGCAGCGGAACGGCGACATTCTCGACTGCGGTGAGCGACGGCAGCAGATTGAACGACTGGAACACGAAGCCGATCGACCCCCCGCGAAAGCGCGCGCGGTCACCGGTTCCCATATGCTGGAAGTCGTGGTCGAGCACGCTGCACTGTCCGCCATCCGGATCGAGGATGCCTCCGATGATCGAAAGCAGGGTGGTCTTGCCGCAGCCCGAAGGGCCGACGAGCATCAGCAGTTCGCCGTAGCGGATGTCGAGGTTCACCCCCCTCAGCGCGTGCACCTGCGCGTCGCCGGATCCGTAAGACTTCGTCAGTTCGCCACAATGGACGGCGACCAGCTGATTCGACTGCATCGTTTTCGGCCGGCTGTTGATCAGGTTCAACTATAGAGGCTGTGGCGCGCGTGCTGGCCCGAAGGATGGCTCATGCCCAGCGACGCGCACCGTCAGCAACTATGATGGAAAGCGGACCCCGGATTCAGGTGACGCCAGTGCCTGAACAGCAAGGCATCACCCTCGCCCTCGGTGGACACCGCCGTCGACGCATATCCTCGGCCTGCTCGGCTGACCGGGTGACATCGAAGCGAGGACAAACATGGACAAACACGCCGCGCCACCGCAACTCGAACACCCGGCCGCCGCCGAGCGGCTGCGGCTCGAAGGCGCGCTGGAACTGCTCGACCTGCTGCACGAGGAACTGCTGCTGCGGCGCGACCAGGTGCGCGACGCATCTGGCCGCGAGGTCTTCGACGAAGTGATCACCCAGGTCGACGCGCTGCTCGTCGAATACCGCCGGCGCCGGGCTGCCTTGCCGCCCGCGTCGGCGCGGCATGCGTCCTACGCCTTCCTGCTGGATGAAGCGGGCGAAGTCCACCCGCTGCCGCACCAGGTGTACGTCGCCCTGGTACGGGGCGAGGCGGCCGTCCCCCAGTTCGCCGGCAGGACGCTGCGCCTCGCCGAGTGGTACGTGCGTCTGCACGACGAGGAGCCCGAGGCCGTCGTCAACGAAACCTATGTTCCGATCCGCATCGGCCCCGAGGGGCACGCCGACTGGTCAGCGTCGTCCGCCCTTGATGCATGCCGGCATGGATCACAGAAGGCGGCCGAAAATGCGGCATTACCGAACGCAATGGAGCGCGAGCGGATGCGGGATCTGTTGTTAAGGGTGCGAACGTAGAAATGACTGTACGCTGCGCGGCTTTATCGCGCAGCGTCCGGTAAAACGATCGCCTCGAGCAGGGTTGCTCAGATGGCGCTGGGTGCCTCGTAGACGAGAGTGAGACCTTCCCCGCGACTGTAGAAATAGTCTCCGTCAGGACTGATCACGACTGCCCTGCCTTTGCGTGCATCGGCAAAGTAGCGCCAGCCATAACCCGGCTGACCGACCGTTGTGTCGATGGAGACGGCTTGCATGCCTGAGTCGATCCGATGATTGGCTCGTGCCTCGTTCCTGTGATCGCCCGCATGCGAAGGCATGCTCGTCATGGCCGCTGCGACGCCCAGCAGCACGGCAACATTGCTTAGCTTCATGGTCCTTCCTTTCGATCGAGTCCAGTCGACGCTGACTGTCCCTGCACTCTGAGCTTCAAAACTTAAGGCAGCCTGAACGCACGTCTTCCTGGCGTCGGATTTATCTTGCCGAGGTGAGAATTGTGGTACTTGTGCTGCATTCCCTGGAACCCATGCAGGCCACGACGGAACGGCTCAATGTCCAGCCCATGCGCATTTCACGGTGGCGGAAGCCGGATGAGAACCTCCGCGAGGCACCATCGCGCAACCTGTATTGAAATAATGGCCGCCTGTCGGCTGGCTGGCAGCCGATCCACGGTGTTGCGATAGGATTCCGCCCTTTCCCCCATACCGGAGATTCAATTGAAAGGCATCGGCGTTTTTCTCGCGGGCATCTGGTTCATCGTCATGGGGCTCTCGACCCTGTTCGGCCTGAAATTCAACGGCATGAACATGGTGATGGCTTCCCTCGGACTCATCGCCGGGGTGCTGATGGTCATCCAGCGCTAAGCCTTGCTCCCCAGAGCCCGGTATTGCGACGTATCCGTCGCAATACCGGGCTTTTTCATGGCTTGCCGCCATGCCGATCTGCCAGCCTATCCGGATGCAAAACATGGCTTATATTGAATTCAGCATGTTTAAGCCAGCTGGAAGCGCCTCGACAGGGAGGGTAGCTTCAAAGAAGCCCAGGCTTTTTGCGGGAGAAGACAAAATGGGAGCGTTCCGGTTTTGTTGTCGGGGGGCAAAAACCACAGCTGCGCTGGTTTTGCTGGTGACATGCAGCGCAGGCTGCGAGCCGTTATCGCTCACCGCCGCCTCGCTCGGCGCGGGAGTGGGCATCTCCCACACGATGGGCGGCATCATTTACAGGACCTTCACCGCCCCCCTGAAAACAGTCGAGCAGAGCAGCGTCGTGGCGATGCGCGACATGGGCGTCAAGGTCGTTTCCCGTTCGACCAACACGGAAGGCGAACGGGTGATTACTGCCACGGCGAAGAACCGGGACATCGAGGTTCTGCTGGAACCCCTCACCCCGCGCACCACCCGCATGCGGGTCATCGCCAGCAACGGCATCCTGAAGGACGGCGCCACGGCCACGGAGATCGTGCTCCAGACCGAAAGAATCCTGTCGAACGGATGAATGGAGGCAAGCCATGAAACATCGTGATCCATTGCGTATGCAGTCCCTGCTGCTGGCGTTCAGCCTCGCGTTCGGGCTTCCCGCTGCCAGCGCCGCACCCGACATGCCCATCGGCACCTCGGGAAACGTCGAGTCCAGCTTGAGCAGCGAGTTCGCCGGATTCCTCGGCGGCACAGAGCAGACCCGTGTCGTGGTCGACGGCTTGCGCCAGGGCGCTGCATTCACCTACGTTTATCCGGACACTCCGGATGCCATCATCGATCCACCCACCGGAACCATGGGGTACGGCAATGTGCGCATCGCCCTGCGGCTGGCGCAGGGCGAACTGAGCACATTCGGCATTGTTCAGCCCACCCCTGACGAACTGGCGGCCATCCTGCTCGGCGGAGAAATCGACGGTACGCCTGTAGACGGCGTCCTCGCCCTGCGCGCCGAGGGCATGGGCTGGGGAGAAATCGCCCGGCAATACGGCATGACCGTCGGCCAGCTCATGGGCAATGGCGCGGGGCTGGCCAAGCAGCCTCCCACCTTCTCGAGCACTGGTGGCAAGGCCGCCCCAGGCTCGACCGGAAAATCGACGCACGCTTCGCAAGCCCGCGCCAATGGCTATATCCCCGGCGGAAATGGCAAGGCGCTCGGACAGGGCATCGTGTCCGGAACGGGCGCAAGCGTCAGCGTGATCAAGCCGAGTGGCGGAAAGGGGCTGGCGAATAAACCTACCCCCAACACGCACGGCAGCAGCATGCTATCCGCAGGTGGCCAGCATGCCTCCCTGGCGGGCGCCAGCAATGCAGGGGGCGGAGCGAAAGCCCTGGCCCCGGGGCTGGCCAGGAAGAACTAAGCGGAATTTTCGGCGGCACCGCCGGGTTCTTGAGTGCCCCAATCAAGGCACCCGGGTGATCGCCATGGTCTTGTCGTTGCCGGTGCCGGAGTGCTGCAGGTTGACGAACAGCGTGTGCGGGTCTTTGCCGAAGTAGATGCCCGCGCCCTCGGCGGCCTTGTCCTTGAGCGAAGCGAACAGGCGCACGCCATC
>JANJWF010000007.1 GCA_024709685.1 Thiobacillus sp.
GGGTGTGTTTTTTGGACCTGGGGTTTTGGGGCTTGGTGCTTGGCGCCTATATTTTTTTGGGCGCGGCCTACGCCCCCACGTCTCCTAGTTCCTAGCCCCTAACGCCTAACTCCTAAGATATGAAAAGTTTCCCCCTCCCCATCAAGGCGGTCGTCATCGATCTCGACGGCACCCTGCTCGACACTGCACCCGACCTCGCGCACGCCGCCGAACTGATGATGGCCGAGCTCGGCCGTCCCTGTCCGTCGCTGGAAACGATCTCCACCTACATCGGCAACGGCGTGTCGCGGCTGGTCAAGCGCGTGCTCACCGGCGAGATGGACGCCGAGCCCGATTCGGCGCTGTTCGAACAGGCCATCGCTTCGTATAACAAACACTACAGTGCCAATGTGTCGCTGCATTCGCGCCCGTTCGACGGCGTGGTCGATGGGCTCGACGCCTTCAAGGCGATGGGCCTGCACGTGGCGTGCATCACCAACAAGGCGGAACAGTTCACGCATCCGCTGTTGAAGGACACCGGTCTCATCGGCTATTTCGAGCTGATCCTCTCCGGCGACACCCTGCCGAAGCGCAAGCCCGACCCGCTGCCGCTGCTGCATGCCTGCGAGGTCTTCAGGGTGAAACCCGCCGAACTGCTGCTGATCGGCGATTCGCTCAACGACGCCCAGGCCGCGCGCGCCGCCGGCTGCCCGGTGTTCTGCGTGCCCTACGGCTACAACCGCGGCCGCCCGGTCACCGAACTCGACCTCGATGCGGTGGTGCCGAGCCTTGCCGTGGCGGCGAAGATGGTGGTCAAGGCCGCCTGATCATGGAGAAAGCCGTGAACCACAAGCGATGGTGAAGATGTGAAACGCGCATACCCGTTTCGATTTTCGCCATTCACTTTTTCACGGACTTGCCATGACTGAACAGGAATTCTTCGACCTCGCCCGCCAGGGCTACAACCGCATCCCGCTGGTGCGCGAAATGCCTGGCGACCTCGAAACGCCGTTGTCGGTATATCTCAAACTGGCAAACGAGCCCTATTCCTACCTGCTCGAATCGGTGGTGGGCGGCGAGCGCTTCGGCCGCTATTCCTTCATCGGCCTGCCGGCCCGCACCGTGGTCCGGGTGCGCGCGCACCTGCTGACCGTGGAGGCCGAAGGCCAGGTGGTCGAGGAGCACAGCCTGCCCGATCCGCTGGCGTTCATCGCCGAATACCAGGCGCGTTTCAGGGCCGCGCCGGTGGCCGGGCTGCCGCGCTTCACCGGCGGGCTGGCAGGCTACTTCGGCTACGACACGATCCGCTACATCGAGAAACGCCTGGCGGCCACGCGCAAGGATGACGTGCTGCACACCCCCGACATCCTGCTGATGCTGACCGAGGAACTGGCGGTGTTCGACAACCTCGCCGGCAAGCTCTACCTCATCACCCACGCCGACCCGATGCAGCCTGACGCCTATGCGAAGGGCCATCTCCGCCTGGCCGAACTGGCTGAAAAGCTTCGCGTGCCGGTGCATCTGCCGGCCGAGCCGATGGTGGCGGCCGACGAACCGCAGTCCGAATTCGGCGAGGCCGAATTCAAGGCGGCGGTGCAGAAGGCGAAGGACTACATCGGTGCCGGCGACATCATGCAGGTGGTGCTTTCGCAGCGCATGACGCGCCCCTTCGCCGCCTCGCCGCTGTCGCTGTACCGCGCGCTCAGGAGCCTAAACCCGTCGCCCTATATGTTCTATTACGATTTCGGCGGCTTTCACGTCGTGGGGTCGTCTCCCGAGATCCTGGTGCGGCTGGAAGGCGACACGGTCACCCTGCGCCCGATCGCCGGCACCCGCCCGCGCGGGCTCACGCGTGAGGACGACGAGCGTCTGGCTCGAGAACTGCTCGCGGATCCCAAGGAGTGCGCCGAGCACCTGCAGCTGCTCGACCTCGGCCGCAACGACACCGGGCGCGTCGCGGTGACGGGCTCGGTCAGGGTCACCGAGAACATGCAGATCGAGCGCTATTCGCACGTCATGCACATCGTCTCCAACGTCGAGGGCAAATTGAAGCCGGGCCTTGCCGCGCTCGACGTGCTGCGCGCGAGTTTCCCCGCCGGCACCGTGTCGGGCGCGCCCAAGGTGCGCGCGATGGAAATCATCGACGAACTGGAACCGAGCAAGCGCGGCATCTACGCCGGCGCGGTCGGCTACCTCGGCTTCAACGGCGACATGGATCTGGCCATCGCCATCCGCACCGCCGTGGTCAAGGACCAGACCCTGTTCGTGCAGGCCGGCGCCGGCATCGTTGCCGATTCGGTGCCCGACAACGAATGGACGGAAACCCAGAACAAGGCGCTCGCCATCGTGCGCGCGGCGGAGTTGCTGCAAGGCTGAACCGGGGACCGGCTCCGAGCGGCGGGACGGCAGCCTGGAAATTGCATGAACGCCGGGCAAAATCCGCGGCGGATTGCATTTTGTCACGCAAGGCTGCTGACGAGCCGCTCTGCGCTGCGTGCACAACCCGAATCCAGATCCGTGGCGATGCAAGGCGGACAGGCATGCCAGGGGGAGCAAGCCGCCGGAGTGGCCGCACGCATCGGGTCCAGGCACGAGTCTTGCAGTAACCGGACGTTCGGCTCGTGTCGATTTCATCTCAACCGGAGCGCGCATGCCCCTCGACAAATCGTTGTCTCCCGTCATCCATGCGCCAAGCGTGGGCCGGGCCGGCGATCGCGTGGCTGGCAGCGATGGCCACGTCGCTTTGACCCATTGGGATGCGCCGGCGGGTTGTTTTATAGTGCACGCAATGCCGCGCAAACCTGTATTCGACTCGCTCCGCCAAGCGCCCTGGTCGGGTCTGCCTCTGCTCAGTCTGTTTTTGCTGGTGGCGCTGGCCGCGCTGCTGGCTCACTGGACCTGGCGTTTTGCGGCGCCGCGGCCCCCGTCGCCGACGGTTGACGTTAGCGCCGACGTCAAGCTGGGCGAGGCACTGGATGCCCTGCGTGCGGTGCAGCTGTTCGGCGCAAGGGAGGGCGGGGCGCACGCAGCCACCGAGCGGGCGACCGCCCTCAATCTGAAGCTGCGCGGGGTGTTCGCCGCACTGGGCGGGCTGCCGGCGCTGGCGATCGTGAACGTCGACGGCCAGGACCAGGCGGTGGCCACCGGCCAGGAAATCCAGCCCGGAGTGGTGCTGGATGCGGTGGCGCCCGACCATGTGATCCTGCTCAACCGCGGGGCGCGCGAGCGCCTCGAACTCGATGAAATGGGAAGGCCGCTGGCACTGGCCGGCGGCGACATTCCGCTGACGCGCCAGGAGATCAGCCTGGCGCTGTCCAACCCGCAGAGTCTGGGTGTCCAGGTGCGGAGCGGCGACGGGCCGCTGGCTGGCCTGGTGCTGACCCAGGTGTCGGGCGACGGGCTCGTGGCCCGTCTGGGACTGCAGAGCGGCGACATCCTGCGCATGGTCAACGGCAGCCCGGTCGCCAGCGTGCAGGACCTCGCGCAGCAACTTGCCGGGAATGCGAACATGCAGCGCGTCACGGTGGTCGGGGAGCGCCAGGGTAAACCGCTCAATCTTTCTTACAGCCTGCAGCAGGAACGATGAACATGAAAATGATGACGGACGCTTTCCGCTGGCTGACGGCACGAGCCCTGCTGGTGGCGCTGGCGCTGTCGCCGCTGCCGGCCCGGGCGCAGGACGACCCGGTCGTCCTCAATTTCGTCAACGCCGACATTCCTTCCGTGATCAAGGCGGTCGGCGAACTCACCGGCCAGAATTTCGTCATCGATCCGCGCGTCAAGGGCACGGTGATCATCACCTCGGCGCGGCCGGTGTCGCGCGACCAGGTCTATCCGATCCTGCTGGCGGCGCTGCGCATGCAGGGTTTCTCTGCGGTCGAGGGGCCAGGCGTGGTGAAGATCGTTCCGGAGGCGGAGGCCAAGCACAATTACAGCGTGACCCGCGGCAAACAGGTGAACGAGCGCGGTGACCGCATCATCACCCAGGTCTATCCGCTGCAATACGAATCCGCGGCACAGATGATGCCGGTGCTGCGGCCGCTGATCGGCCCCAACAACGCCATTGCGGTGCTGCCTGCGAGCAACACCCTGGTGATCACCGACTACGCCGACAACGTGCGGCGGCTCTCCGCGATCATCAGCGCGGCCGACCAGCCGACCCCGAACGACGCCGCGCTGATCAGGCTCAGCCACGTGTCGGCGGTGGACGTAGCGCAGTCGCTGGGGCGCTTGATGACCGACGGCGTGGCGGTGGCGGGCGGGCAGCCGGCCGCGGCACCCGCGGGCGCGCGGCTGGTGATCGTGCCGGACGTGCGCTCGAATTCGCTGCTGGTGCGCAGCGACAACCCGGCGCGCATCCAGACGCTGCGCACCCTGGTCGCCGGGCTCGACGTGCCGGGCGCGGCGGGCGGCAATATCCACGTGGTGTACCTGCGCAATGCCGAGGCGGTGAAACTGGCGGAAACCCTGCGCGGCATCCTGTCCGGCGAAGCGCCGGCCACGGCCACGGCGGGCACGGCGGCCTCCTCCGCAAACATGAGCGCCCCGGCAGCGATCCCGGGCAGGGTCTCCGGCGCCGCCGGCGACAGCATGATCCTCGCCGACCCCGCGACCAACTCGCTCGTCATCAGTGCACCGGACGTGACCTACAACTCGCTGCGTGCGGTGATCGACAAGCTCGACGCGCGCCGTGCACAGGTGTTCGTCGAGGCGCTGGTGGTGGAGATCACCGCCGAGAAGGCGGCCGAGTTCGGCATCCAGTGGCAGGACCTGAGCAACCTCCGCGACAGCGGCACCAACTTCATCGGCGGCACCAACTTCGGCGCCCCCGGCACCGGCACCAACATCATCGACGGCGCGGTCAACCTCGGCAGTCTGGGGCCGGGGCTGAACGTCGGCGTGGTGAGCGGCACCATCACGATCCCTGGCCTCGGCCTCGTGACCAACCTCGGCATGCTGGCGCGTGCGCTGGAATCGGACGCCAATGCCAACATCCTGTCGACGCCCAACCTGGTGACCATGGACAACGAGGAGGCGAAGATCGTCGTCGGCCAGAACGTGCCCTTCATCACCGGCTCCTACGCGCAGACCGGCACCACCACGACGGCGAATCCGTTCCAGACGATCGAGCGTCAGGACGTGGGTCTGACGCTGAAGGTGCGGCCGCAGGTGTCGGAGGGTGGATCGGTCAAGCTGCAGATCTACCAGGAGATATCCAGCCTGCGCCCGACCACCGGAGCGGCGGCCGACGTGATCACCGACAAGCGCTCGATCGATTCCAGCGTACTGGTCGACGATGGTCGCATCATCGTGCTGGGCGGGCTGATCCAGGACTCCATGCAGGACGGCCTCGACAAGGTGCCGCTTCTGGGTGACATCCCCGTGCTGGGCCACTTCTTCAAATACGAGAAGCGCAAGCGCGTGAAGACCAACCTGATGGTGTTCCTGCGCCCCCACGTGCTGCGCGACGCCGGCAGCCTCGACGTGCTGACCGGCGAGCGCTACGACTTCATTCGCGAAAAGCAGGCCGAGTACCGCATGCAGCCGCATTTCGCGCTGCCCGACATGCAGATGAAGCCGTTGCCCGATCTCAACAACCCGCCGCTGCCCGGCGCGGCGAGGACGCCGCCGTCCGCGACGCCAGGCGAAACGGCGCCCGCGGCGAGCCCGGCGGCCGCCGAGCCAGCGGCCGCGCAACCCGCACCCTGACGTCTGTCATGGATACGCCCGCGACCGCCGCTCCCGATCCGCAGCTCGCCGCGCTGCTGCCCTACGGCTTCGCCCGCAGCCGCGGCGCACTGGTGGCGCGGCGCGCTGGCGACGAGATGGAGGTGTGGCTGCGCGAGGGCGCCGAGCCGGCGACGCTCGCCGAGGTGCGGCGCATCCTCAAGTGTCCGCTGCAGGCGCAAGTGCTGTCGCCGGAGGCGTTCGAGCGCGCGCTGGGCCAGGCCTACACACGCGGCGAGAACCATGCGGCGACCCTGGTCGGCGACATGGAGCAGGGCATGGACCTGCAGCAACTGGCGCAGGACATCCCCGAGGTCGCCGACTTGCTCGAGGCCGAAGACGACGCGCCGATTATCCGCCTGATCAACGCGTTGCTGACGCAGGCGCTGCGCGAGAACGCCTCCGACATCCACATCGAGCCGTTCGAGACGCGCTCGGTGGTGCGCTTCCGCATGGACGGCGCGCTCAGGGACGTGATCGAGCCGAAGCGTGCGCTGCACGCGGCGATCGTGTCGCGCATCAAGGTGATGGCTCAGCTCGACATCGCCGAGAAGCGCCTGCCGCAGGACGGCCGCATCACGCTGCGGCTGGCGGGGAGACCGGTCGACGTGCGGGTGTCGACGCTGCCGACCGGCCACGGCGAGCGCGTGGTGCTGCGCCTGCTCGACAAGCAGGCGGGGCGGCTCGAACTGGGCAAGCTCGGCATGAGCGAAGCGACGCTCACCCGCCTCGACGAGCTGGTTCACCGCCCACACGGCATCGTGCTGGTGACCGGCCCGACCGGATCCGGCAAGACCACCACGCTGTATGCGGCACTGTCGCGCCTCGACGCGAAGACGCTCAACATCATGACGGTCGAAGACCCGATCGAGTACGACCTCGACGGCATCGGTCAGACCCAGGCCAATGCCCGCATCGATCTCAGC
>JANJWF010000011.1 GCA_024709685.1 Thiobacillus sp.
TTTATTCCTTGAGCAGTTGACGGATCGACCGCACGATCTCGGGGTGATCGAATTCCCGGCCGCCGACGGCGCTGGCGACGATGCGCCCACGCTTGTCGATCAGGAAGGTGGTCGGCAGTCCTCCCACCTTCCAGGCCTGCATGGCGTGGCTGCGGCGATCCAGCAGGATGGGGAAGGTGGGAGTGGCTTCGAGCTGGCTGGCGAAGGCTTCGATGGTGTCGGTGTCCTCGCCGACATCGACCGCCAGCGCCGTAAAGGCCTCGCCGGAGAGCGTCTGCGACAGGCGTTCCATCGACGGCATTTCGCGGCGACATGGCGGACACCAGGTCGCCCAGAAATTGATCAGCACGACTTTTCCCTTGAGTTTGGCGAGGTCGTGAGGGGAACCGTCGAGGTCGGGTAGTTTCAACGCCGGCGCAGGTTTTGGCGTTTGCTTGGTCAGGCTGTGCGACAGCGGCGGCAGGTCGGCCGCGTTCGCGGGAACGGCCGGCATGCCCAGCACCAATAGTGCGGCGCATGCCAGGGCTGTCGTGGACTTACGGATGGTCATCTGTACACCTCACCTGTTCGATTGTTCCTGAATGAGCTTGGCCACCGGTGTTCATGTCCTTCAGGGTGCGCCAGACGAAGCGGAGGTCGAACCGGCCGCCACGCGGCACGCTGTAGGCCGTCATGCCCTGGTTCCAGTCGCCCGGGGCGAACGTCTGGGTGACGGGGAATTGCGCCCAGTTGAACGCGATGCGCGCGGGTTCGTCGATGCCGTACTTCTGCCACAGGCGTTCCCATTCGGCTTTGCTGCGGATCGCGCGAGGCGGCTGACCGGCGGGGGTGTAGCGCCAGTCGGCCAGACGATGCCGGATCGTTTTGTCGCCGATATTGCGCACCACGGTCATGAAAACGCATTCGGCGGCGTAGCGTTCCGCCGCCGCGGCGGAGAATCCGCGCGCCAGATAGAAGGCGCGCGCCTGGTCGGAGCTGATCTGGGTCAGCCGCACCTGGATGCCTGCGGTTTCGGTCTGCCACGTGGCGAGCCCGGTTTCGGCGTCCACGCTGGTGTCGGTGCTGGCGCCGGCTGCCGTGGCCGATATCGTCAGCAGGATCAGGCTCAGGGTGCGCATTAGGCTAAAATCCGGTTTCATCTCGTTCGAGCATATTATGGCAGATCCCCTCCAGCACAAAGGTGCCGCGAAAACCGCGCGCATCCCGATCAAGATCGTTCCGCAGGAACGGATGCGGCTGCCGTCGTGGATCCGCGCGAAGGCGCCGAGCCTGCCGAATGTGGCGCGTCTGAAAGGTATCCTGCGTGAAGCCAGGCTGCACACGGTGTGCGAGGAGGCCTCGTGCCCGAACCTTGGCGAATGCTTCGGCCACGGCACCGCCACCTTCATGATCCTCGGCGACCTGTGCACGCGACGCTGCCCGTTCTGCGACGTCGGTCACGGCACGCCGCTGCCGCCGGACGCCGACGAGCCGCACCACCTGGCCGAGACCATCGCACAGATGGCACTGAAGTACGTGGTCATCACCAGCGTCGACCGCGACGACCTGCGCGACGGCGGCGCCGGGCATTTCGCACAGTGCATCGAAGCGGTGCGCGAAGCCTCGCCCACCACCCGCATCGAAATCCTCACCCCGGATTTCCGTGGCCGGCTCGACAAGGCGCTGGACATGCTCGACACCGCGCCGCCCGACATCATGAACCACAATCTCGAGACCGTGCCGCGCCTTTACAAGGCGGCGCGCCCGGGGGCTGATTATGCGCATTCGCTGAAGCTCCTGCGGGATTTCAAGGCACGTCACCCCGGCATCCCCACCAAGTCGGGCCTGATGCTGGGCCTGGGCGAGGAGGACGACGAGATTCTGCAGGTGATGCGCGACCTGCGCGCACACGATGTCGACATGCTGACCCTCGGCCAGTACCTGCAACCCTCTCGGCACCACCTGCCGGTGCTGCGCTTCGTCACGCCCGAGCGCTTCGCGCAGTTCGAGCAGGAGGCGCTGGGGATGGGCTTCAGGCACGCCGCGTGCGGGCCCATGGTGCGGTCGAGCTACCACGCCGACCAGCAGGCGGCCGGGGTCTGATCCGAGGGCTGGACCCGTAGGAGCGGCGCCTCGCCGCGATTTTCGGGCGCGACTAGGGATCGCGGCGGGCACCCAGAGGGCATAAAGGCGCCGCTCCTACCGCAGTAGGCGACGGCGTGTCAGCGCCAGTGCGATGACGTACCCCGCGCTGCCGTACGCCAGCAGTCCGGCAACATGCAACGGGATGCGATCGGGCACGGTGCCGACGACCAGTGGCCGCGCCAGGTCGATCGCGTGGGTGAGCGGCAGCCAGGCCGACACGCCCTGCAGCAGCGGAGGCAGCTGCGACACCGGGAAGAAGACCCCGCACAAGAGCACCATCGGCGTGATCACGAGCGTGAAGTAATAGAGGAAGAAGTCGTAGCTCGGCGACACCGCGTTCATCACCAGCCCCAGTCCGCCGAAGCAGAAGCCGACCAGCGCCACCACCGGGATGATCCACAGCGTCATCCAGAAATTGCCGTACAGCCCCAGCCCCCAGATCACCGCCAGGATCGCCAGTCCCGAGAGCAGGCTCTTCGACACCGCCCAGGTCAGCTCGCCCAGCATCACGTCGTCGAGCGTCATCGGCGCGTTGAGAATGGCATCCCAGGTGCGCTGCACGTGCATGCGCGAGAAGCTCGAATACAGCACTTCGAAGGTGGCGGCGTTCATGGTGCTGTAGGCCACGGTGCCGGCGGCGAGGAAGGTCAGATAGGGCATGCCGGCGACGTCGGGCAGCAGGCGGCCGAGGCCATAGCCGAGACCGAGCATGTACAGCATCGGGTCGGCCAGGTTGCCGAGGATGGACGGGATGGCGAGCTTCTTCCACACCAGGTAGTTGCGCTGCCACACGGGGATGAAGCGCCATGACAGCCGGGGAACGCGCAGGTGCCTAGTCACGCAGGTCCCTCCCGGTGAGCTTGAGGAACACGTCCTCGAGGTTCGAAGGGCGGTGCACGTAACGCAGGCCGTCCACGTGATTCAGTGCGCCGAGCACGCGGTCGGCGTCGTCGGTGTAGCAGAACAGCGTCTCGCCGACGGTCTCGGAGCGTGTGCAGACGCTGCCTGCGTGATCTCGTGTCCAGCTGGAGACGCCCTCGCCGTAAACCTCGACCACCGCCGGTTCGATGTGCGTTTCGATCAGCGCACGCGGCGCGCCTTCGGCGACGATGCTGCCGTGGTCGAGAATGACGAGACGGTCGGCCAGCCGCTCGGCCTCGTCCATGAAATGCGTCGTGAGCACGATGGTCTTGCCGGCGCTGATCAGGCGCCGCAGGCCCTGCCAGATGAGATGGCGTGCCTGCGGGTCGAGCCCGGTCGTGGGCTCGTCGAGAAACAGGATCTCGGGGTCGTGCACCAGCGCGCGCGCGAGGGTGAGGCGTCGCTTCATGCCGCCGGACAGCTGGGCGATCTGCGCGTCGGCCTTGCTGGCGAGGCCGGCGAACTCGAGCAGTTCGGGCACCCGCGCGGCGATCGCGGCCTTGGGCATGCCGAAGTAGCGGCCGTAGGTCATAAGGTTCTCGCGCACCGAGAAGTCGGGGTCGAGATTGTCCATCTGCGGCACTACGCCGACCTTCATGCGCGCCTCGCGCGCACGTTGCGGCACCGGGATGCCTGCCAGTTCGATGCTGCCGGCGTCGGGATCGGTCAGGCCGAGCAGCAGTCTGAGCGTGGTGGTCTTGCCCGCACCATTCGGGCCCAACAGGCCGAAGCATTCGCCGCGCTTGACGTCCAGATCAAGACCGCGCACCACCACGGCGTCACCATATTTCTTGGTGAGGCCGCGTACGCTCAGCACGGGCAGGCCTCCAGGAAGGCCTGCCTGAGTTCCTTCAGCTTGCCGTGGAAGAAATGCCCGGCATCGGGGATGGTTTTCACTGCAAGCTGTTGCTGTTCGGCCCACAGGCGGATCGCGGCGGGCGGGATGAGCTCGTCGGCATCGCCGAAGATCACCACGGTGTCCTCGGGCACCGGGTCGAATTCGTACATGGTGACCGCCGGCGCGACCAGGATCAGGCGCTTGGCGTGCAGTTCCTGGCGCAGGCGGTGCTGCACGAAGGCGCCGAACGAGAAGCCGGCCAGCGCCCATGGCAGGCCGGGGTAGCTCGCCTCGACGAAACGCGCGACGGCGAGCAGATCATCGGTTTCGCCGACGCCGGCGTCGAATTCGCCGTCGCTCATGCCGACGCCACGGAAATTCGGTCGCACGCTGACCCAGCCAGCGTCGTTGGCCGCCTTGGCGAGCGTTGTCACCACCTTGTTGTCGAGGCTGCCGCCATGCAGCGGGTGCGGGTGGGCGACCAGCAGGAGGCCACGGCGTTCGGTCTCGGGGTCGTCGATCACAGTCTCGAGCTTGCCTGCCGGCACCGGGATGCGCAGCTTATAGCGCTTCACTTCAGCTGCAAGCGTTCGACGATACGCCCCTCCTTGAGGTGGACGTCAAAGATCTCGTCGATGTCGGACTCGTCCACGTACGTATACCAGACGCCTTCCGGGTACACCACCAGCAGCGGGCCCTCGTCGCATCGGTCCATGCAGCCCGCACTGTTGATGCGGCACTGGCCTTCGCCGTTCATGTTGGCGAGCTTGACCTTCTTCTTCAGGTAGTCGCGCATCCGCTGGCCGCCCGCGGCGCCGCAGCACTTGGCGCCGTCTTCGCGCTGGTTGGTGCAGAAAAACACGTGGTGTTTGTAATACTGGTCAGTCATTCTGAAAATCCGAATCCCCGGGAGGGCATGAATATTTGCGGGCGTTGCCGTGCGCCTTGTCGACAGGGTACTTGCGCGCATTGAGTTCCAGCTTGTCGGCGGCGGCGTCGAGCAGGTCGATACCCAGCACATCGGCCAGCCGGGTGAGATAGATCAGCACGTCGGCGATTTCCTGGCGCACCGCTTCGTGCTGCGCGGCGCTCAGCTGCTGGCTTTGCTCCGCCGTCAGCCACTGGAAGGGTTCCAGCAGCTCGGCGGCCTCCACGGAGAGCGCCATCACCAGGTTCTTGGGGGTGTGATAGGGCTCCCATGCGCGGACCTGGGCAAATTCGCGGATGCGCTGGCGCAGGGTGTCGAGGCTGTCGATGTCTTGATGGCTCATGGGTGCATGATACCGCGGCGGGCGACAGCTTTACGACACGGTTGTCGGGCAGCCAACGACCCGGTCGACGCTCAGGGAGGTGGGCTCATTTGTCAATGCCGCGGCGACGTCTATAGTTTGGCGTGTGGCTTGCTAGCTGTCCTAAGTGCTGAGCCGTGCACGCACATAATGAAACTGCGTTTGATCGCATACCTATATGGATAGGAGGGTGGATATGTTTATAACCAAATACATTGCAGCTGTCGGAGCCTTGCTGGCCTTGGCCGTCATGACTGGCTGCTCCAGCACGCCGACTTATCCACCTGGTGGCTCCCAGGCCAGTAGCGACTGGAACTACCTGATCGGTCCGGGCGACTCCATCAAGGTCTTTGTCTGGCGCAATCCCGAGGTTTCGGGCGATTTTCCGGTCCGTCCGGATGGCAAGATGACCATGAACCTGGTCGAAGATCTGCCGGCATCAGGCAAGACCCCCAGTCAGCTGGCGCGCGATATTGAAAAGGCTTTGGCCAAATACATCCAGGAACCCATCGTCACCGTCATTGTTGCCGGTGGAACGGGCCCCTTCGACCAACAGGTCCGCGTGGTGGGCGAAGCCGCCAAGCCGCAGGCGCTGAATTATCGCGTAAAAATGAGCCTGGTCGACCTGATGATCGAAGTGGGTGGGCTGACCGATTTTGCGGCCGGCAACAAGGCCTACATTTTGCGTACCGTCAAAGACCAGCAGGAACGCGTTGGCGTGCGCCTGGAAGACCTGGTGAAAGGTGGCGATATCTCGGCCAATGTCGACATGCGCCCGGGCGACGTGCTGGTAATCCCCGAAAGCCTGTTCTAAATGTGTGTCAGCGTCGACCTGTACGGCGCTTGTACCCAAGCCGCAAGGCTGTCGGGTGCTTGTGCCCAAGCCGCAAGGCTGTCCGGCGCTTTTTGACGACGGAGTTTCAGTATGGATCAAATACTGCAGCAAGTTATGGCGTATGTCAAAGCCACCTGGCAACGTCGTTGGTGGGGGGTGGTGGCGGCATGGCTGGTGTGCATCGTCGGCTGGACCTGGGTGATGCTGCTTCCCGATCGCTATGAGGCGTCCGCGCGCGTCTACGTGGATACGCAGAGCCTGTTGAAGCCCCTGTTGTCCGGATTGGCGGTCGAGCCCAACGTCGACCAGCAGATCAAACTGATGACACGCCAGTTGGTAAGCCGGCCGACGCTGGAAAAGGTCGCGCGCATGACGGATCTGGATATGAAGGCCAAGACACCGGAGCAGACCGAGTCGATGCTCGAGAACCTGGCCAGCAAAATTTCCATTGCCGATGCCGGCCGCGAGAACCTCTACACCATCAGCTATCAGGACGCTGACGGCGAGCAGGCGAAGAAGGTGGTGCAGTCGCTGCTCACTATTTTTGTCGAAACCAGCCTGGGTAAAACGCGCCAGGACATTTCCAGCTCGCAGCGTTTCATTGAGGAGCAACTGCAGCAATATCAGAAAAGGCTTGTCGACGCCGAGAATGCCCTCAAGGAATTCAAGCAGAAGCACATCGGCATGATGCCGGGCCAGGGCAGCGACTACTACGCCAAACTGGCTGAAAGCTCGACATTGCTGCGACAGGCGCAACTGGATCAGCAGGAAGCGGTCAATCGGCGCAATCAGCTCAAGCGCCAGTTGGTCGCGGAGGAGCCCGAACTTACTGCGGCTGCGGTGGCTGCCGCTGCAGCGCCAGCCAATAGCGAGATCGATGTCCGAATTCAGGAACTGAAAAAACAACTTGATCAGCTGCACCTGAAATACACAGACCTGCATCCGGACATCCAGGGGACCAAACGCCTGATCGAACAACTTGAGGCGCAGAAGAAAACCGCCCAGGTCGGGCTGGCGTCGGATCCATCCGGCGCCAGCGCCAGGGTACAAAACCCGGTTTATCAGCAACTGACGATTTCCATCGCGGAAGCTGACGGGACCGTAGCGTCCCTGAGTGCGCGGGTGGGCGAATATCAGCGCCGCTACAACGAGTTGCGCAATGCGTCCAACATGATTCCGCAGGTGGAACAGGAATACACCCAGCTGATGCGCGACTATGGCGTTTATAAGCAGAATTACGATGACCTGCTGAAGCGCCGCGAATCGGCCACCATGTCCGGCGAGATGGAAAGCAAGACCGATACCGTCGATTTCCGCGTGATCGATCCGCCTTTTGTGCCGAGCCAACCCGCGTGGCCGAATCGTTTCCTGCTGGTGTCGCTGGTAACCCTTGGCGGGCTTCTGACCGGGGTAGCCGTGGCTTTCCTGCTGAGCCAGTTGCGCCGCACGGTGACCGATCGCCGTGTGCTGCGCGAACTGACCGGCCTGCCGCTGCTGGGCGCGGTGTCGCGGGTGGAAAGCGATGAAAGTCGCCGCCGCAAGCGCAAGGGACTTATGAGGTATCTCGCCGCGCTGGGTAGCCTGGTTGCCGCATATGGTGCGGTAATGATCCTGCAACTGGTGGTATCACGTGCAGGCTAGGAGGAAGCATGAGCATTATTGAGAAAGCAGCGGGCAAGCTTGGCATTGGCGCACCGCTCCTGGTGCCTGAGGGGGCGAGTGGCGACGCCAGCCTGATCGAGGGTGCATTGAACAAGCAGCGCACTCATCACCACACCGCGCCCTTTGTCGCCACGCCGGTGGAACCGATATTCAGCGAGCCGGGCGCCGCCGCGGCGGAAGGCGGCAGCCAGGTGCAGTCGATCAATCTGGCGCGGCTACACCGCATGGGGGTGGTTGCGCCCGATGCCGAAAAGAGCCAGGTCGCTGAAGAATTCCGCATCATCAAGCGTCCTCTCATCGCCAATGCCTTTGGCCAGGGCGCTACGCGGGTCAAGAACGGCAATCTCATCATGATTACCAGTTCGCTGCCGGGCGAAGGCAAGAGTTTCTGCGCGCTCAATCTTGCGATCTCGATGGCGATGGAGATGGACCGCACCGTGCTGCTGGTCGATGCCGACGTGGCCAAGCCGCGTATTCCCGAGTATCTCGGCATCCATGCCGACAAGGGACTGCTCGACGTGCTTCAGGACAAGGATCTGAAGCTGTCCGACGTGCTGATCCGGACCGACATCGCCAAGCTGAGCGTGTTGCCGGCCGGCCGTACATACAAGCGCGCGACCGAACTCCTGGCGAGTGCCGCGATGACGCGTCTGGTCGAGGACATCGGGAACCGCTACCCCGACCGCATCATCCTGTTCGATTCCCCACCGTTGCTGGCGACCAGCGAGTCCAGCGTGCTGGCGACCCACATGGGGCAGATCGTCATGGTGGTCGAGGCAGAGAAAACTTCGCAGGAGGCGGTGCGCGAAGCCCTGAGCCACATCCAGTCGTGCGAGGTGGTGGGCATGCTGCTGAACAAGACCACGCCTCTGCCGGGCGCCGACTATTACTATGGCTACTATGGCAGCTACGGAAAGTAGGCGCCTCCGCAACATCGTGCGGGCGCCCCTGCTCGGCGCTGTTCCCGTTTTCATCGCAGTGGCATGCGCGCAAAACGCATTTGCCCTCAACTGGCGTATCGAGCCCACCCTTGAGGCATCCGCCATCTATACCGACAACGCCAATCATAGCGAGAACGATCCGAAGGACGCATTGATTCTTCTGGCGACACCCGGGCTCATCCTGACTGCGCAAGGATCACGCCAATTGCAGGCGACGCTCGAATACGACGTGTCTGGCGTGGCACGCGTCTATTTCGGCGAGGCTGACAAGTACGATCTGCTGCACAGGCTGAATGCTGCCGGCAAGGCCGAACTGGTCGATGATTTTTTGTTCATTGACGGCAGTGCGCGCGTTTCCCAGGAATTGATCTCGCTCGAGGGCTCGCTCGCCGAGGCCGCGATAGACAACAGCAACCGTGCCGACGTCCTCAGCTATTCGATCAGCCCGTATATGAAAAAGCGCCTCGGAACCTTCGCCAACGCGCAGGCGCGCTACACGGCCAGCGGGGCGCTATACGAGGATGTCGGGGCGCTCAATTCCCGCGATACGAGCGTGAATGCATTGACGGCTGATCTTGTGAATGGCACTCGCTTCAATGATCTGAGCTGGGGGCTCAATTACTCGATCCGCAAGGCTTTATACGACAACCTGCCCGACTCGACTTTCGAACGCGCGGTGGCATCCCTCGGCTACGCGCTGACCCGCACGTTTCGTATCTTCGGCACGGCTGGCCAGGAGTGGAACGATTATCCGACCCTCGCCGGAAATGAAATCGACGGCTCGATGTGGAGTGCCGGTTTTGGCTGGTCGCCCAGCAAGCGTACCAGCATCGAGGTATCAAGGAGTGAGCGGTTCTTCGGGGGTTTCTACAGCCTGTCGGCGCGACACCGCACGCGGGCATCCAACTGGAACTTGAGCTATACCGAAGACTTGAACGATATGAGCGGTTTTCAACTCACGACCGGCACGATGTATGACTACCAGTGCTCGCTCGTGGGCGGAGGCTCTATAGATTATGACGGCTGGCAGTTCACTCGACCGCCCAATGAGATGGGCTACCCGGTATCAAGCTGCATCACCCTGTCCGCCGGGATGCCAGGGCTGCTGTACGATTTGCGTAGCGGGGTGTTTGTCTCACGACTGCTGCGCGCAGGGATGAACTGGGGCCTCGGCAAGCTGACGTATTCGCTCACAGCCTTTGATTCGAGACGCGACTTTCAGCTCGTCAACGCTGAGGACCGCACGCAGGGCGTGACGGGTGCGCTGACCTATCGGCTTGCACCCTTTACAAGCGCCACCGGCAGCCTGGGGCTGAACCGGATACGCATTCCCGCGGAGCTTTCCGAGAACGGCACGGACAGGGACGACGACATCTACACGTTCAGCCTTGGGGTGGAGCATCAGTTCGACCCAGACCTGACAGGAGGGCTGACGTATCAGCGTCAGCAGAGGGACTCCAGCATCGCGAACGGCGATTCTAGGGAAAACAGGATCACGGCCACGGCCATCATGAGTTTCTGACCGGATCGACGCGACGTACGTCGTGGTTCGGTTTGGCCGGTGCCTTCAGACAACGGATCGCCCATGTACGAAGATTATTACCGCTTCAGCGCCAAGCCCTTCCAGCTCAACCCGGATCCGCGCTTTTTCTACGGATCCAAGGGGCACAAGCGGGCGATGGCCTATCTGGACTACGGCCTGTCCCTCGGCGAGGGCTTCATCGTCATCACCGGCGAGGTTGGCGCGGGCAAGACCACCCTGGTGCGCAACTTGTTCAGCCAGCTCGATGCGCACAGTCTGGTCGCCGCACAGCTGGTTTCGACCCAGCTGGATGCCGAGGACACCCTGCGCAGCGTCGCCGCTTCGTTCGGGCTGGCGCACGAGGGGCTGACCAAGTCGGCCCTGCTGAAGAACCTGGAGGATTTCCTGGTGGCCGCCGCGCGCCAGGGCAAGCGTGCGCTGCTGGTGGTCGACGAGGCGCAGAACCTGACGCCCCGTGCGGTGGAGGAGTTGCGCATGCTCTCCAACTACCAGAACAACGAACGCTCGCTGATCCAGACATTCCTGCTGGGGCAGCCCGAATTTCGCGGCATCCTGCAAAGCCCCGACATGCAGCAGCTGCGTCAGCGCGTGGTGGCCTCGTACCATCTCGGGCCGCTCGATGCAGGGGAAACACGCGGCTATATCGAGCACCGTCTGCATACCGTCGGCTGGCAGGGCAATCCCGGCTTCGATGAAGCAGCCTTCTCCGCGCTGCATTGCTTTGCCGGCGGCATTCCGCGCCGCATCAACACCACCTGTGACCGCCTGCTGCTGTTCGGCTTCCTCGAGGAGAAAAGTCATTTTGGCGAAGCGGAGGTGAACGAGGTGATTGCCGACCTGAGAAACGAGGTCGCGCACCAGGACTACCATGGCGCCACCGGCGTCAACAACCATCCGCCGGAGGGTGGCACGCTGCACCATGAGAACAGCATCCAGCTGGTGCAGCGCATCGATCAGGTGGAGCGCTCGGTCAACCGCATCCTGCCCATCGTGCGCAAGATTCTCTTCACCGTGAGCGAACGCAGCAACACAGTCGCTGACGAAGGTGCGCTGCCCGACGGGCAGGATATCGCTCATTAAAAGGTTTTCCATGACCCAGGTTTTATGCGTCGCGGGCGCGCGGCCCAACTTCATGAAAATCGCCCCGGTGATGGCGGCGCTGGCCGATACCGGCATCGCCGCGCAGTTGCTGCACACCGGCCAGCATTACGACGCGGCGATGAGCGACAGTTTCTTTTCCGACCTCGGTATCCCGCCTCCCGATCATCATCTTGAAGTGGGCTCGGGCAGCCACGCGGTGCAGACCGCCGAGGTGATGAGGCGTTTCGAGCCGGTGCTCGACAGGGTGCAGCCGCGGGCGGTGCTGGTGGTGGGCGATGTGAATTCCACCATCGCCTGCGCGCTGGTGGCAGCCAAGCGCGGCGTGCGCGTGATCCACGTCGAAGCGGGGCTGCGCAGCTACGACCGCAGCATGCCGGAGGAAATCAACCGCGTACTGACCGACCAGATTTCCGATCTGCTGTTCATCACCGAGAAAAGTGCGCTGGCCAACCTCGCGCGCGAAGGCATTGACCCGGCGCGGGTCGAGTTCGTCGGCAACGTGATGATCGACACCCTTTATCGCAACCTCGAGCGCGCGGTGCCTGCGAGCCGGACACTCGGCGGCGCGCTGCCCGAATACGCGGTGCTGACGCTGCACCGGCCGTCCAACGTAGACGATCCCGCGACGCTCGCCGCGCTGCTCGGCGTCGTCGGCGAGATCAGCCGCACGCTGCCGGTGGTGATGCCGCTGCATCCGCGAACCCGCGGCAGCATCGAGAAGTTTGGCCTCAGCGACGGCCTCGACGGCCTGCACGTGCTGCCGCCGGTCGGCTATCTGGAAATGCTGGGGCTGATGCGCGACGCCCGCCTGGTACTGACCGATTCGGGCGGCATCCAGGAGGAAACCACCGCGCTCGGCGTTCCCTGCCTCACCCTCCGCGAGAACACCGAGCGGCCGATCACGCTGGACGAGGGGACCAATACCCTGGTGGGCGCCAGCCCCGACGCGATCCGGGCGGCGTTCGAGGACGTGATGGGGGGCGGCGGCAAGGCCGGCCGCATTCCTGAGTACTGGGACGGTCGCGCGGCGATGCGCATCGCTCATACGCTGCAAGGGTGGCTGCCGGCAGTGAAGGGCGTCCGTGCCTTGTCAGCCACGAGGGCCGCATGAATGGCGGGGATCAAGAACGCCATGTCGATCGACGTCGAGGATTACTTCCAGGTGTCGGCTTTTGCACCACACGTCCGGCGTGAGGATTGGGACAGCCTGCCGTGTCGCGTCGAGCGCAACGTCGATGTGATTCTCACCCTGCTCGGCGACGCCGACGCCAGGGCGACCTTCTTCACCCTCGGCTGGATCGCGGAACGCCATCCGCAGGTGGTGCGCCGCATTGTCGACAACGGCCACGAACTTGCCAGTCACGGCTACGGGCATCAGCGCGCATCCGATCTTACGCCGGCAGCCTTCCGCGATGACATCACTCGCGCCAAGCGCCTTCTCGAAGACATCGGCGGTGTCGCCGTACGCGGCTATCGGGCGCCGAGCTTTTCCATCAACCGCAGCAATTGGTGGGCGGTGGCTGAAATCGAGGCAGCCGGCTACGCGTACAGTTCCAGCATCTATCCGGTGCGCCACGATCATTACGGCATGCCCGATGCACCGCGCTTTCCGCACCGCCCCAATGGCGATTTGGGTATTCTCGAACTGCCGCCGACCACCCTGCCGCTGCTGGGGCGCAACCTGCCGGCAGCGGGCGGCGGCTGGTTCCGCCTGCTGCCGTATGAAGTGTCGCGCTGGATGCTGCGGCGCGTCCATACGCAGGATCAGGCGCCCTGCATGTTCTATTTCCATCCCTGGGAGGTCGACCCCGAGCAGCCGCGACAGACCGGCCTGTCGGCCAAGACGCACTTTCGCCATTACGTCAACTTGCAGCGTATGCCTGGCAGGCTGAGAAAATTGCTGAACGATTTTGAGTGGGACCGCGTCGACCGCGTGTTCCTTCCCGCCGATTGAACATGCACGCAGAGCCTTTTGCCGTAACCGAGGCCATGAGCGCTGAAGTCACGGTCCACGCCCTCGGCGCAGAAAGCCTCGAGCGCTGGGACGCCTATGTCCGGGCGCATCCGGACGCGACGTTCTTCCATCGTGCCGGCTGGAAGCGCGTGATCGAAGGCGCGTTCGGGCATCGCACGCATTTCCTGCTGGCCGAACGCGGCGGCGAGGTGGTCGGGGTGCTGCCGCTCGCCGAAATCAGGAGCAGACTGTTCGGCCACAGCCTGGGATCGCTGCCGTTCTGCGCCTACGGCGGCATCCTGGCGGATCACGACGCCGCATACCGCGCACTCGACGAAGCGGCACAGGCGCTCGCGAGCCAACTCAGGGTTGGCACGCTCGAGTATCGCAACCAGGCAGCGCAGCACGCGCACTGGCCGTCGAAGGATCTCTACGTCACCTTCAAGAAAGCCATCGAGCCCGAGATCGAGGCCAACATGAATGCCATCCCGCGCAAGCAGCGTGCGATGGTCAGGAAAGGCATCAAGGCCGGACTTGTCGGCGAGATCGACGCCGACACCAGGCGCTTCTTCCAGGCGTATTCGGCAAGCGTGCATCGCCTCGGAACACCGGTTTTTTCGCGCCGGTTCTTCCGTCTGCTGAAGGAGGAATTCGGCGACGACTGCGAGGTGTTGACCGTCACCCTGGATGGCAAGGTGATCTCCAGCGTGATGTCGTTCTATTTCCGCGACGAGGTGCTGCCGTATTACGGCGGCGGCGTGGCGAGCTCACGTACGGTGGCCGGCAACGACTTCATGTACTGGGACCTGATGCGGCGTGCCTGCGAGCGCGGGTTCAGGGTGTTCGATTTCGGACGCAGCAAGCGCGGGACCGGCTCGTTCGACTTCAAGAAGAACTGGGGGTTCGAGCCGACACCGCTGTACTACGAGTATTTTCTGGTGAGGGACAAGGATGTCCCCGAGATCAATCCGCTCAACCCCAAGTACCGTCTGTTCATCCAGGCGTGGAAGAAGATGCCGCTGGCACTCGCCAATGCGATCGGGCCGCACATCGTCAAGAACCTGGGGTAGGACATGGAAGGGCTGCTGTTTCTCGCGCACCGTATCCCGTTTCCGCCCAACAAGGGCGACAAGATTCGCTCATTCCACCTGCTGCGCCATCTGAGTGCACGTTACGAAATCCACCTTGGCGCATTCGTCGACGACCCAGACGACTGGCAGTATCGCGATGCGCTCGTTCCCTACTGCAAATCGGTCAAGCTGCTGCCGCTCAATCCACGCCGCGCGAGGCTGGCGAGCCTCGTGGGTTTTCTGTCGGGTGAGGCGCTGACCTTGCCGTATTACCGCGATCGCGAACTCGCCCGTTGGGCCAGGGGGCTGGCCATGTCCGGAACGGTGAGATACGGACTCGCGTACTCCTCGGCAATGGCCCAGTTCATGCCGGCAAGCCTTCCGCGTCGCGTCCTCGACATGGTCGACGTCGACTCCGATAAGTGGATGCAATACGCAGCGACGCGACCCTGGCCACTGGCGTGGGTATACGCGCGAGAAGGCCGCAAACTGGCCGAATGGGAGGTGCGTGCGGCCAAGGCGTTCGACGCCACCCTGCTGGTGTCCTGCGACGAGGCCGCATTGCTGCAACGGCGTGCGCCGGTGGCGCGGCACAAGATCGGCGTATTCGAGAACGGCGTCGATGCGGATTATTTTTCGCCCGCGCGCGACTATCCGGACCCTTTCGCGCCCGGTATGCAGGGTGTGGTGTTCACCGGAGCGATGGACTACTGGCCGAATGTCGATGCCGTCACCTGGTTTGCCGAGCGCGTCTTCCCGGCCGTGCGCGAAACGGCACCGGACGCGCAATTCACCATTGTCGGCAGTCGCCCCGCTGAAGCCGTTCTCGTGCTGACGCGCCAGCCCGGCGTCGTGGTCACCGGCGGCGTACCCGATGTGCGGCCGTATCTTGCCCACGCCGCGTGTGTGGTCGCTCCGCTGCGCATCGCGCGCGGTGTGCAGAACAAGGTGCTCGAAGCGATGGCGATGGCGCGCGCGGTCGTCGCCAGCCCGCAGGCCGCCGAAGGAATCCGGGCCGAAGCCGGCTGCGACTTCTTCCTGGCACAGGGCGAAGCCGAGTTCGCGCGTACCGTCGTGGCCCGGCTGCAGACCGTTTCTGCGGTCGCGCATGCGCGCGACTGCATCCTGGCCCACTACGACTGGGCCCGTAACCTTGCCGCGATCGATCCGCTGTTCGAAGGGGCGCAGACTGTTCCTCCCGCTCTGGAGGTTTGCCCCGCATGAGTGCCGTGTCCGAAGCGCTTCCTGTCGCCCCCCGCAACATCTGGCTGCTGCCAGGGGGGCTGACCGTCGGCGTCCTGCTGCTGCTGGCGGGCATGTTCTGGCCGACGCTCCGGTCGATGATCGAGGTGTGGGAGCGCTCGGAAACCTTCGCCCACGGCTATCTGATCTTCCCCATCAGTGCGTGGCTCATCTGGCGACAGCGCGCGACCCTGGCGCAGATCCGGCCGCATCCCGATCCGCGCGGGCTGATTCTGCTGGCGGTTGCCGGTGCCGGCTGGCTGCTGGCCGACGCCGGCAGCGTCAACGTCGTCGCGCAGTATGCCTTCATCACCATGCTGATCGCAGCAGTGTGGACCCTGCTCGGTCGGGCATTCGTGCGGGCGGCCCTGTTTCCACTGATGTTCCTGTTCTTCGCGGTGCCGGTGGGGGAATTCCTGATCCAGCCGCTGATGGGCGTGACCGCAGATTTCACCGTCGCCATGCTGCGGCTCACCGGCATCCCGGTGTACCGTGAAGGCACGTTCTTCAGCATCCCCAGCGGCGACTGGTCGGTGGTCGAGGCCTGCTCCGGGTTGCGGTATTTGATCGCATCGGTGACGCTCGGCGTGCTGTACGCCTATCTCACCTACCGTTCGTGGAAGCGGCGGCTGCTGTTTTCGCTGGCGGCCATCGTCGTGCCAGTGCTCGCCAACAGCGGGCGCGCCTACATGATCGTGATGATCGCCCACCTGTCCGACATGAAGCTGGCAGTCGGCGTCGACCACCTCATTTATGGCTGGGTGTTCTTCGGCTTGGTCATGCTGTTGCTGTTCTGGATCGGCAGCATGTGGCGCGAAGACGACCAGCCGGAGCCAGCTGCAACGCCGGTCCCTGCGCAGCCGTTTTCAGCCACGCCGCGTCGCTGGTTGCCAGTTGCGTTGCTCACGCTGTCGGTGGCGGGGCTGTGGCCGGCTTACGCCACCTGGCTGGACAGCCGTCCGCTGCCCGAGGTGCCTGTATTGAAGGTCGAGGCGCAGGGCGGCTGGCAGCCGGGCGCCGCATTCACGACCTGGGTGCCGCATTGGGTCGGCGCCGATCGTCAGCTGCGTCGGTCCTACACCCAGGCTGGCCGCAATGTTCTGCTGCAGCTCGACTACTACGGCACCCAGCGGCAGGGCGCCGAACTCATCAACTCGCAGAATTTCATGATCCGGCAGAAAGACCCGGCCTGGTCAAATGTCGGTGAGCACATCGCCACCGTGGACATGGGCGGCGGACCGCGCCAGGTGCGGCAGGCCAGGCTGCGCGGCAGCAACGACCAGCGTCTGCTGGTGTGGCAGTGGAATGTCATCGATGGCCGTCCCGTGGTCAAGGATCCTCTCGCCAAGCTGATGCTGGCATCCGAACGCGTGCGGATGAAACGCGATGACGGTCTGTCGGTACTGATCGCAACGCCCTATGACGAGGCTGAGCCCGAGGCCGCGGTCGCGACGCTGGCACGTTTTGCCACCGACATGGAGCCGGCGATCGGGCACAGCCTCGACCGGATTGACGGACAGTGAGCGCTCATATCGTACATGTCGTCCACCGCTTCGATACCGGCGGCCTGGAGAACGGCATGATCAACCTGTTCAATACCCTGGCGCCGGCACGCTATCGCCACAGCGTGATCACGCTGACCGATTTCACCGAATTTCGCCGTCGCATCACTGCGCAGCCGGTCGAATTTCATGCCCTGCAGCGCGCGCCCGGGCATGGACTTGGCTGGACGCTGCGGCTGCGGAAGCTACTGCGTCGACTCCAACCCGATCTGGTGCACACCCGCAACCTGGCCGCGCTGGAGGCGCAGTTCGTGGCGGCCGCCGCGGGGGTTTGCGCGACTGTGCATGGCGAGCACGGGCGCGACGTGTTCGACCTGTATGGACAGAACTGGAAGTACAACGTGCTGCGCCGTACAGCGAAGCCGTTCGTATCGAACTACATTGCGGTGAGCCGGGATCTCGAAATCTGGCTGCGCCTCGCCATTCGCGTGCCGCCGCGCAAGATTCACCAGATCTACAACGGTGTCGACAGCGACAGATTCCGCCCGCGCGAAGGGATGCGCCCTGATGTGCTGCCGCCGGGATTTGCCGGCCCGCAGACCGTAGTCCTCGGCTCGGTCGGGCGCATGGCCGAGGTCAAGGACTACCCCATGCTGGTGCGTGCATTCATCCGACTGGTGCAACAGCAGCCCGCCCTGGCGGCGCGAGCGCGGCTGGTGATCGTCGGCGAGGGGCCGGCACGCCCGGCCTGCCAGGCTCTACTGGACGAGGCGGGCCTGGCGCATCTGGTGTGGCTGCCAGGCGAACGCCACGATGTCGACGCGATCATGCAGGCGTTCGACGTGTTCGCGCTGCCATCGAAGAACGAGGGCATTTCCAACACCATTCTGGAGGCCCTGGCGAGCGGGCTGCCGGTGATTGCCACTGCAGTCGGCGGCAATGTCGAACTGGTGGAAGACGGCGTCAACGGCACACTGGTGCGCCCGGGCGACGCGGCCGGCATGGCGCAGGCCTTGCTTGCTTATCTGGATGCGCCGGCGCGCATCGCCGAACACGGCAGACTCGCGCGGTTGCATGCGGTGCAACGTTTCAGCATCCCGGTGATGGCCGAGGCTTATGCGGCGGTGTACGACCAGACGCTGAAGGACCGTCAGGCAGCCCTGAAAACTCAACAAGAATAAGGACAAAAAACATGTGCGGCATCACCGGCATTTTCGATACCCGCGGCACAGGCGAGATTTCCCGCGAACTGCTGCATCGCATGAACGAGACCCAGTTCCATCGCGGGCCCGACGAAGGGGGTCTGCACATCGAGCCCGGTGTCGGACTGGGGCACCGGAGGCTCTCGATCATCGACCTGTCGACCGGCCAGCAGCCGCTGTTCAACGAGGACGGATCGGTCGTGGTCGTGTTCAACGGCGAGATCTACAACTTCCAGCAACTGGTGCCCGAACTCGAGGCGCTCGGCCACAGCTTCCGTACCCACTCCGACACCGAAGTCATCGTCCACGCCTGGGAAGCCTGGGGCGAGGCCTGCGTCGAGCGCTTCCGCGGCATGTTTGCGTTCGTGTTATGGGACCGCAAACAGGAAACACTGTTCGTGGTGCGCGACCGCTTCGGCGTCAAGCCGCTGTATTACGCCTTCCTCGACA
Organism: Thiobacillus sp.; assembly: GCA_024709685.1. Taxonomy (GTDB): domain Bacteria; phylum Pseudomonadota; class Gammaproteobacteria; order Burkholderiales; family Thiobacillaceae; genus Thiobacillus. Next base: position 18,675 of record JANJWF010000011.1, read on the forward strand.
ACGGGGAATTCGTTTTCGGCTCGGAGCTGAAATCGCTGATGGTGCACCCGAAGCTGGTGCGCGACATCGATCCGCTGGCGGTCGAGGAGTATTTCGCCTACGGCTACGTGCCCGAACCCCGCACCATTTTCAGGTGCGTCAACAAGCTGCCGCCCGGCTTCACGCTCACCCTCAGGCGCGGCCAGGCACGCGCATTGCCCAGGCAGTACTGGGACATACCGTTCACGCCGGTGGCGGTGAAGGACGAGGCGAGCGCGATGAAAGAGCTGGTCGAGCGCATGAAGGAGTCGATCCGCCTGCGCATGATCGCCGACGTGCCGCTCGGCGCATTTCTCTCGGGTGGCGTCGATTCCAGCGCGGTGGTGGCGATGATGGCAACGCAGTCGACGACGCCGGTGAATACCTGTTCGATCGGCTTCGACGACCCCGCTTTCGACGAAGTCGAATACGCCCAGCAGGTCGCCGACCGCTACCGCACCCGGCATCACGTCGAAACCGTCGCCGCCGACGATTTCAGCCTGGTCGGCCGGCTCGCCCGGGTGTACGACGAACCCTACGCCGATTCGTCGGCGCTGCCGACGTATCGCGTCTGCGAGCTTGCGAGGAAGCATGTGAAAGTCGCGCTGTCGGGCGACGGCGGCGACGAGCATTTCGCCGGCTACCGACGCTATCGCTGGTTCCGTTACGAGGAGCGCCTGCGTGCGGCGATGCCGCTGATGATGCGCCGCCCCCTGTTCGGCGCGCTCGGCCGGATGTATCCGAAGGCCGACTGGGCGCCGAAAGTGCTGCGCGCCAAGACGACCTTCGAGGCGCTGGCGCGCGATACCGTGGAGGGCTATTTCCACGGCGTCTCGCTCTTGTCCGACGCACAGAGGAAGCAGCTCTTCTCGCGGTCGTTCAAACGTCAGCTGCAGGGCTACCAGGCGGTGGAAGTGCTGCGTCGCCACGCCGCGGTCGCGCCGATCGAAGACGCGTTGTCGCTGGTGCAGTATCTCGACATGAAAACCTACCTGGTCGGCGATATCCTGACCAAGGTCGATCGCGCCAGCATGGCTCACGCGCTCGAAGTGCGCGAGCCGCTGCTCGATCACGAGCTGATGGGCTGGGTGTCCGGGCTGCCGACCGATCTCAAGCTGAGGGGCAGCGAGGGAAAGTACCTGCTGAAGAAGGCGATGGAGCCCTATCTGCCGCACGATGTCCTCTACCGCAGAAAGATGGGTTTCTCGGTGCCGCTGGCGGCCTGGTTCCGCGGGCCGCTGGGGGCGACCATCCGCAGCGTGGTGTTGGGCGAACGGCTCGCCGCAACGGGGCTGTTCAACCAGCAGTATCTGCGTGAGGTTGTCGAAGCCCACCAGTCCGGCCGCCGCGATTATTCAGTGATCCTTTGGACGGTGCTGATGTTCGATGCGTTCCTGGCACAGGTGCTCGGCATGTCCTCCGAGCGGTCGGCTGAGGCGGCATGATGGATCGCGCCACGGCCCCGCTCCTCACCCATGAACGCCAGGATATGAAGCGACCCCCCATCATTCTGCTGTTTGGCATGCCCCGATCCGGCACGACCTGGATCGGCAAGATTTTCGACAGCCACCCGGATACGCTATACAGGCACGAGCCTGACAGCTGGGGACGGCTGAATGCCATTCCGCTCATGGCGCCCGTCGAGCAAGACACCGAATATGCACCCTCGATCCGGGACTTCTGCGCACGACTGCCGGGCATGCAGTTGACCAAGGTGGCCGCCTCGACGCCGATATTCCCAAAAAACTACCATTCGCCGCTGCGGCACCAGTTGTTCCGGCTCAATGTGGTTGCCAGCAAGGCTGCCGCAAGGCTGTTCGGCGAACAGGCGGTGCATAGCCTGATCCGCGCCGAAGACGCGGGGCGCATCCGCATGGTGTGGAAATCCATCGAATCACTGGGCCGGATCGGGGTGATCGAGCGGGCCATGCAGCCCTGCTACGGGATCCACATCGCACGGCACCCGTGCGGCTATGTGGCATCGGTGCTGCGCGGCGAATCCCAGCGGCGCTTTACCAGCGACGTGTCCGCCAGCGAGGACATGGGCTTGCTGGCACTGTGTCTGGACACCACGGCTGCGCGTCAGTACGGATTGACGCTGGAAGGCCTCAAGGCCATGCATCCGATGGAGCGGCTGGCCTGGCGGTGGGTGCTTTTCAACGCCAAGGCGATGCAGGATATCGAAAGCCGGCCGGGCTGCATCACCTTGCGCTACGAAGATCTTTGTCGCGACCCGGCCGGCATGGCGAGGCAATTGTTCGATTTCGCCCAGTTGCCGTGGAATCCCCAGACCGAGCGATTCGTGAGCCAGAGCACCTCGAAGGACGTCGGTCGCTACTACAGTGTGGTAAAGGATCCGCTGAAAGCATCGTCCAAATGGAAGGACGAACTTTCGAAGGCTGACATCGACCGCATCTTTGCCATCGTTGCCGCGACCCCGCCTGGCGCCCTCTACGAACGTGAGTAAATTCGGCTATCCCTAACGCTATGCGCATCCTGCATGTCCTCGATCACACCCTGCCGCTGCATTCCGGCTATACCTTCCGCAGCGCGGCGATCCTGCGCAACCAGAGGAAGATGGGCTGGGACACGTACCACCTGTCCGGCCCCAAGCAGTTGAACTGCAGCGTGATGGAAGAAGATGCCGACGGTCTGCATTTCTACCGCACCCCGAAGCCGAAGGGGCTTCTGTCGCGGCTGCCTGGCGGCGAACCGTTTGCGGTGATGGATGCGATCGAGGCGCGCCTGTCGGAACTGGCGCAGGCGCTACAACCCGATGTCATCCACGCTCACTCTCCGGTGCTCGACGCGGTGCCCGCGATCCGTGTCGGCCGCAAGCTGGGCATCCCGGTGGTCTACGAGATCCGCGCGTTCTGGGAAGACGCCGCGGTCGACCACGGCAGCACCAGGGAGAACAGCCTGCGCTACCGCCTCACGCGCGCGCTCGAGACCTGGGCGGTGAGGAAGGCCGACGCCGTCACCGTCATCTGCGAAGGTCTGCGTGGCGATCTGGTGGCGCGCGGGATTGTCCCCGGCAAGATCACGGTCATCCCCAATGCGGTCGACCTCGACAAGTTTGCCGTCGGCGGCAGCCCGGATCCTGAACTCAAGAGGAAGCTCGGTCTCGGCAACAGCCGTGTGCTCGGCTTTATCGGCTCGTTCTACGCCTACGAAGGGCTCGATCTGCTGATTGACGCGCTGCCGCTGATCGCCAGGCAGATGCCCGACGTAAAGGTGCTGCTGGTCGGCGGCGGGCCGCAGGACGTCGCCCTGAGACGGCAGGTGATGGCGCTCGGCCTGAAAGATCGCGTGGTGTTCGCCGGGCGCGTGCCGCACGACGAGGTGAACCGCTATTACGATTTGATCGACGTGCTGGTTTATGCGCGTCACCGGATGCGGCTGACCGACCTGGTCACGCCGCTGAAGCCGCTCGAGGCGATGGCGCAGGGGCGGCTGATGGTGGCCTCCGATGTCGGCGGCCACACCGAGCTGATCCAGGACGGCAAGACCGGCGTGCTGTTCCACGCCGGCAATGCCGGCGACCTCGCCAGCAAGGTGGTGGCTCTGCTCGAATACGAACAGGGCTGGGACAGCATGAGGCGTAACGGCCGCCAGTTCGTCGAAGCCGAGCGCAACTGGACCGCGAGCGTGGGCCGCTATCGCGGCGTGTACGGCGGCGTGGTGGACCCACGAACACGAATGGAGGCAGCACTTGGCTGAAGATCATTCTGCCGGTTCGAACCGCATCGACCTGGTCGTGTTCAGTTCGCTCTTCCCCAGTTCGGCTCGACCCGGCGCCGGCCTGTTCATTCGCGAGCGCATGTTCCGTGTCGCCCAGCATCGGCCGCTGGTGGTCGTTTCGCCGCAACCGTGGTTTCCTGGGCAGTCGCTGATCCGCCGGCTGCGGCCGGGCTACCGCCCGCCCGCGCCGGCGCTGGAAATACAGCAGGGTGTCCGTGTGTACCACCCGCGCTTTCTCGCTGCGCCGGGCCTCATGCGCCGCTTCGACGGCCTGTCGATGGCGCTGGGCAGCTTCCTGCTGCTGCGCCGCCTCAGGATGGAGGGCGCACGGCTCATCGATGCCCACTTCACCTTTCCGGACGGTGAAGCCGCAACCCGCCTGGGGCGCTGGCTCGGCTTGCCGGTGACCATTACCCTGCGCGGCACCGAAGTTCCGCACAGCAGGGATCCCGCGCTGCGCCCGCGCCTGGTGCGTACCCTCAAGGCGGCAGCACACGTCTTCTCGGTCTCAGACTCGCTGCGCCGGCTTGCGTTCGAACTCGGCACCGCCGCAGAGAAGACGGAAGTCGTCGGCAACGCCGTCGACATCCGGATTTTCCATCCCGTCGACCGGGCCGCCGCACGCGTCCGGCTGGGGCTGCCGGAAGACGCCAAGGTCCTGATCTCGGTCGGCGGCCTGGTCGAGCGCAAGGGCATGCACCGTGTCGTCGACTGCCTGCCTGGGCTCGTCGCGCGCCATCCGGGCCTCCATTACATCGTGGTGGGCGCCGGCGGCCCGGAAGGCGATATGCGCCCCGAACTCGAGGCGCAGGTCGCACGGCTGGGCCTGGCCGGGCGGGTGCGCTTTCTCGGGGCGCTGCCACCGGACGAACTCAAAGGACCCCTGTCCGCCGCCGACGTGTTCGTGCTGGCCACCCGCAACGAAGGCTGGGCCAACGTGCTGCTCGAAGCGATGGCCTGCGGCCTGCCGGTCGTTGCCACCGATGTCGGCGGCAATCGCGAGGTGATATGCCGCGATGAACTCGGCAGCATCGTCCCGTTCGGCGACGCTGCCGCGCTGCAGCAGGCGCTGCATGCCGCGCTCGACAAGGTCTGGGATCGTGCAGCGATCCTCGATTACGCGCAGGCCAACCAGTGGGAGAAGCGCGTGGCGCAGTTGCTGCGGGCATATGGCCCTTTGCTGGCGAATTCGCATGCCGGAATGGAATCGAGCCCTGCCGCGAAATGACGAATACAGCCCGGCCCGTAACTGGATACGACGCGCGCAGCCTGCGGATTCGCATTCGGCATGCGCTGTGGCGGCAGACGAAAGCCCTACGCCAGCACCTACGGCCGCACCCTATCGCCCAGCATGTGTTCGTCGCGGGCATGCAGCGTTCCGGCACCAATTTGCTGATGGATGTGCTGGATGCGAGCCTGGATACCCGGGTGTTCCATGAGACGGACCCGCGCGCATTCGAACGCTATCAAATGCGTGATTTGACCGTGATACGGGGGCTCGCGCAGGCGAGTCCGGCGCCGGTGTTCGTGATCAAGGCACTGTGCGAACTCGACCGCATCAAGCTCCTGATGGATACGTTCAGCCCGGCGAAGACCCTGTGGATGGTGCGTGACTGGCGCGACAGCGCAAGTTCGGCGGTCAAGTCCTTCGGCGGTTTCGTACCGCAGTGGCAGCGGCTGGCGCACGGCGACGCAAAGGACTGGCGGGGGCGCGGAATGTCACCTGCCACGCGCGAGTTGCTCGCCGCACTTTACCACCCGAACGCCAGCGAGGCCGAGGGGGCGGCGATCATGTGGTTCTATCGGAATGCGCTGTTTTTCGAGCAGTTGCTCGCTTCCGACGCACGGGTCCGGTTGGTGTTTTATGAAGAGCTGGTGCGGCAGCCAGCGCGCGAAGTTGCGGCAGTCTATGACTTTCTCGGACTGCCCGGATTCAATGCAGCGATTGCCGCCCGTATCCATGCACGCTCGATTCGGCATCGGACCCCGCCGGACGTCGCCCCCGCGGTGGCGGCGCTGTGCGACGAGTTGCTGTCACGTTTCAGGGCGTTGACCAGCGGGAAGCGGAAATGAGCATACCCGCCTGGCTTGCCCGCAGCATCTTCCGCGCGCAGGAAACTGCGATGCGCCGCCCCACATTCGCAGTGCTCGCGGAACTCGAGCGTAGCCAGTGGCTGTCGCCTGACGCAATGTGCGACTACCAGACCCGACGCCTCAACGTGCTGCTGCAAAGTGCGCTGGCCCATAGCCCCTGGCACGCCGCGCGCCTGCACGCTGCAGGCCTGGCAGCCGCGGTACGGGAGGGCGCGATGACGCTGTCCGACCTGACACGTCTGCCGACCATGAATAAGCGCGATGCGCGCGATAACGTGAAACATCTGGTGTGGCACGATGCCCCGGGTGGGGTATTCCAGTACACCACGGGCGGCTCCAGTGGCGAGCCGCTGATTTTCTATTTCGGTCGTGCACGCCAGGCGGCAGACGCCGCCGGACGGTTGCGCGCGCGCCGCTGGTGGGGCGTCGAGCCGGGCGAACGCGAGGTGTACCTGTGGGGGGCGCCGGTGGAGCTGAACAGAACCGATCGCATCAAGACCCTGCGCGACCGCCTGGTGAACCAGCTGCTGCTCAATGCCTTCGAAATGTCACCCGCTCGCATGGACGATTATCTTCACGCAATCCAGCGCTGGAACCCGAAGGCGATCTATGGCTATGCCAGCAGCCTGGCGTTGCTGGCGGCGCACGCCGAAGCGCGTGGGCTGAAACCGCGGGTGCCCGCGTTGCGCGTGGTAAGCAGCACCGGCGAGCCGCTGTTTCCGCATCAGCGCGAATTGATCGAGCGCGTTTTCGGCGTACCGGTTTCGGTCGAATACGGCGCGCGCGATGCCGGCCTGATGGCGCTGGAATCGCCCGAGGGGGAATTGCTGCAGATGAGCGAGACCCATATCGTCGAGGTGCTGGACGACGCGGGCGATCCGGCCGAGGAGGGCGAGGCGGTGATCACCTCGTTGGTGTCTGAGGCACAGCCTTTCATTCGCTACCGCACCGGAGACGTGGTACGGCGTTCCGGGCGCACCGACCCGGGTGGCCGTGGCCTCGAGATACTGGATGCGGTTGTGGGCCGGCAGACCGACTTCATCGTCGCCGCCGATGGCCGCATCATGCACGCGCTGGCGGTGATTTATGTTCTGCGCGCGGTCCCCGGCGTCGCCCAGTTCAAGCTGATCCAGCATGCCGTAGACCAACTGGAAGTGCTGGTGGTGCCAGACGCGCGCTGGAACAACAATGCACGCGAAACCATTCTGAGTGGATTGCGTGCGCGCCTGGGGCCTACGCTGCAAACCGAATTGAGACTGCTGGAGGCGATCGCGCCGGAAGTCTCGGGCAAGCATCGCTATGTGGTCAGCCATGTTCCGCTGCATGACGGTCTCGCGCACGCCGTGATGTGAATATGGCTGCGAAAACTGCACGCCATGTGGGGGTTGATAGGCCGGGAGGTACAAATCAATGAGAGACGTATTGGTAACGGCTATGGTTTTCGGGGCGCTGCTGTTCGTTTTCAAGCGGCCCTGGATAGGCGTCCTGCTCTGGACGTGGATCAGCTATATGAACCCCCATCGCCTCACCTGGGGGTTTGCATTCAGTTTTCCTTTCGCGATGATCGTCGCGATTGTCACCATTACGGCATTTCTGTTTTCACGCGAGAAAAAGGAAATGCCGTGGACGCGCGAGACAGTGCTATTGCTGATCTTCATCTGCTGGATGCTGTTTACCACTTTTCTTGCCTGGTATCCGGAGCTGGCGTGGGCGGAATGGAACAGGGCCTGGAAAATCCAGCTTTTCGTGATGCTTACCGCGATCCTGATCAACGACCGCCAGAAGCTCGACTGGCTGATCTGGGTGATCGTGGCGTCACTCGGATTCTATGGAATCAAGGGGGGAATCTTTACGCTCGGCAGTGGAGGCGGCTATCACGTGATGGGTCCGGCCGGCAGTTTCATCGGCGGAAACAACGAGTTGGCTCTGGCCCTGATCATGACGATCCCACTGATGTGGTATCTCCGCTCGCAGGCACAAAACCGGTGGATACGGAACGGCCTGGCGGTAAGCACGGTTTTGACGGCCATTGCCGCCATCGGCAGCCAGTCACGCGGTGCCCTGCTGGCCATTCTCGCTATGGGCTTCTTTCTCTGGCTAAAAAGTCGCCACAAGATGGCGACCGGGGTTCTCATGATCCTGGTGGTGGGTGTGCTGGCGGTCAACCTGCCCCAATCCTGGTACGACCGAATGGATACCATCCGGAACTACCAGGAAGACGGATCGGTCCAGGGCAGGCTGAATGCTTGGCACACTGCATTCAATGTTGCATCGGACCGGCTCATCGGCGGCGGCTTCAACATGTTCCAGCCGCCAACTTTCAGCCAATATGCCCCCGACCCCTATAACGTCCACGACGCGCATAGTATCTATTTTGAGGTGCTGGGGGAGCTTGGATTCATTGGCTTGACCCTGTTCCTTCTGATGTGGCTGTTTGTCTGGTTCAAAGCAGGCAGGGTGATCACTGCTTGCCGTGATCACCCTGAAAACAAGTGGGCGGCCGACCTGGCCGCGATGGCGCAGGTGAGTTTGGTGGGCTATGCCGTCGGTGGCGCATTTCTTGGACTAGCCTACTTCGATTTGCCCTACCACATCATGATCATGATCGTGCTGGCCGCGAAATTCACCGGTGTGGCCCCAAAAACACAGCAGGCCCCGCTCGCCTCTGGGCCGTCAGTCCCGCCCCATCCTTCTTCCCGCTGGGGGCAGCGGGCTTGGCAGCGAAAATAGGCCCCTGGTGGAGTCAAAAATGACAGGCTCAGCTCTGTTGTGATGTCGTTCCGGCAAGTTCAAGGGAGGCGGGCCGAACCCGCTTTTCTTCGCAACAGCCAGGCACCGCATCCCGTGGTCACCGCGAAAAACAGCGATAGATACATCAGGAACAGCTTCGGATCTTCGAGAAAATGGGGCCGCATGACCAGATAAGGGTCCGTATCGCCCGTTCCTATCAGGGCCGCCATACCTTGCAGCACGACATTCTTGTCCCAATTGATCGTTTTGGGCCATGAGTAGCTTTCGGTCTCCTTTTTATATAAGGCGATCTTGTTGGCGGGTCCTCTCTGGGCGACGAGTTCATGCTGTCGGGACAGCAGCTTTGAAGGATCTTCTCTCAGATCCCTGATTCCGTAGAACTTGCCATCTCCTGCAGGAAAGACAATGTCGTATACCGGATCGGCAGCCATTCGTCCGTTCTCGTAGCGGGCCTCGACCACCGTATGGGTGGACTCGCAACCTTTGCATGCGTGCAGCATGACAAGCGTCGAGTCCATGTCAAAACGCCGCAGCAGTGCGGCCAGCAAGCGCGACTTGTCCGAGCAATCACCACCCGTTTGCAGGATTTGAACCGGCGTCGGCCCCAGCTTTCTGAAAATGAAATACTCCCTGTTTTTCGCGAATCCCTGGTTGTTGTAGACCCATCGATTGAGTTCCTCGACAAATTCCCCTGTTTGCGGCCGCGCGGTAATCCGGCCTTCTATGGCCTTGTCGAGAATCCGCTCGTCCTGCTTGATGCTGACAAACAGCAGCAACGCACACAAAAAGAACAGCAAACTGACCGGGGCAAGGAAATGCTTCAGGGACATGGCGGGTTTTCTTCTCAATGCTCGTTCGCCTGCAGCCACTGCTCAAGCATCATCGTCAGCCAGATCATCACGCCGTAGTAGCTGGCATGAGGGCCTCGCTGCATCGTCAGCATATGGTCGAGATACGCGGGCTGGATCCAGCCGCGCTGCTTGAAGTCGGACAGGCTGTCGCCGACGAGTTCGCTGAGCGGTGCATACTCGGCGCTCCATACGCCGAAGGGCAGGCCGAAGCCGTGCTTGGTCTTGTTGATGATTTTTTCCGGCAACAGGTCCGTCAGCGCTTGCTTGAAGAACCAGCGCAGTTTCTGTCCGCGCACCTTGAAATCCGGTGGCAAATGGTTGGCGAAAGCCATCAGGCGGTCGTCGAGCAGGGGGTAATCCGCCTCGATGCCGGCGGCCTCGGTCATCGTACCCACCTTCCGCAGGTCGTTGTCGGCCAGAGTGAACTTCAGGTCCAGATGCATCAGGCGGTTGATGTAGTGGTCGGACGCGGTGCGGTCGTAGACTTCGACCAGCGCGGCATTGGTCGAGGACGGATCGACGGCATGAATGAAATCCGCAGCAAGAATCTGGTCGAGCGGTGTGCGGTGCAGGAAGTTGTAGCTCTCCAGCCGCAGCGGAAGGCCGATCCTTGCCTGCGTGACGTAGCTCTTCAGCTTGGATAGCGGGAAGTAGTTCGACAGGCCGGGCAGATGGGCGATGGGTTCGATGAGGCCCCGGCGCAGTGGGGCGGGCACGCTGGCATAGGCTTCGAACAGGCCGTGCTTGGCGTAGCGTGCGTTGCCGCCGAAGATCTCGTCGCCGCCGTCGCCTGCCAGCATGCGTTCGAATCCCGCCGCGCGCGCGTTTTTGGCGCAGAAGTAGGCCGGTACCGCCGAACTGTTGCCGAATGGTTCATCATATTCGCGGGCGATGACCGGAACCGCAGTGACGATGTCGGCGGGCTTCAGGTAATACTCGCGGCTGCGGCTGCCGTAGCACTCAGCAGCGCAGCGCGCGTATTCCATTTCGTCAAAACCGGCGGCGTCGAAGCCGATCGAGAAGGTATCGACCGGACTGCCACGTGCGGCGGTCAGCGCACCGACCACGGTTGAACTGTCGGTGCCGCCGGAAAGAAACGCGGCGGTAGCAGGCGCATCGGCGTCGCGTACTGCATGGTCGAGCAATTGGCGGAAGTCCGCGCGCAGGCCGTCGAAGTCGGTGGCGGCCGGCGTGTAGTCCGCATGCCAGTAAAAGCCGGTGCGGATGCGGCCATTCTGCAGGGTCACGTACTGCCCCGGCAGCAGCTTGTGGATGCCCTGATAGAGGCTGCGTGGCGCGGGAATGGTGTGGAAATAGAGATAGTCGTAGATTGCCTGCGGATCGATGCTGCGGCCGATGGATGGATGCGCCGCCACTTCCTGCACGCTGCTGCCGAACACCAGATCGCTGCCGTTTTTTGCATAGCAGAGGCGCTCCGCGCCGACGCGGTCGAGTGCAAGAAAGGCCCGGTTCCGGATCGGCTCCATAACGGCGAAGGCGAAATTACCCTGCATCAGCGTCGGCAGCTCTTCGCCGTGGCGCATCCAGCCGTGGGCAACGGCGACCGTCGGGTTTTGGTTGCGGGCGATGAAGGCGAGGCCGTCATCGAGAAAGCGGGGGCGGCCGTGGAGCGCTGCAGCCAGGCCGTTCTCCACGTGGATGTTGGCCTTGCCGAAGCGTGAGCATGCCGCGATGCCCAGCAGCTGGCTGCTGTGCTCGTGAAGCACGCCTTCCGGTGACAGCCGTGCCGCGTGGCCCATGTATCGAATCAGATCCTGATGGGCGCCGTGGCTACCCAGCCAGCCAAAAATGCCGTCCATTTCTTATTTCCGTAGAGAGCCGCAGGGCAGATTATGAACACTGAGGCGGAGCCGTGCGAGCACGAGGGATTCGATGCCGTCCGGCTGGCCACAGGATTTCCAGCTCAGCCACAGGGCGCTGACATAGACCAAGACGCCGATCGCGACCCTGAAAGCCAGGTCCAGATAGATATTCATCATATGCGTGGGTAACGCCGACAGTGCGGCGAACATCAGGCCGGCACTCATAAGCGGACGCCACAGCGCCATTCCGATCCGGCTGAAACCGATGTCTGCGCTCGTGCTGATGGTGTACAGGTTTGTCAGAAAATATATCAGAGTCGATCCCAGACGCGCATAAGCCAGGCCGATTACGCCGAACCTGGGTGCCAGCCAGGCAGCGAGCATCACGAATACGAGAAGCTCGATCCAGATCATGCGTGCATGGAGCCTGCTGTGCCCGATCAGCAGAAGCAGGCTGGAAAAAGGTGAAACGGCCACTCTGAGTGCGCCGACGACTGCAAAGATTGCAAGGAAGGGGGCCACCCTAATCCATTTTTCGCCGAGCAGAACCAGGGTCAAGGGTTCAGCGACCGCAACAAATCCGAACGCAGCGGCTATCGTCAGCGTGTTGATGGCACCCAAGGTTTTCAGGACGGCGGCCTGAACCCGCGGCATGTCATGTTTGATGGTGGAAAGCGTCGGCAGAAAGGCGCGCATGATGGGAGGGCCGAGTTCGGATGTCGGCATAAGGCCGATTTCCGAGCCCATGTTGTAGATGCCGAGTTCGTGTGCGCTGCCCATGCGGCCTGCAATCAGCTGGTCCGCCTTGCGTGCGGCAAACGTGCCGACTCCGGAGATGAGCAGCCATTTGCTGAAACCCCACATGGATCGTATCTTGGCGGTATTCCACCTGGGCCGGTACGGGTGCATGAAATAGCTGAGGAATACGTTGCTGACGTGCCCCAATGCGAGGCCGGCGACCAGCGCGCGGTAATCCCTGAGAAAGAGCGCGGCGATGATGGTGGCGACCACGCCGATCAGTTTCCCGACAATCCGGTAGCGGAATTCAAGCTTGAATTCGAAGTTCTTGCGTGCCAGGGTGATGCCGATATTGGTGAGTCCATCGAAAAGCAGGCAGGCCGCGATGACCCAGATGACCCAGACGACGCGTGGCTCGTTGAAGTAAACACCGGCGAGGGGAGCGGAAAGTGCGAGGAGCGTGGCGACGAAGCCTCCCTGGATGATCTGGAGCGACCATGCCGAATCGATGAAATCGCGGTCGAGCGTTTGTTTTCGCAGGATATTGATCTGGGCGCCGAAATCCACTAGAACTTCGGCCATCCCGGCAAACAGCATGGCCATTGCAACGATGCCGTAGTCCTCGGGAGAAATGATGCGCGCGAGGATAACGGTGCTGATCAGGCCCAGAAGCTTGATTCCCCAGCGCATCGCCATGCCCCATGCGGCGCCACGGATGAAGGTGGATTGAAGACGCACCGGTTTGGCTGGGGTTTCGGTCATTCGCCTTGCTTCGGGGTTGTTTGAGGGGCTGACCTGACAGGTCCAACGCTAAGGCTAGCCTATATGAAAACCATCATCAGAATTCTGCTTGAGGATGGATGAGCGGCGTACGTTCTTCTGCCCGGATATTTGCTATCTTCATGTGTGTCGGGCTCTTGATCGACGAATATTGCCCGACGATATAGGTCGGCGGTCTGTTTTTCATGGCCGCTGTTCGGGATCGAGCTTAAAGCGAGTCGATGGGGGCAGCATGGGGCGCAGGACGGACATCTCTGGTGGAAGAGGGCGTTTGGCCCGTCATGACCTCTATGTGGTGCTGGCGGTGTCCGCGTGCTTCGTGCTGGTGCTGATAGCGAAATCTGCCATGGATTTCTCGCGCTCGGGCCCGCAAATCGCCGACGAGATCGCACGCTCCTACCTGGGTTATGCCGTGTATGCGCTCGCGCGCCTGGGCGCATGGGCCTTCGCGATCACTGCATTGATGGCTGCGGCGGGCGTATTTGTCTATCACTGTCTCGCAACCGTGTTCAAGTGGCGTTATCGATGGCAGCTCGCCTTGGGGTCGGCGATTCTCGCGGCCGGCATCATCACCTTCACGAGTTTTGTCCATTTTCTTCTCTACATGCCCGGTGGTGTCATGGCCTCGTTCAATTACCGGGCCAACCGCCTGTACCCGTTATGGGAGATATTGACGCCCGGCCGGGTGACCATGCTGGAGTGGGGCGTCGTGCTGCTGTTTGCAGTGCCAGCCCTGCTTGCCCTGGTGGTGCTGATGCGGCGCCGTGAATGGCGGAGATCCGCGCTGGTGACAGGTATTGCCGTGCCGCCGATGGCGTTGCTGCTCGGGTGGAACGGGATTCATGAACCGTCTGCCGCTCCGCTGCCGGCCTCGAGCCAGGGACGCCCCAACATACTCATGATCGGTTCCGATACGCTCCGGGCCGATCGCCTGGGGGTCAATGGCTATACGCGTGCGCTCACGCCCAACATCGACGGCCTTGCCGCGAAAGGCACCAATTTTTCCCAATATATCGTGCCGATCGGCCGCACCGCACCCAGTCTGTTGTCGCTTCTGACCGGAACCTGGCCGCATACGCATGGGGTACGCGACAATTATGTCGGGGATCGGGAGACGCAGTTGCCGCATCCCGCGCTACCCGGGATTCTCGCCGACGCGGGGTATCGGACTGCAGTCGTCGGCGACTGGGCGGGCAGCGACCTGGGCAAGTTCGATCTTGGCTTCGGGCACGTGGATACTTCCCCGGACCAATGGAATCTGAAATACCTGCTGCGCCAGGGGCCGAAGGATATTCGGCTTTTTCTTTCGCTCTTCACCCACAACCGTTTTGGCAAGCGTTTCCTGCCCGAAGTCTATTACCTCGCAGGGATGCCGCTGACGAGCGAAGTGGGGCGTGATGCGCGGGAAGAGATCCGATCGCTGGCCGGGCAGGGGAGTCCGTTTTTTCTGGATGTTTTCATCGCCTCCACGCACGGCCCGTTCAGCGCCCCCTATCCTTATTACCGGCTGTACGCAGATCCCGGCTACCGGGGCGATTCCCTATTCTCCATGTCCAGCGTTTCGTCAGTGGAGGAGGTGCTGAAAGCACAGGAAGAGGGCAAGCAGCACTTTGACGTCCGCCAGATATTCGATCTCTACGACGGGGCGGTCAAAAGCTTCGACGACGAGGTCGGCAGGATACTTGGCTTCCTGCGGGACAGTGGCCTCGACAAGAATACGATCGTGGTCATATACAGCGATCATGGGACCGACCTGTTCGAAGGGGAGACCTGGGGCCAGGGCAACATCGTTTCCGACTTCGGCCACCGCGTGCCTCTGGTTATCCATGATCCGCGCCGGCCGCCGACGGGCAGTGTGCGACGTACCATCCGTACGGTCGACGTCGCGCCGACGCTGCTCGATCTCGCCAAGATCCCGGTTCCCCCGTTTATCGAGGGTACGTCGCTTCTGCCGTTCCTGGAACGCGGCAACGCCGAACCCGATCGCGTCGCTTTTGCGGAAACAGGCATCTGGATCGCGAAAAAAGTTCGCGGCCTCCCCAAGGACCGAATCGCCTACCCTTCGGTGCTCGAACTGCTGGAAATCACGGACAAGAAAACCGGAGCCCTGTCGATCAAATCCGAGTACAGGGAGACCGTCATTCGCGCGAAATCACGGCTCGCCCGGGAAGGACGCTGGGCACTGGTCTATTTCCCGCTCGAAGATGGCGAGCAGTACACGCTCTATGATCTCCAGACCGATATCGCCATGCGCCACGACGTCATCGCGCAGCAACCGGAAGTCGCGGCGCGGCTCAAGGCAAAATTGCGCGAGTGGATGCTGAAGGAACGGGTGTAGATCAACGCTTCCTTCAATTCGTGCGGATTTCCATCCGTTGAGCTGCAGGCGAGCTCAGGGGCAGAACCGGCAGTAAGGATTGGTTGGCGACCCGATCTGTTCGTCGGCGCGCGGAGCTTGCCCTGCCTGGTCAGGCTGGGTGGCAGCCTGCTGCGGCGTCTCGGGTTTGGCAAAGGTTTTCGTTCCGCCCAGTTTGGCGTAACGCTCTTTCAGGTTCGGCGCCGCGGGTGAAACACCCAGTCCTTCCTCCAGGGTTTGCAGCGCCAGCGTTTTTTTTCCTGAATCCGCGTAGTAATTGCTCAACTCGATGTAGGACTGGGCGAAATCGGGATTCAACTGGATGGCACGCTTCAGTTGGAGCACAGCCTCTTCCCCGCGCTTCAGCTTGATGAGCGAGAGGCCTTTTTGCATGTGCAGTTCGGGCAGGATGAGCGAGCCTGGGCCAACCCTTGTAATGACATAGTCGTACTGGTTGATCGATTTGAGCAACTCGGCCTGGCGATCCGCGGGACTGGATTGATATTCTGCACGCAAGGCAGCAGTCAATCCGAAACAATAATGATGAAGATGCCAGAAATCCTTTCCATACATCTTCACGAACGGCTTGGTCACGGCGTCCTGGTTGCTGGCGGACTGCTGGCGACCGTAGCGTTTGCTGATAATCTGCGTATGAGGACAATAGGCGGGAAGCCGGGTGAGCTCCGCGGGAGTGGGAATGCGGGAATCCTTCTCCACCGCAACGTCCGCGTGAGCGCCGAATGAGACAAACAGGTTTGCTGCGCAAGCGATCAGGATGAACGCGGCAGCTTTTTCTCGAATCGAATTCATGGTCTGTTCCTCAGTTTAGTCTGCCTGGAGCAGGGCACGGGTTTTGGCGGCGACCGCTTCCCAGGAGAATTCCTGCGTGGCGCGCCGGTGGCCTGCCTGGCCGAGGCGCATGCGCAGTGCCTCGTCGCCCAGCAGCGCCTTCAATGCCCCGGCAACCTGCCCGGGATCTTCGCCTGAGACCCGATAGCCCGTAACCCCGTCTTCAACGGCTGCGCCCGTTCCGCCCGCGTCGCCGGCGACGGAAGGCTTGCCGCAAGCGGCGGCCTCAAGAAAGACCATGCCGAAGCCCTCCGTATCGCCGTTGATGGCCCGATTCGGCATGGCAAATAGATCGCAGGCGTTGTACCAAAGGGGCAGGTCCTCAAGCAAGACATGGCCCAGCAGGTGCACACGATCCGCCACGCCGAGGTCGCGCGCCTGCTCGGTGAGGTAATCATGATCCTTGCCGATTCCGATGAGTGCGTAGTGGGCATCGATGCCGTTTTCGATCAGTCCTGGCATGGCCTGGACGATCCGGTCGAAACCCTTGCGCCGGCTGAGTCGACCGACCGAGAGGATCAGCTTCTGCCCGGTGCGCATGCCGATCGACGCCCGTAGATGGCTGGCGGGCAGGTTTGGCCTGAAGCGTTCGATGTCCACGCCCGGCGAGATGACCGTGATGCGCTCGGGTCGCACGCCGAGTTTCAGCAACTCGTTGCGGGTGAAATCGCTGTTGGCAACGATGCGATCGGCCCGCCGATAGACGAAGCGCATGGCCTTGGATTTGCCGGGGTTGTGCCAACTGGTGATCTCCTCGCCATGAGCATAGACAACAAGCGGCTTGCCGGCGAGGCGTGCGATGAGCCAGCCAACCAGTCCTTCCGGCAGCACCCGGCCTGCGTGCACCGCGCGCACCCCATGCCTGTGCACCACCCGCAAGCCCGTGAGCAGCAGCTTGAGGTACATCGCCAGGGATTCCGGCTTCAGCCACCGGTGCCGGCGGAGCGAGACGCGATGAATGCTGTTCGGGTGCTCGCGGTCGATATCCGCCGCGCCCGGCACATCCGCTGTCACGATGTGAATATGCCTGCCGCCGAGCAGGCGATAGACCGCATCGAACCAGACGGCCGTCCCGCCTTTTGTGGGCAAGAACAGTTCGGTGATGACCAGGAGTCCGGGGGTATCGGTATCCGGCATGGCGATCAGTCGGTCCTCATTGGCGAAATGTTCGAGAAGAATGCCTGCAGTTCGCGCTCGCAGCGGGCTTCCAGCGCACCGAACCCGGCCTCGTCTGCGTACCCGGGCCACCGCACTTTCTGCGCCCCGTGATTGAAGCTCGCCAGCAACCCGATATCCGCATTGCGGACGCCGACCGCATCCAGCATGCCGGCCGCGACCTGCTCGAAATCCGAAATCAATTCCTCATAACAAATCGAAACGTCGCTGTAGGCACGACCGAAGGTGTAGGAAAGCCGCCACAGCATGTAGTGCAGCTCATAGGGATGTTTGCCCGCCGGTTCGAGGAGCGGAAACACGTGTCGCAGGTCACGGGCCCACTCGAGCGTATAGAAGCCATCCGGCTCAGATAATTGATCCGGGCCGACCGATTCGGCAGGATGGATGCGCGGGCCCTTGCCGATGATCGACATCCATTGTTCGCGTGGGTGCCGATAAAGATGGATTATTTTTGCTTGCGGGAAATGGGCGCGCAACCAGGGCAATCGGAAATCCACCCGATTGAACTGCAAGACCGCACGGCCATGTGCGCGCTTCACCAATTCGTTGATGTAGCGCTCCATGTTCGGGTTGTGGTGGGTTTCGTCCATGTATAGGCCATGAAAGGCCCATCGTGTATCGAAAATCCTGTCCAGATCTTCCATGCCCTCGTACCCGGTACGGTAATCGTCGACTCCGATATGCGTGACATCGACACGGGCGTTGCTTTTTCCTTTCTTGAACCATTTCGCCTCGTTGAACGGCTCGTAATAGGCGGTGATGTCGGCGATGTGCCTGAACAGTTGCCAGAGGAAGGTCGAGCCCGAACGGAAGCGTGCCGTGATGAATATTGGTGCGGGTTCGGGCGAAGCGACGCTGGAAGCGATCGTGGGCTGGCCATATCGGCCGGGCAGAGGCGCCAACGACACCTTGGCTAGTGAAGGCGGATGCGCCTGCGTAAACAGCTCGCGTCCTGCCTGCCAAAGTTTTTCGCCGACGTAGCGGGTCGCGAACAAACGGTCGACCAGGCTGTAAAAAGGCATTTTTATAGTTCTTTTTATTTCATTCATGAGTTTCGCTGGTTGAATCCTTGAACGAATGGAAGACCTGATGTCAGGCCGCGCCGGCAGCGTAGTCGGGGATGACCGTAAGGCCGTGCAGGGCTTCGTGCGGGTGATCCGAGAGGCTCAACTGGCGCCGGATGCGGCCGTCGGCGAGGTCGACTTCAAGTACCGCGCAAGGAGCAATCCCGACCAGCAGCCGTTCGGGGCCGATCTGAGTCAGGCCGCGTACCCATTTGGCGGGGAGCGGGATCTCGTGCAGCAAGCGCCCTGTGCCCGATTCGCTGACCACAAGCGCCTTGCGCTCCGAGGCGACTGCGACGCGGCCGTCGTCGAGGAGTTGGCCATTGTGGTTCGGACGCAGGGCGGGATAACGGGCCAATACGCTGAAATTGCCCAGGCCTGGTCCCGAGAGCCGAACGACATACGAGGCGCTGCCATGCGCCCAATCGTAGAGCTTGCGCCGGAATCGCCCCATGCGATGGGCTTCGAAACCGGGTGCGGGAAGCAGTCGCCGCAGGCCTCGATGCAGCAGGTCCTCAGGGCGAACCTTCCCGAGATGAATGATCACGCTGCCGTCGGCCTGGTATTGAACGCAGTTCAGATGGGTCCGGTCCAGGTCGCCGGGAAGGTGCTTGCGATAGTCGTGGTCGAGGTCCAGCGGCGGGACATCGATTTTCAGCCTGCGCATCAATTCCGGTGCGTGTGAGATGTGCCAGTGGCCGAGCAGTTCAGCGTCGAAGGAGAGTTTGACGATGAGATCGCTCCGCGAACAACTCAGCCATATGCCTTCGATTCCGATATCGATTTCATGGATATCGGTTGCCAGCGGATGTGAAATTTCAGCGACTTGGTTCCAGTTCCGGTCGTATACGTAGACGGTATCGTAATTCGCGACATAGCAGCGGCCTTGCCAGAACTTGACCCCGCGGCCACCGCGCAGTCCGCCACGCGGATTAGTGTTCGAACTCGGGTGTTTGGGCGGCGGTACTGGCATGGCACGCTCGATTTCACCCTGTTTCCAGTCGATCACCAGCATCTGGCCGGTGGCTTCCCGGCCGACTGCCGAATGACGGATGACTGTGGTCGCGACGAGTTTCATGGCCGTAGTGTGAATCCCGGGTTGGTGCTGAGCATGATATGGGGGTGAGCAGTCACCATATTAGTACCCATGGAAGCGTGCACGACTTTACCGGGCAATTGTCCCCGGCGAGGCGGGAATGTTTGCCCCGAAAGCCACATAAGGCGTGGCCGGCCGGAATGACGGACCAGGTTTGGTTACAATCGGACCAACGTCCACTCAGCGATTCTTCATGCAAACCCTCACCGTCGACCTCGGCGACCGTTCCTATCCCATCCATATCGGCGCTGGCCTTCTGGGCCGGCCTGAGCTGATTCTGCCGCATCTGGCGCAGAAGCGCGTGGTGGTGGTGACCAACACCACGGTCGGACCCTTGTATCTGGCACGGCTGAGCGGGGTGCTGGAAGCAGGCGGGATAGCCGTAGAGAACGTCGTGCTGCCCGACGGCGAAGCCTACAAGAACTGGGAGACGCTCAACCTCATCTTCGACGCGCTCCTGATCCGGCGTGCCGAACGCCGGACCACGCTGATCGCCCTGGGCGGTGGCGTGATCGGCGACATGACCGGCTTCGCCGCGGCGTGCTACCAGCGCGGCATGCCTTTTATCCAGATCCCGACGACGCTCCTGTCGCAGGTCGACTCGTCGGTAGGCGGCAAGACCGGGATCAACCATCCGCTCGGCAAGAACATGATCGGCGCGTTCTACCAGCCGAAGCTGGTGCTCGCCGACACCGATACCCTGAAGACGCTGCCGGCGCGCGAGTTGTCGGCGGGGCTGGCCGAGGTGATCAAGTACGGCCTCATCTGGGACGCCGAATTTCTCGGCTGGCTGGAAGCCAACATGGACAAGCTGCACGCGCTCGACCCGGCGGCGATCAGCCATGCAATCCACCGCTCCTGCGAGATCAAGGCGCAGGTCGTCGCGCAGGACGAGCGCGAGGGCGGGATCCGCGCGATTCTCAATCTCGGCCACACCTTCGGCCATGCGATCGAGACCGGCATGGGCTACGGCAACTGGTTGCACGGCGAGGCGGTCGCGGCAGGCATGGTGCTGGCTGCGCAGGTCTCGCAGCACCTGGGCTGGCTCGCCGAGGCCGACGTCGTGCGTACTCGCGCGCTGATCCGCGCTGCCGGGCTGCCGGACACGGCGCCGGACCTGGGCCTCGACACCTGGCTCGACTATATGGGTCACGACAAGAAGGTCGAGGGCGGCAAGCTGCGCTTCGTGCTGCTGAAGAAGCTGGGCGAGGCGGTGGTCACCGGCGACGTGCCGGCCGAGGTGCTTGCCGGCGTGCTCACAGCGCCGCACTGAGGGAGTATTGATGGAAGCGTCGTTCGCACCAGAAGGGTATGCCTCCTACGCAGCGCACTCCAGCCAATCGCAGGGACGCCTGCATCCTGAGCCGTCCGCCGCACCGCGCTCCGAGTTCCAGCGCGACCGCGACCGGATCATCCATTCCACCGCATTCCGACGGCTCGAATACAAGACCCAGGTGTTCGTCAACCACGAGGGCGACCTGTTCCGTACCCGGCTGACCCACAGCATCGAGGTCGCGCAGATCGCCCGCACCATCGCCCGCCTGCTGGGTATCAACGAGGACCTCGTCGAAGCGGTGGCGCTGGCGCACGACCTCGGTCACACGCCGTTCGGCCATGCCGGACAGGATGCGCTGAACGCCTGCATGCGCGAGCACGGCGGCTTCGAGCACAATCTGCAGTCGCTGCGCGTGGTCGACCTTCTGGAAGAGCGCTACGCCGAATTCGATGGTCTCAACCTCAGCTTCGAGGCGCGCGAGGGCATCCTCAAGCACTGCTCGCTCGTCAACGCCGAAAAGCTCGGTGCAGTCGGCGAGCGCTTCCTCAACAGGCGGCAGCCCTCGCTGGAAGCGCAGGTCGCCAACCTGGCAGACGAGATCGCCTACAACAACCATGACGTCGACGACGGCCTGCGCTCAGGCCTCATCACGCTGGAACAGCTCTCCGAGGTGCAGATCTTCGCTCGCCACCTTGCCGAGGTGCGCGCGAAATACCCGGCGCTGCAGGGGCGCCGCGTGGTGACCGAGACGGTGCGCCGCATCATCAACACGCTGATCCTCGATCTGGTGAATACCACGCGGGTCAATATCGAGAACAGCGGTGTCACGAGCCTCGACGAGGTACGGGCGGCGCCGCCGCTGGCGGCGTTCAGCCCGGCGCTGCTGGACGAGCACCGTGAGTTGAAGCGCTTCCTCCTGCATCACCTGTACCGCCATTACAAGGTGGCGCGTATGAGCGCCAAGGCAGGGCGCATCATCAGCGACCTCTACACCGCATTCACCGGCGACGCGCGCCTGCTGCCGCCCGAGCATCAGGCGCGCGAGTCCCTGGAAGGCGCTCGTGCGGTGGCCGACTATATTGCGGGCATGACCGACCGCTACGCCATGCGCGAACACCGGCGGATTTTCGCGGTGGAAGAGATTTACAGCTGAGCTCGCCGTTCAGGCGATGTCGCCGGGCGGCAGGGTCCTCGCCACCACCCAGGTCTCCACGACCGCGGCGCCCGCCTGCTTGAGCGTTTTCGCCAGTTCGTCGAGACTGGTTCCGGTGGTCATCACGTCGTCGATCAGTGCGATGCGCTGGCCGCGAACGTCTCCCGAGCATGCGAACGCACCGCGCACGTTGCGTCGCCTTTCGTCGTGCCTGAGCCCCATTTGCGGCGGGGTGTCGCGGATGCGCTGGCAACTGGCGGTATCGAGCGGCAGGCCGAGCTGCGTCGCCACCACGCGCGCGATTTCGGTGGCGTGGTTGAAACCGCGCTCGCGGATGCGCTGCGCGTGCAGCGGCATCGCGATCAGCCGGTCCGGACGGGGGCTGGATGCCACGACCTCGACGAGGCAGGCACCCAGTGCCGGCGCGATGGCGAGCCGGCCCTGATATTTCAGGCGCGGGATCACGCGATCGAGCGGAAACGCATACGCCAGGGCGGCACGAGTGCGGTCGAATGCGGGCGGGCGTTTGAGGCAGGCGCCGCACACCTGGCCCCCGGGGGTGGGGAGGGCGCATTGCGGGCACTGCGGCGCGATGTGCCAGGGCAGGTCGGCCTGGCAGCCGTGGCATAGCGGACGGGTGCCCGCGGATGCGCCGCAGAGCAGGCAGGCGTGCGGAAAGAGTCGATTAAAAAGTGAGCGGATGTTCAATTTTAGAGGCGGTCTGATTTGACAGAGGCAGCACCTGACCCGAAAATTGGGGCCATGAAAGCAGATCGCGTCATCCCCGCCGCTTCCTCCCGTTTGAGTGCACAGTTGTTCAACATCATCACCGTGGTGGCGCTGATGCTCTCGCTCTCCGCGTTGCTGCTGGGCAAGCTCCTCGCCAGCCAGAAAATCGGATTTCTCCCGCTGGTGCTGTCGCTGCCACCGGTGATGATCTGGCTGGGCGCATCGATTTTCGTCTATGCCAGCATCGCCCACCACCCCAATCCGCGCACCGCACATTACAACAAGTGGGCGGGCTACCGCTATTACGGCGTAATGGGCGGCCTGGTGGTGTTCGGCCCGATGATATACGGACTGCTCGGCGGCTGGCAGGGGTTGATGCTGGTGCTGGGATTGGCGGTCGCGATCATCGTGCCCTGGGCGCTGTTCGATATCTACCGCGCCGCGCGCGAGCCGTGGCAGGACATCACCATCGAGTCGGAATAACCATCATCGCGGCAGGCAAGCTTGCCGCACGTTGCGAGCGGATCGCACTCGCATGAACGACGATTTAACGAGGCTACCCCCCATGAATGATATGACCCAACCTGCCGGCCGCCTGTCGATGGCCGGGATCGAGGCGCTGTTCGCCTTGCCGTTTGCCGACCTGATGTATCGCGCGCAAACGGTGCACCGCGAGCACTTCGATCCCAACCGCGTGCAGCTGTCGACCCTGCTGTCGATCAAGACCGGCGGCTGTTCCGAGGACTGCGGCTATTGCCCGCAGTCGGTGCATTACGACGCGGGAGTTGAAAAGCAGGGCCTGCTCGATCTCGACGACGTGCTCAGGGCCGCCCGGGCCGCCAAGGATGCCGGCGCTTCACGCTTCTGCATGGGCGCAGCCTGGCGCGGGCCCAAGCAGCGCGACCTCGAGCCGGTGCTCCACATGGTGCGCGAAGTGAAGTCGCTGGGCCTGGAAACCTGCGCCACGCTTGGCATACTGAAGGACGGCCAGGCCGAGCAGCTGAAGGAGGCCGGCCTTGACTACTACAACCACAACCTCGACACCGCGCCCGAGTTCTACGGCGAGATCGTCACCACCCGCGAGTACCAGGACCGCCTCGACACCCTGGAGCGTGTGCGCCAGGCCGACCTCCACGTCTGCTGCGGCGGCATCGTCGGCATGGGCGAATCGCGCACCCAGCGCGCCGGCCTGATCGCCCAGCTTGCCGCGCTCGACCCACAGCCGGAATCGGTGCCGATCAACCTGCTGGTGCAGGTCGAGGGCACGCCGCTCGCCGGCACCGAGGCGCTCGACCCGCTGGAATTCGTGCGCACCATTGCCGTCGCCCGCATCTGCATGCCGAAGAGCTTCGTGCGCCTGTCGGCCGGCCGCCAGCAGATGAGCGACGCGGTGCAGGCGCTGTGCTTCCTCGCAGGCGCCAACTCGATCTTCTACGGCGAGAAGCTCTTGACCACCGGCAACCCCGAGTGGGAGCGCGACCAGCGCCTGTTCGACAACCTGGGCCTGATCCCCTTGTGACACACCCCGCGCTGACCCGTCTGCAGCAGGGGCTGGGCGCGCTGAAGGCCGATCATCTCGAGCGGCGGCGCCGGCTGCTTGAGAGCGCGCAGGGCGCCCACGTCATGATCGACGGACAGCGCGTCGTCTCGTTTTGCAGCAACGACTATCTCGGCCTTGCCGCCGATCCGACGCTGGTGGCGGCCGCACACGCCGCGCTCGATCAGTGCGGCGTCGGCGCCGGCGCGGCGCATCTGATCACCGGACATCACGGCTTCCACCAGGACTTCGAGGCCGCATTCGCGCGCTTCGTCAGGAAATCCGCTGCGCTGTTGTTTTCCACCGGCTACATGGCCAATCTCGGCGTTGTGACAGCCCTGGTCGACCGCCGCGGCGAAGTGTTCGCCGACAAGCTCAATCACGCCTCGCTGGTCGACGCCGCACAGTTGTCCGGCGCGAGTTTCACCCGCTATCGTCATCTCGAGCTGTCCCAGCTCGAGGGCCAGCTGGCCGCAAGCGCGGCGCCGGACAAGCTGATCGTCTCGGATCTGGTGTTCAGCATGGACGGCGACACGGCGCCCGTCGACGCCCTGCTCGATCTTGCCGAGCGCTACGACGCCTGGCTCTACCTCGACGACGCCCACGGCTTCGGCGTGCTGAACCAAGGCCGCGGCGGCCTGACCGAGCGCGCGCGGGCGAGCGACCGCGTGATCTATCTGGCCACGCTCGGCAAGGCGGCGGGCGTGGCGGGCGCGGCGGTGGCGGCGCACGAGAGCGTGATCGACTGGCTGATCCAGAAGGCGCGCCCCTACATCTATACCACTGCGTCGCCGCCGCTCCTCGCCGCGTGCCTGCTGGAAAGCATCCGCCAGATCGAAGCGGGTGAAACGCGGCGCAAACGCCTGCGTCGTCACATCGCCCAGTTGCGCGAGGGGCTGGCCGGGCTGAAGCTCGGTGTGCTGATGGATTCCGCCACTCCGATCCAGCCAGTGGTGATCGGTGCGAATGCCGATGCCGTGCGGCTGTCGCAGGCCTTGCTGCAGCGCGGACTGCTGGTGCCCGCCATCCGCACGCCGACGGTGCCTGCCAACACTGCCCGGCTGCGCATTACCCTGTCGGCCGCGCATAGCGCGGACGATGTCGCGCAACTCGTCGAGACGCTGCATGCGCTCGCCTAAACCTGTGCTCGTGCTGTTGCACGGCTGGGGCATGAATGGCCGCGTGTTCGATACGCTGGCCGCGCGGCTCGCTGATGCGTTCGAGGTGAGGGCCCCTCATCTGCCCGGCCACGGCGGCCGCGACGCGCTGGCGGTGAACACCCTGCACGCCTGGGCGGACAATCTGGCGCGGCAGTTGCCAGACGGCGCCACTTTGCTCGGATGGTCGCTCGGCGGGCAGGTGGCGATGCGTGCAGCGCTCGACCATCCCCGCAAAATCAGACGCCTGATCCTGCTGGCGTCGACGCCGAGGTTCGTCACGACGGACGACTGGCCGCGCGGCATGGCCGCCGCCGACCTGCAGGCATTCGGCGCGGCGCTGCTGGCCGATCCGGAGACGACCCTGCTGCGTTTTCTTAGTCTGCAGACGCGCGGCATGCCGGGGCAGAAGGCGCTGCTGCAGCAGTTGCGGCAGACGCTGCTGGCAGCGCCCGTGGCCAGCGCCGCGGCGCTGGCGGGCGGACTGGCGATTCTGCGCGATACCGATCTGCGCGCGGAACTGCCGCAGCTGGCGCAGCCGACCCTGGTGCTGCATGGAGCGCTCGATGCGCTGACGCCGGCGGCTGCCGGCGCCTGGTTGGCCGACGTCCTGCCGGCAGCACAGCATGTCGAATACGCGCGTGCCGCGCATGCTCCGCACCTGTCTCATGGTGAGGAGGTCGAGGCGGCAATCCGACGCTTTGCGCATGGCTGATCCAGAGCTCGATTTTGCCGAAGTGCGCCGCGCGTTCGACCACGCTGCCGCCAGCTACGATGCCCACGCGGTGCTGCAGCGCGAGGTCTGCGACCGCCTGCTTGAGCGGCTCGATTTCATGACCCTGCAGCCCGGCCGCGTGCTCGATGTCGGCACCGGGACGGGCTACGGCCTGGCAGCGCTGCGTTCACGCTATGCCGAGGCCGAACTCTGTGCTCTCGATATCGCGCCGTCCATGCTGGCGGCGGCGCGCGCGCGCTTTCCCCAGCCCGGTTGGGGAAAGCGCGTGCTCACCCGGCTGACCCCTTTGTCTTCCCCCCTCACCCATCTGGTATGCGCCGACATGGAGCGGTTGCCGCTGGCGGCCGACAGTGTGAACCTTGTCTGGTCGAGCCTCGCCCTGCAGTGGGCGCGTGACCTGGAAGCCGCGTTCAGAGGCCTTCACCGTGCGCTGGCACCGGGCGGGCTGCTGATCTTCGCCACCTTCGGTCCGGATACCCTGAAGGAATTGCGCGCGGCTTTCGCGGAAATCGACGATGCGCCGCACGTCAACCGCTTCATCGACCTGCACGACATCGGTGACATGCTGATCCACGCCGGCTTTTCCAGCCCGGTGATGGAAATGGACATGCTGACGCTGACCTATGCCGACCTCAAGGCCCTGATGCGCGATCTCAAGGGCATCGGTGCGCACAATTCGGCTGTGGCGCGCAGACGCGGCCTGCTGGGCAAGTCGGCGTGGGTGCGACTGGAGCAGGCTTATGAAGCGAGGCGGCTGGAAGGGCGGCTGCCTGCCACCTTCGAGGTGGTCTACGGCCACGCGTGGGCAGGCGACAAGATGCAGCGCGAGGACGGGCGCCAGGTGATCCAGTTCAATATCGGCGAGCGCCGCCGCAAGCTGGGGCTGGCATGAGTGCGCGCGGGCTGTTTGTGACGGGGACCGACACGGGAGTGGGCAAGACCCGGGTGGCGGTGGCGCTGATCCGCGCGTTGCAGGCGCAGGGTCTGCGGGTGGCGGGGATGAAGCCGGTATCGGCCGGCAGCGCGCCCGGCGAACTGAACGAGGACGTGGCCGCCCTGCACGAGGCGGCCGACGTCAAGACCGACCTCCACGACCTGAACCCCTATGCCTTCACCGAGGCGATCGCACCGCACATCGCAGCGGAGCGAGCGGGGACGCGGATCGAACTGGGCGTCATCGCCGCGGCGTACGCCCGCCTGGCTGCCGCGGCCGATGTGGTGGTCATCGAAGGTGCGGGCGGCTGGCGGACGCCATTGAACGAGCGCGAGGACATCGCGGATCTTGCGCAGGCGCTCGGACTGCCGGTCGTGCTGGTGGTGGGGCTCCGCCTGGGCTGCCTCAACCATGCGCGGCTGACTGTGGAGTCGATCAGCGGCAGGCAGCTTCCCTGGGCTGGCTGGATTGGAAATCATATCGACCCTCAGATGGCGCGTCCGGTTGAAAATCTGGCGACGCTGCATGGATGCCTGCCTGGACCGTGCCTGGGGGTGAGCCCCCACGCGCCTCACGAACGCCTGACGCGCGTGCCGCAATGGCTGACGCTGCCCCGAGACCTGGTATTTTCAAAGAAATAGCCTATACATTGGCTAATAACTAGACACAGGCTAACAGGGTTTTGTGTTGCGCTGCGTGCAGTCATACACGCAGCGCTGTGCTGCTGTCTGCGGCTCATCGCATGTGGTTCCCTCATTCCCGCTATGGAACAGGTGAATACGGAAAGCCTTTCACGCGAGTCGTCAGGGGCGTTTGTGTTCCAGTCACGCCCCAATTGTTCGCAGACGCACGCACAGGAACGCCTGGCCTTTCGCGGGTTGGCAGCACTGTGTCTGGGTACGGCGATTGGATTTGCGGGAATGGGCTACTGGCTGGTCTTGCCGTTCGAGGGACTGGTGATCGGCCTGTTGATCTGGGCACGAGCGGTACGGCATGGACATGAAAGCGACTACGAGTCCCTCACCATCGAGGGCGACATGGTGGTACTGGAATGGCGCATGGGCAACCAGAGCGGGCACCGCCAAATGAACCGCCAGTGGGTTCGTGTCGCATGCGACTGTACCGTGCCCGGCAGAAGCTGCCGCCTTTGCGTGAGCTCGCATGGCCGTGAAACCGAAGTTGGGCATTACCTCAGTGATGAGGCGCGCCTGCAACTGGCCGCTACCTTGCGCAGCAAGTTGCAGGCATAGAACACCCACAACGCGCGCGCAACGACCATATCAACGTCGAAGAGGATGGGGGGTAGGCGATGAAAGGCACGTGGCAGTCAGGGGTGGGAGCGCTTGCGCTGGTGGGCAGCGGGACGGCACTCGCGGATTATGCATACAACCTGCAAACGCCGGCGAGCGGGGTGGCGCAGGACGTATTCCAGCTGCACAACCTCATCATGCTGGTGTGCCTGGGAATCTTCGTCGTGGTGTTCACCGCAATGTTCTATTCGCTGTGGAAGCACCGCAAATCGGTCGGCCACCAGGCCGCACACTTCCACGAAAACACCACGGTTGAAGTCATCTGGACGGTGATCCCCTTCATCATTCTGGTGGGCATGGCATATCCAGCCGCCAGGGTGGTGATCGACATGAAGGACACGTCCAGTCCGGACATGACCGTCAAGGTCACCGGCTTTCAGTGGAAGTGGCGGTACGACTACCTCAATGACGGCATCGGCTTCTACAGCAACCTTTCCACGCCGCGCCAGCAAATCGACGGCACTGCCGTGAAGGGCGAACACTATCTGCTGGAAGTCGACGAGCCGATGGTGGTGCCGGTCGGCAAGCGCGTACGTTTGCTGGTCACCGCCAACGACGTGATCCATTCCTGGTGGTTGCCGGCGTTCAGCGTCAAGCAGGACGGGATCCCCGGTTTTATCCGCGACAGCTGGTTCAAGGCCGACCAGATCGGCACCTATCGCGGCCAGTGCGCCGAACTGTGCGGCAAGGAACACGGCTTCATGCCCATCGTGGTCGAGGTCGTGTCGGAACCGGACTATCAGGCCTGGGTGGCGAAGAAAAAGGGCGCCGCACAAACTGCCGCGGCCGACCATGGCAGGATCTTTGAAATCGCCGAACTGATGGCGCGCGGCGAGAAGGCCTATCAGGCCAACTGCGCAGTCTGCCATCAGGAAAACGGCATGGGGTTGCCGGGCACGTTCCCGGCGATCCGCGGCTCCAGGGTCGCTACCGGGCCGATCGCTGACCACATCAAAGTCGTGATGAACGGCCGTCCTGGCACCGCCATGGCGGCGTTCGGACCTCGGTTGTCCGACGCGGACATCGCGGCGGTCGTGACGTATCAGCGCAATGCCTGGGGCAACAAGATGGGCGATCTTGCGCAGCCCGCCGAGATCGCAGCGACGCGCCTCCGGGTCGCCAAAGCCTCTGCGACACAATGAATAACGAGAGGAGAGCCCAAATGTCTGATGCCGCACACGCCCACCCTGGACACCACACGCATCCCACCGGAATCATGCGCTGGCTGACTACGACCAATCACAAGGACATCGGCACGATGTATCTGTGGTTTGCACTCATCATGCTGTTCTCCGCCGGGTCGATGGCATTGTTGATCCGGACCGAGCTCTTCCAGCCCGGCCTGCAGCTGGTACATCCCGACTTCTTCAACCAGCTCACCACGATGCACGGGCTGATCATGATTTTCGGTGCCATCATGCCGGCCTTTACCGGATTTGCGAACTGGCAGGTGCCGCTGATGCTGGGGGCGCCGGATATGGCGTTTCCGCGGCTGAACAACTGGAGTTTCTGGCTGCTGCCGGCGGCCGGCCTGATGCTGATGAGCTCGTTTCTCCTTCCCGGTGGTGCCGCCGCGGGTGGCTGGACGATGTATCCGCCGCTGTTCATTCAGGGCGGCATTTCCTATGACCTGACGATTTTGGCGGTGCATATCATGGGCCTGTCGTCGATCATGGGCTCGATCAACATCATCACGACCATCCTCAACATGCGTGCGCCCGGACTCACGCTGATGAAAATGCCGATGTTCTGCTGGACCTGGCTCATCACCGCCTACCTGCTGATCGCCACCATGCCGGTACTGGCAGGAGCGGTGACCATGCTCCTGACCGACCGCAATTTCGGCACCCACTTCTTCAACGCGGCCGGCGGCGGCGATCCGGTGATGTTCCAGCATATCTTCTGGTTCTTTGGGCATCCCGAGGTGTACATCCTGATCCTGCCCGCCTTCGGCATCGTCTCGCAGATCATTCCCACCTTCTCCCGCAAGCCCCTGTTCGGCTATGCCTCGATGGTCTACGCGACCGCGTCGATCGCCATCCTGTCGTTCATCGTCTGGGCCCACCACATGTTTGCCGTCGGCATGCCGGTCGCCGCGCAGCTGTTCTTCATGTTCTCCACCATGCTGATCGCCGTGCCCACCGGCGTGAAGGTGTTCAACTGGGTGGCCACGATGTGGAAGGGTTCGCTGACCTTTGAGACGCCGATGCTGTTCGCCATTGCCTTCGTCTGCCTGTTCACCATTGGCGGGTTCTCGGGGTTGGTGCTGGCGATGGCGCCGGTCGATATCCAGCTCCAGGACACCTATTACGTGGTGGCGCACTTCCATTACGTGCTGGTCTCCGGCGCGCTGTTCTCGATCTTCGCCGGCATCTACTACTGGCTGCCGAAGTGGACCGGCCACATGTACGACGAGCGGTTGGGCAAGCTGCACTTCTGGCTGTCGGTGATCGGCATGAACATCGTGTTCTTCCCGATGCACTTCCTCGGTCTGGCCGGCATGCCGCGCCGCATCCCAGACTACGCGCTGCAGTTCACCGAATTCAACCAGATCGCCACGGTGGGCGCATTCATCTTCGGCTTCAGCCAGCTGATCTTTCTGACGGTGGTGCTGAAAACCATCAGGGGCGGCGCGAAGGCCCCTGCCCGCGTATGGGAGGGGGCTGAAGGACTCGAATGGACGGTGCCGTCCCCTGCGCCTTACCATACATTCGAAGTCGCACCGGTGCTGTCGAAATGAGTAAGGAGGCAGCCGACATGGCGGATCAGCGCACCGGCAAATACCGTACGGCGGCCATCCTGGCGGCAGTCGCCCTGGGACTGTTCCTGTTCACCCTGTACAGCGGGCTGAAGTAGAACCATGGCCGTCGGCAACGCGAAAACCCTGGCCAAGCTGGTCGTCGTGACGCTCGGCATGTTCGGTTTCGGCTTCGCCCTGGTGCCGTTCTATTACAAGATCTGCGAAGTCACCGGCATCAACTCCGGCGCCGAGCAAAGCCTGGCGAAGAACAGCCACGTCGACGCCAGCCGCTGGGTGACGCTGGAATTCGATGCCAATATCAACGCGGCCCTGCCGTGGCAGTTCAAGCCCGTGCAGCGCAGCCTCAAGGTGCACCCGGGCGAGTTGGTGCAGATGGAATACGAGGTGGTCAATACCGGCGATCGGCCCGTCGTGGGGCGGGCGGTTCCCAGCTACGGTCCCGCGCGCGCGGCTGCATTCATCAAGAAAATCGAGTGCTTCTGCTTCACCCCGCAAACCCTGGCGGCGGGTGAGTCCCGCCGCATGCCGGTGATGTTCGTGTTGGACCCCGCCATGGATCCGGACATCCATACCGTGACCCTCTCTTACACCTTCTTCAGCGTCGACGGGAAGACGCAGGCAGATGGCCTGCAGGAGGGAGCGTCACGTGGCTGAGGGCGGGAATCTCAAGGCTGTGCTTGCCGTGTTCTGGGGTTTCTTCGGTGTCCGCAAGCGGCGCGATTACGATGCCGACGCACAGAATCTGACGCCGGTGCAGATCATCATCGCCGGCCTGATCGGTGGGCTACTGTTCATATTGACGCTGTTGCTGCTGGTGTTCCTGATGTTGCAGTTCGTGAAGTGAGCGATCCACGAAACAAGAAAGAGGAGACGCGATGAGCCTGGCACAAACGGGCAAATATTATCTGCCGCAGCCCTCGCTGTGGCCGATCATCGGCTCGGCCGCACTGCTGTTGATGGCGGTGGGCGGCGTCATGATCCTGCGCGAGATCCATAACGGCGGCTGGGTGCTCCTGGCGGGGGTGGCAATTCTCTTCTTCATGATGTTCGGGTGGTTCGGCGAAGTGATTCGCGACAGTGAGGCGGGGCGCTACAACAAGCAGGTCGATGCCTCATTCCGCTGGTCGATGAGCTGGTTCATCTTTTCCGAGGTGATGTTCTTCGCCGCCTTTTTCGGCGCACTGTTTTACACCCGGGTGCTGTCGGTGCCATGGCTGGGTGAAGGCGATACCATGCAGCAGCTATGGCCCGGATTCAAGGCAACCTGGCCAACTGCCGGGCCAGGATTGGCAGCGGAAGGGTACCAGTTCACCCCGATGGTGGCGTGGGGAATTCCGGCGATCAACACGCTGTTGCTGCTGTCTTCGGGGGTGACCGTGACCTGGGCGCACTGGGGGCTGAAGAAGGGCAGGCGTGGGCAACTGATTATGGGGCTGGCGATGACCGTGACGCTGGGTTCGGTCTTTCTCGGCCTGCAGGCCTACGAATACCATCATGCCTACACCGAAATGGGACTGACGCTGGGTGCGGGCGTCTACGGCGCGACCTTCTTCATGTTGACCGGGTTTCACGGCTTTCACGTGCTGGTGGGGACGACGATGCTGATCGTGATGCTGCTGCGCTCGATTGCCGGGCATTTCACGGCGGAACACCATTTCGCATTCGAGGCGGTGTCGTGGTACTGGCATTTTGTCGACGCGGTGTGGGCGCTGCTGTTCATCCTCGTGTACTGGCTGCTCTAGCAACCGGCAAAGTGCCGCGTCGGGCACCGTACTGGAGGTCTTGATGCGTGGGGTGGTCAGCGCAAGCCGTTTTGCGGGATGAGGCCGAAATAGTATCCGCCCATCAGCAGCAGGAACAGGGCGAGGGAGAGGCCGACGCGCAGCGTGAGCATCTTCACGGTGCGGTCGGATTGCCCCTTGTCCCTGATGAGGTAGTAGAGCGCGCTGGCGAGGCTGGCCAGAATCAATACCATGAAAAGCAGCACAATGATTCGCATGGAAGTGTCCATTCAAAATCTGAGTCTAGTCGGATTGCCGGTCCCGTGCATTGGCTGAAAATACGTGTCGGAGCATGGCAGTTTGCGCCGGCCTTGTGGCCGACGCTGGCAGCGCTGTTTTTCCTGATCCTGACGGTTTCGCTCGGCAACTGGCAGAGCGAACGCGCCGACATCAAGCGCGCCCTGCAGGCGCGTTACGATGCCGCGGTGCGCGAGCCGCCCGTCCACATCGGCGGCACGCTGCTCGGTCGTGACGAGGTGCTGTATCGAAAGCTGGAGGTCGCTGGTGTATTCGATGACGCGCACACCATCCTGCTCGACAACCGCGTGATGAACGGCGTGGCCGGCTATCACGTGCTGACGCCGCTGCGGATCGACGGTGGTCCGCTCGCGATCCTGGTCAACCGCGGCTGGGTGGCGGTGGGGCTCACCCGCGAGCAGGTGCCGAAGCCGCCGACGCCGGCAGGCAGGGTGGAACTGGAAGGCCTGGCGGTCGATCTGCATTCGCGCTTTGTCGAGCTGGCCGCGACGGCGCCGCAGGGGCGTGTCTGGCAGAACCTCGATGTTGCGCGTTACGCGGAAATCAGCGGCCTGACGCTGCAGCCGGTCCTGCTGCAACAGACCAGCGACGGGGCGGATGGATTGCTGCGCAACTGGCCGCGCCCCGATACCGGGGTTGCGACCCATGTCAGCTACGCCATCCAGTGGTACGGCCTGGCGACGACACTGACGGTGCTGTGGCTGGTCTTGAATGTGAGGCGCCACCGCGGCGGTCACGTGGAATCCACCCCCTGATAATAATGATGAGAGCCATGCAGCTGAATCCGCGCATTAAATTCGTGTTGTTGATCGGCGTATTCGTGGCGCCGGTGGTGGCCGCCTGGCTCGCCTATTCCGGCTGGCATCCGGCGGGGCGCACCAACTATGGTGACCTGCTCGAGGTGGCGCCGTTGCAGCAGACATCCGGCACGGTTCACGATGGTGCCCCGTTTGACCTGGGGGCGCTGCGCGGCAAGTGGTTGATGGTGCACGTCGGCCCGGCGCGTTGCGACGCGGCCTGTGCGCGACAGCTGTACCTGATGCGCCAGACGAGGATCGCCCAGGGCAAGGAGCAATCGCGTATCGCGCGGCTGTGGGTGTTGACCGACGCCGGCGCGGTTGCCCCCGCACTGCTGCAGGATCACCCCGGCCTGTATGTGTGGCACCCAGCCAAGGCAGACTTTGCCGAACAGTTCCCTGCGGTGCACAACAGGATTGATCATATCTACCTGGTCGACCCGCTGGGCAACCTGATGCTGCGTTTCCCCGCGCAACCGGATGCCAGGCGCATGATGAAAGACCTCAAGCTGCTGCTCAAGGCTTCCCAGATCGGATAGGCGACCCCCGCCATGACGTTCTATCGCAATCTCCTTCTGGCAGCGCTCATTCTCACCTTCGGGGTGGTGAGCCTCGGCGCCTATGTGCGGCTGTCCGACGCCGGTCTTGGATGCCCCGATTGGCCGGGGTGCTACGGCAAGCTGACGCCGCACCATGCGGCGGACGCCATCGACGCCGAGCTTGCCGAGCGCCCCGACGGCCCGGTATCGCATGCCAAGGCGTGGAAGGAAATGGCGCACCGTTATTTTGCCGGCACGCTCGGACTGCTGGTGCTGGGGATCGCGGTCCTGGGCTGGCGTCAGCAGCGCACGGTTGCCGGCGGCCCGGGTCTGCCGTGGCTGCTGCTGGGGTTGATCGTGTTCCAGGCCCTGCTGGGGATGTGGACGGTCACGCAGCTGCTCAAGCCGCTGGTCGTCACCGCACATCTGCTGGGGGGCATGGCCACCTTGTCACTGTTGCTGTGGGTGTGGCTGCGTGAACGCAGTCGCTTCAGCCATGCCTACGATGCGCGCATCGACTCCCTGCGCGCGGCTGCGACGTTGGGCCTGGCGCTGGTGGTGACCCAAATTGCACTGGGTGGATGGGTGAGCTCCAATTACGCAGCGCTGGCGTGCACGGATTTTCCTCTCTGCCAGGGCGTGTGGATGCCCGCGATGGATTTTGAGCCGGGCTTCACCCTGCACCGCGAACTGGGCGAAACCGCAACGGGCGATTTACTGCCGATGACCGCGCTGACTGCGATCCACTGGGCGCATCGGGTCATGGCCCTGATCGTCGCCCTGTATCTGGGCTGGCTCGTGCTGCGCCTGTTGCGTGCGCCGGGGTATGCCGGCATGGCACTGGTTGTCGGCAGCCTGCTGGCGCTGCAGGTGTCGCTGGGAATCAGCAATGTGCTGCTGAGCCTCCCGCTGGCCGTGGCGGTGGCACACAACGCGGGCGCTGCGCTGTTGCTTGCTAGTCTGGTGTGGCTGAACAGCCGGATATACAGGAGATGAGCATGGGATCCATGGTGATCGAAACTGCGGCGGGTCGCTGCCAGAAGTTCCTGGCACTGTGCAAGTTGCGGGTTGTCAGCCTGATTGTGTTCACCGCGGTCATCGGCATGTTTCTCGCCGTGCCCGGCTGGCCGAATTGGAGCGCGCTGTGGGCGGGGACATTAGGCATCGCGCTCGTGGCAGGTGCGGCGGCGGCATTCAATTGCCTGGTGGAGCAGAAAATCGACGCCGTGATGGCCCGCACGCGTGCCCGCCCGCTGCCGCGCGGCGAGCTCACCAGTGCCGAGACGCTGGCGTTTTCCGGCGTGACCGGCGGTATCGGACTCGCGCTGCTGCATGTCTTCGTCAACCCGCTCACCATGTGGCTGACCTTGGCGACCTTCGTCGGCTACGCGGTGATCTATACGGTGCTGCTGAAGCCGGCCACGCCGCAAAATATCGTGATCGGGGGCGCTTCCGGCGCGATGCCGCCGGTGTTGGGATGGGTTGCGGCCACCGGTGAGATCCACCACGATGCCCTGCTGCTGTTCCTGGTCATTTTCGCCTGGACGCCGCCCCATTTCTGGGCACTGGCGCTCTACCGCCGCGACGAATACGCCCGCGCCGGCTTGCCGATGCTGCCGGTGACCCACGGCGAGGCATATACTCGCCTGCATCTGCTGCTTTATACCCTGCTGCTGTTTGCCGTGACCATGCTGCCCGTCGGCACCGGCATGGGCGGCTGGATTTATCTGGTCGGTGCCGTGCTGCTGGGCGGCCGTTTCATCCAATACAGCTGGAGGCTCTATCGCCAGTACAGCGACGCGCTGGCGAAGGAAACCTTCCGCTATTCCATCTGGTATTTGAGCCTGCTGTTTGCGGTCATGCTGGTGGATCATTACGTCGTGATACCCATTTGATTTTTCTTCCGATTTGCACGGGAAGCCGAGCATATAACTGGATATCAGGACAGGATTGTTTTATATTTGCCCGATTCAATCGCAGGGGCACGAGATGATCCTCTCCCGAACCAGCCAATATGCCGTGCAGGCGTTGATCTACATGGCGACCCAGCCGGGCGCCACGCCTGTGCTGAACAAAGACATTGCGGCGCAACTCGGCGTGCCCGCGCCGTACCTCGCCAAAATCCTGCAAAGCCTTGCCAAGGGAAACCTGCTGTTTTCCTTCCGCGGGCGTCTCGGCGGTTTCTGCTTGCGCGAGGACGGCGAAAAGACCACCCTCATGCAGATTCTGCTGCTGACCGAAGGACCCGCATTCACGCAGAGCTGTCTCCTGGGGCTGAAAAAATGCAGCGATGAGACGGCCTGCCCGCTGCATTTCCGCTGGGTGCCCGTGAAGAAGAAAATCATCGATCTGCTGCAGGAGACCACGCTGGAGAAGCTGGCGAAGGCGGTTGAATCCGGCAAATACCGCCTCGCCGACGTCCCGGGGATGCTTTTCGAGCAGCTCAAGGCGTGAAACGCTGGCTCTGCGCCGCCCTGTCGATGGCGGCGTTCACACTGGCGGGCTGCCAGCCCGAACCGCCACCGCCGGCGTTCCAGGCGGCCGACATCACGGGTGCTGAATTTGCGCGCGATTTCAGGCTTACCGACCACAATGGCCAGGTGCGTACCCTCAAGGACTTCAGGGGCAAAGTCGTCGCCATCTTTTTCGGTTATACCCATTGCCCGGATGTCTGCCCCACCACCCTGTCCGACTTTGCGGCCGCACTGAAGCTGCTGGGGCCGCAGGCAGACAGGGTGCAGGTGATTTTCGTGACGGTCGATCCCGAACGCGACACCCAGGAAGTACTTCGGGCGTTCGTGCCGGCCTTTAATCCCAGTTTTCTTGGAATGGTCGCCGATGGGGAAACCCTGCGGCAGCTTGCGAAAGAGTACAGATTGGTCTATCAAAAGACGGCGGTGAAGTCCGCGGACGACTATCTGATTGACCACAGCGCCGGCACATATGTTTATGACACGCGCGGGAGTTTACGACTGCGGATGCCCTATGGCAGCAGCCCGGAAGCCATCGCGCAGGATCTGAACACCCTTTTGGCAACATCCTGAGCCGGGTCGGCTTGCAGAATACGGGTTAAATCTCTTATAATTTTTAGAGTTTTTCTAAAGATTTTAATATACTCATAAGCTGTTTGAGGCGCCGTGGCGGGCGCTATTCCAGGTACAAGAGGGAGCGGTTCGATGGCGGTAACCACGTATTCCGGGGCTGAGCAGTACAACTTCGATGTCGTCAAGAAATTTGCCATCATGTCGCTCGTCTGGGCGGTGGTCGGCATGTTTGTCGGGGTGTATATCGCCTCCGAACTGGCTTGGCCGTTTCTAAACTTCGATAGCCCGTACTTCTCGTTCGGGCGCTTCCGCCCGGTCCATACCAGTGCGGTAATCTTCGGCTTCGGCGGCTCGGCGCTGTTTGCCACCTCCTACTACGTCGTGCAGCGTACCTGCCAGACCCGTCTGGTTTCCGACGGCATGGCGAGCTTCACCTTCTGGGGCTGGCAGACGGTCATCGTTCTGGCCGCCCTGTCCTACGTCATGGGCTATTCGCAGGGCCGCGAATACGCCGAGATGGAATGGCCGATCGACCTGCTGGTCGAAGTGGTGTGGGTGAGCTACCTGATCGTGTATGTAGGCACCATCATGCGCCGCAAGCAGCCGCATATCTACGTCGCCAACTGGTTCTATCTGTCCTTTATCCTGGCGACCGCGCTGCTGCACACGTTCAACAACCTGGCGATGCCCGTCGACCTGTTCTCGATGAAATCGTACAGCCTGTTCTCCGGCACCCAGGACGCGATGACCCAATGGTGGTACGGCCACAACGCGGTGGGCTTCTTTCTCACTGCGGCCTTCCTGGGCATGATGTACTACTTCGTGCCGAAACAGGCCGGCCGTCCGATCTACTCCTATCGCCTGTCGATCGTCCATTTCTGGGCGCTCTCCTTCATGTACATGTGGGTGGGCGGTCACCACCTGCATTGGACCGCGCTGCCCGACTGGACTTCGTCGCTGGCCGCAGCCTTCTCGATCCTGCTGCTGATGCCCTCGTGGGGCGGCATGATCAACGGCATCATGACCCTGTCTGGCGCGTGGGACAAGATGCGCACCGACCCGGTGATGCGCTTCATGATCGTCGCGCTGTCGTTCTACGGCATGTCGACCTTCGAAGGTCCGATGATGTCCCTGAAGGAAGTGAACGCGCTGTCGCACTACACCGACTGGACCGTGGGCCACGTTCACTCCGGCGCGCTCGGCTGGGTGGCCATGATTTCCTTCGGTTCGCTGTATCACATGATCCCCAAGCTGTGGGAAACCAAGATCTACAGCGGCAGACTGGTCGAGTGGCACTTCTGGCTCGCCACCATCGGCATCGTGCTGTACATCGTGGCAATGTGGATTTCCGGGATTACCCAGGGCTTGATGTGGCGTGCCTTTGACGAGTTCGGCAACCTGCAGTACTCGTTCGTCGAGTCGGTCGCGGCGATGGTGCCCTTCTACGCGATGCGCGCCATCGGCGGCATGTTCTTCCTGACCGGCGCTTCGATGATGGCCTTCAACATGTTCATGACCATCCGTCAGGGCAAGCGCGAGAACGCTGCATTGGAAGCCAGGCTGGCTGCCAAGATGGCTCAGGCATGATTCAGGAAACATAGATAATGAACTTCAATTTCAAACACGAGTGGATTGAAACCAATATCGGCCTGATGGCCGTGTTGACCATGATCGCAATCAGCGTTGGCGGTTTGGTCGAAATCGCGCCCCTGTTCTTCATCGACAAGACCATCGAAAAAGTCGAGGGCGTGCGTCCTTACACGCCGCTGGAACAGCGCGGCCGCGACATCTATATCCGCGAGGGTTGCTACACCTGCCATTCGCAGATGATCCGCCCGTTCCGCGACGAAAAACTGCGGTACGGCCATTATTCGCTGGCGGCGGAATCGCAGTACGACCATCCCTTCCAGTGGGGCTCCAAGCGAACCGGACCCGACCTGGCTCGGGTCGGGGCCAAGTACTCGAACGAGTGGCACGTCCAGCACCTGGTGGCGCCGCGTTCTATGGTGCCCGAGTCGGTGATGCCGAACTACCCGTGGCTGCTTTCGACCCCGCTGGATATTTCCGACACGGCGGCTCGCCTGGAGGCGCTGCGCAAGGTCGGCGTGCCGTATTCGGCGACGCAGGCGGAACATGACGCCAACGTGACCCAGTTCGGCGAGACTGTCGCCAAGCAGCTGCACATCCCCGATGCGCAGAAAAACCTGGTCGAGCAGGCAAACTTCGGCAATTACGACGGGGATCGTTCCGGCATTTCCGAGATGGACGCGCTGGTGGCCTACCTGCAGGTGCTGGGCACCATGGTCGATTTCAGCAAGTACGCCGACGATGCGTTCGTCGACGACCGTTGATCGAGCCCGGCAGGAGATTTGCTGATGGAATGGTTGCTGTGGTTTTCCCGGCCCGAAAACACCAAGCCCTTGGCCCTGGTCATTTTTTTCGTCACCTTTATCGGCATCGTGGTCTACGTCTACGGCAGCAAGAAGCGGGGTAAGCGACTCGAATCCTACCGCGATATACCGTTCCTGGACGACTGGCAAGGCACGAAGGACAAGCAATGAGCGAGCAAAAACTACAATCCCAAACCGTACAAACCACTGGTCATGCCTGGGACGGTGACCTGCAGGAATACAACAATCCGCTTCCCGCGTGGTGGGTCTACACCTTCTATGCCACGGTGATCTTTTCCATCGTGTACTGGATCATCTATCCGTCGTGGCCGATCGGCAAGAACTGGATCGGCGGCGTTTCGAAAATCACCTACGTCAACAGCGAGGGTGAAACCAAGACCCACAGCTGGAACACCCGCGCACTGCTGCTTAAAGACCTGAACAAGGCGGCGGTCGAACAGAAGCCTTATTTCGACAAGGTCTCGGCGATGTCCTACGAGCAGATTGCCAAAGACCCCGAGATGAACGGCTTCATCCTTTCCTCGGGCAAGACACTATTCGCGGACAACTGTGCACCCTGTCACCAGGCTGGCGGCCAGGGCATGGTGGGCTTCTTCCCCAACCTGACTGACGACGACTGGCTGTACGGTGGTTCGTTCGATGCGATTCATACGACCTTGACGGGTGGCCGCCGCGGCTACATGCCATCGTTCAATGAGGTGCTCGAAGGCGGCCAGATCGACCAGTTGGCCAACTATGTCGCGAGCCTTTCCGGCATCCAGCACGACGGCGCCAAGGCGGCTGCCGGCAATGCGCTGTTCCATGGCAACGCGGCAGCCTGCTATGTCTGCCACGGCAGCGATGCCAAGGGACGCAAGGAAATCGGTGCCCCCAACCTGACGGACAACATTTGGCTGTGGGCCGACGTGCCGGCAACAGAAGCCCAAGGCAAGGTCGCCGTTATTCGCGGCGTCATCGCAAACGGCCTCAACAAGGGCGTGATGCCAGCGTGGGCAGACCGCCTGTCGCCTGAACAAATCAAGGTCTTGACGGTCTATGTCCATGAATTGGGTGGCGGGCAGTAGGGTCGCAGGCTGAAGCGCCGAGCAAAGCCCCCGTTAACGGGGGCTTTTGCTTCCCACCCATCCAACCGGTCGCACCATGCAAAAAGGTTTAGAAGAGCAACTCGGGCTTTACCAGAAGCGCATCCCCATCTTCACCCGCTCGGTGCAAGGGCCGTTCCGGCGCTTCAAGACCGCGATGCTCGTGTTGGCCTTCGCTGTCTATTTCCTGCTGCCCTGGCTGCCCTGGTCGCGCTTGGATGCGCCCGCGCAGGCGATATTATTCGACCTTCCGGGGCGCCGCTTCCTGATCTTCGAGTTGACGGTCTACCCGCAAAACGTCATCTGGCTTGCCCTGCTGCTGTTCATTGCCGCCATCCTGCTGTTCTTCGTCACGGGCCTGGTCGGCCGCGCATTCTGCGGCTATTTCTGCTTCCAGACGCTGTGGACCGATTTCTTCATCTGGATCGAGCATAAGGTCCAGGGGGAACGCCCTGCGCGGGTGCGTCTCTATCGCCAGCCCTGGGATCGCGAAAAAATCATCAAGATCGGCAGCACCCATGCCCTGTGGGTGTTGGCCTCTTTTTGGACGGGGCTGACCTTTGTCGCCTATTTCACCTATGCACCCCAACTGGTGGTGGATTTCTTTACCGGCCAGGCCGCCGCGGCAGCCTATATCACGATCGGCATCCTCACGCTCTCCACCTACGCCGCCGCAGGCCTGATGCGCGAGCAGATCTGCACCTACGTTTGCCCGTACGGCCGCTTCCAGAGCGTGATGTATGAACCCGAGACGCTGGCCGTGCATTACGACGCCAGGCGCGGCGAAGCGGCGCATGGGCGGGCCACTGCGCGCGCCGGACAGCGCACGCTTGCCGAACGCCATGAAAAGGGATTGGGCGACTGCGTCGATTGCGGCCTCTGCGTGCAGGTCTGTCCCACCGGCATCGACATCCGCGACGGCCTGCAGTACAAGTGCATCTCGTGCGGACTGTGCATCGATGCGTGCAATAGCATCATGGATTCGTTCAATTATCCGCGCGGCCTCATCCGATACGATTCGGAAAAGAACCTGGGTGCTGCCGTCCCTGCGGCACCCAGGGTTCAATGGAAACGGCTGAAAACCGTCGGCTATGGGGCGGCGCTCATTCTGATGAGTGCCACCCTCGCCTACAGCATCGGTACGCGGGGCAGCTTCGACCGTGCCGTCAACCAGATTCGTCAGCCGCTTTATGTCGTGCTGTCGAACGGCGATATCCGTAATCGCTACCAGATCCGCATCACCAACAAAGTGGGCGAGGAGCAGACCTACCTCATCAGCGCGCGGGGCATTCCGGGGGAGGCGCTCGATCTCGGCAATTTCCGCGAAATTACTGTCAAACCCGGACACAGCGGTTTGGTGCAGGCCAGCGTACGGCTTTCCCCCCAGCAGGCGGCACAAATCCGGCATTTTGAAATCGTCATCACCCCGCGGGGTAAACCTGCCGAAGCGCGCAGTGAGGCCGTGCGGTTCGATGGCCCGGGAAGGCGGCCATGAGCACGATGACCACCCTGTTTGGCGGCCTTGCGGCTGTCCTGGTGCTGTATGCGGCCGGCGGCGCATTTCGTGGCGTGCCGCCGATTCTGCGCACCGTGCTGGCGGGCGTCGTCCCGCTGGTCGCCTATTTCGTGCTCATCATCGGCCGCTGGCCGGGCCTCGATGTAGCCGCCATCCATATTTCCGTCTATCTTGCCGCCGCGCTGGTTCTGTTTGCCCTGACGCAGTTTCGCCAGCGCAGCGCCGGGCGCATGCACTGGGCCCCCAAACTGCTGATCACCTTTTTCGTCGGCCTGGTCTTCATCAACGCGATCCTGTTGCACATCGCGACCAAGGGCTTGCCCGCGCCCATCGCGCGCTGGTGGCTCGGCGGCCACGGCAGCACGGTTTACAGCGGGTTTTCCGGGGTGGTTCCGCATGACCGGGGGGCGGCCAAGGCGGTCTCGTCTGAACTTTCGCAGGCGCATCGTGAATCCCAGGTGGGCTGGCAAGTCGAAGTCAGCGGGCTGGACGGCGAAGGCATGACGCGCCCGCTGCAGGTCCGTGTCAGGGACCGCACCGGTCTGCCGGTCGAGCGTATCGAAGCCCAATTGCAGGT
Source organism: Thiobacillus sp. (assembly GCA_024709685.1). Taxonomy (GTDB): domain Bacteria; phylum Pseudomonadota; class Gammaproteobacteria; order Burkholderiales; family Thiobacillaceae; genus Thiobacillus. The sequence continues at coordinate 61,610 of JANJWF010000011.1, forward strand.
GTCCCGCCCCGGCGCGGCAGCGCCTGCCGTGATGCTGCCCCTCGAGGCCATCGAGGCGGGGGTGTACATCGGGGCGCTCACCCTGCCTGCGGCGGGCCGCTGGCTGGCCGAATTGCGCTTGATGCAGGGCGGCGAGCTGCGCTACCAGACTACCCTTGAACTGGCTGCACCATGAGCGGGGTATTGGTTTTCCTGTTCCTGTTGTCGGGGGTATTCGTACTGCTGATCGTCCTGGGCGTCTTCTGGTCGATCAAGAGCGGCCAGTTCGACGACCTGGAAGGGCCGGCCGCGCGCATCCTGATGGATGACGACGACCCGCTGTTGCCGACCCGCCGCTTGAACAGCAAGGACGAATAATTTAAAATTCAACGACTTTATGGAGTTCGCGCGATGAAACAGCTTCTGACTTTTCAGGGTTTCCCCATGGTGGTTGTATGGATCTTGGTCGCCTGGGCGTGGTTCAGCATTTTTTCAGTCCTGATCGGCTCGCTTTTTTGATTGTCCCCAAATAAGAAAGCCCCGCATTTGCGGGGCTTTCTTATTTGGGGCGGTCGTTATGCAGGGATCACGGCGCGCATTTTTTGCAGGGCGCGGGCCTCGATCTGGCGGATGCGCTCGGCGGAAACGCCGTACTCTGCGGCAAGTTCGTGCAGGGTTGCGGCCTCGCCCTCGGTCAGCCAGCGTGCCTTGATGATGCGGCGGCTGCGTTCGTCGAGGTTTTCCAGTGCAGTAACAAGCCCGGAATGGCGCAGGCGTTCGGTCTGCTCGCGTTCCAGCAGTTGTGCCGGATTTTCGTCCGGGCTCGCCAGATAAGCGAGCGGACTGTAGCTTTCCTCGCCGTCATCCACCGTCGGGTCGATGGAAACATCGTGGCCGGACAGCCGGGTCTCCATTTCCAGCACGTCCTTGCGGCTGACATTGAGCTCGCGCGCCATGGCATCGGCCTGTTCGATCGTCAACGTATTGAGCGATTGCTTCAGGCTGCGCAGGTTGAAGAACAGCTTTCGCTGGGCCTTGGTCGTCGCAACCTTGACCAGGCGCCAGTTCCTCAGGACATACTCGTGGATTTCGGCGCGAATCCAGTGCAGGGCGAATGAAACCAGGCGCACGCCGCGGTCCGGATCGAACCGTTTCACCGCCTTCATCAGACCGACGTTGCCTTCCTGGATGAGGTCGGCCTGGGGCAGCCCGTAGCCAAGATAATGGCGCGATATACTGACCACCACGCGAAGATGTGAGACCACGAGTTGGCGCGCCGCCTCGACGTCCTGCTGGTCGTGCCAGGCGCGCGCCAGGCGCTGCTCGTCTTCCAGGGTGAGCAGCGGATAACGGTTGACGGTCTGGATATAGCTCTCCAGGCTGTAAGCCGCTGGTATGGGTAAGGATATGGCTTGATTCATGCTGGTAAAAACTCCCTTGAAAAGCATTCTAGCACTCACCGGTTGAGAGTGCTAAGGGCGGGGGAGGGTTCCGCAGCGCGGTAAAAAGCGTGGAATCAAGCTGCCGAGTCGGCCAGGCGCAGGGTTCGCGAGACCGTGAGCCAGGCACCGAGCCAGCCAAATAGGGTGGTCAGGCCGAGCACGCCGACAATCTCGATCACGGTCGGCGGAAGCAGGTGAAAGCTGGAGCCGTACAGGGCGGCCAGGCGCTCGACCGGCGCGCGCAATATCACGCCCACCACGGCCAGCACGACGCCCGCTGCCAGCCCGCCCAGAAGGCCCTGCAGCGCCCCCAGATACAGGAACGGGCGCCGGATGTGGCGGTCCGTTGCCCCGATCAGCCGGCTGATTTGTATTTCGTTGTGGCGAGCCAGCACCTGCGCGCGGATGGCATTGCCCGAGATCGCGGTGAGCGCGATCGCAAACAGACCGGCCAGCACCCAGACCACGGTGCGTCCAAGCGCGAGCGCGGCCTGCAGACGGCCGGCCCACTGGCTGTCGAGATGGGTCTCCGCGACCCCCGGCAGTTTGTCCAGGTCGAGCGCGAGCCGGTCCAGTTGCTCGCGCGAGCTTGCGTGCGGTCGCACCACCCAGGCATCGGGCAGCGGGTTCTGCGCCAGGCCGGCGGCAATGTCGGCCAAATCCTGCGCTGCGCTGAGCGTCGCCAGGGCTTCCTCCTTGGGCACGTAGCGAGCTTGGGCAATATCGGACTGCTTGAGCCGGGTGGCGATCGCTGCCCTGTCGGCGGCCGCCGTGTCGCCATCGAGAAACACGCTGATTTCCGGGCTGGCCGGCAGATTGCCCGCGAGGCGGTTCAGGGTCCCGAGCCCCAGATAAAGTGCGCTCGGCAGGCTGACGGCCACCCCCATGGCGAGTGCCGCGAGCAGGGTGGCAACCGGCTGTGCAAGCAGGCGCCGCTGGGCGGCGAGCAGTGCCTGCGTTTGATGGCGCAGCCAGCCGATCACGCCGACACCTCCGTGACCTTGCCGTGATCCAGTTTCAGCGCGCGGCCGCCGAGCGCTATGATCGCCCGGTCATCGTGCGTGGCGATCACCAGTGTGGTGCCAACCTGATTGAAGTCACGGAACATGGTCATGATGTCGGCGGCGTAGCCGGCGTCGAGGTTCCCGGTCGGCTCATCGGCCAGCAGCAGGGCGGGGCGGCTCACCAGCGCGCGTGCGATGCACAGGCGCTGCTGCTCGCCCCCGGAGAGGCTGATGGGGTTGGCCTTCTCGCGCTGCAGCAGGCCGACCTTGTCGATCACTGCACGCGCGCGCCTGAGTGCCTCGCGACGGTCGAATCCGGCGATGTCGAGCGGCAGCAATACGTTTTCGATCACGTTGCGGTCGAACAGCAGTTTGTGATCCTGGAATACCAGGCCGATATTGCGCCGCAGATAGGGGATGGCGTGCCGCGACAGGCGGCCGACGTTCTGGCCGCTGACGGACACCATCCCGCTGGTGGGCCGTTCGATGGCGGCGATGAGCTTCAAGAGCGTGCTCTTGCCCGCTCCGGAATGCCCCGTCAGAAAAACCAGTTCGCCCTGTTCGATAGAGAAATTGACGCCGGACAGCGCCTCGTTGCCGCCCGGATAGCGCTTGGTGACCTGGCTGAAGCTGATCATGCGCTGAATACGGCCTCGACGAATTCACGCGCATCGAACGGCCGCAGATCATCCACGCTTTCACCCACGCCGATGTAGCGCACCGGGATCGGTCGCGCCTGGGCGATGGCGGCGATTGCGCCGCCCTTGGCCGTGCCGTCGAGCTTGGTCAGCACCAGCCCCGTCACGCCGAGCGCATCGTCGAAGGCCTTGACCTGGGTAACGGCGTTCTGCCCGGTATTGGCGTCGAGCACCAGCAGAACTTCGTGCGGCGCCCCGGGCGCGGCCTTTTCGATCACACGCTTGACCTTCCTGATTTCTTCCATCAGGTGCAACTGGGTGGGCAGGCGGCCGGCGGTGTCGGCCAGCACGACGTCGATGTTGCGCGCGCGTGCGGCCTGGATGGCGTCGAAAATCACCGCAGCGGAATCGCCCTTTTCCTGGCTCACTACGGTTACGTTGTTGCGCTCGCCCCAGACCTGCAATTGCTCGCGTGCCGCGGCGCGGAAGGTGTCGCCGGCCGCCAGCAGCACCGACAGGCCCTGCGCCTGGTAAAGCTTGGCGAGCTTGCCGATGGTGGTGGTCTTGCCGGCACCGTTGACGCCGGCCAGCATGAGGATGAAGGGCTTGTGCGGGGTGACGTCGAGCGGCGCCTGCAGCGGCGTCAGCAGATCGACGAGCGCTTGCTTCAGCGCATCCTGCAGGTCGGACGCTTCGGTGAGATTTTCGCGGCGCACCTTTTTCTGTAGCGCGGCGAGCAGAGCCTCGGTTGCATCCACCCCGACATCGGCGGTAATGAGGATGGTCTCGAGTTCCTCGAACAGTTCGGCGTCGATCTTGCGGCCGACGCCAAACAAGCCGGCCAGCTGGCCGCCGAGCCGGCCGCGGGTCTTGGCAAGCCCCTGCTTCAGCCGCTGCGCCCAGCCTGGACGTGGCTCGGCTTCCCCGGGCGCCGCAGTCTCCTGCTGCGCGTCAGGGGGACGCGGCTCAGCGGCGGGCGGTTTGGGCTTGAAGAAACTAAACACGGATAAAGGCGGTCAGCACAGCTGTTTGACGGACGCTGTATCTTATCATTCGAGCATGCGACTCCACACGGGCTCAGCTTCGCAGAGAGTCGTGTCGTTTCGGATTCATTCAATCAGGGGTGGAAACATGCACAGCCTATGGGCAATTGGGTTGGCGCTGCTGGCAAGCAGCGCACAAGCGGCGTTAACCGATGTCACGCTGGACAACGGTATGCGGGTGATCGTGCACGAAGACCATCGCGCGCCGGTGATGGTGTCGCAGGTCTGGTATCGCGCCGGCGCCATGGACGAATTCAACGGCACTACCGGGGTGGCGCACGTCCTCGAACACATGATGTTCAAGGGCACGCAGAAGGTGCCCGCCGGCGAATTCTCCAAGCGCATTGCGGCGGCAGGCGGCCGTGAGAATGCCTTCACCAGCCGCGACTACACGGCGTATTTTCAGCAGATGCAGAAAGACCGGCTGGAGTTGTCGATGCAACTGGAGGCCGACCGCATGGCCAATCTCGTCATCAGCGACGAGTTGTTCGCCAAGGAAATCCAGGTGGTGATGGAGGAACGCCGGCTGCGCACCGACGACCAGCCGCAATCCGTGGTGTACGAACGGCTGATGGCGACGGCTTACCAGACGCACCCTTACCGCCGCCCCATCATCGGCTGGATGGACGATCTCGAGAACATGACCGCGCAGGACGCACGCGACTGGTATGCGCGCTGGTATGCACCCGACAATGCCACGCTCGTGGTGGCGGGAGACGTGAACGCCGACGAAGTCGTTGCGATGGCGAAACGGCATTTCGGCGCGCTGCCCGCGCGGACGCTGCCGCCGCGCAAGCCCCAGGAGGAGCCCGCCCAGATCGGCACCAAGCGCATCGTGGTCAAGGTTCCGGCACAGCTGCCTTATCTGCTGATGGTCTGGCACGCCCCCACGCTGAAGGACTGGGAGAAGGACACTGACCCTTACGCGTTGCAGATTCTCGCCGGCGTACTTTCCGGCAACGACTCGGCAAGGCTGCAAAAATCACTGGTTAAAACCAGGCAGATCGCGGTGAACGCGAGTGCGGGCTACGACGCCGTCACGCGCGGTCCGGGCCTGTTCATGGTCGATGCGACACCTGCGCCGGGCAAGTCGGTGGCCTTGCTGGAGAAGTCCATCCGCAACGAAATCGCCCGCATCCAGCAGGACGGCATCAGCGAGGCGGAGCTTGCGCGGGTCAAGGCGCAGGTCATCGCAGCCGACGTCTACCAGCGTGATTCGCTGTTTTACCAGGCCATGCAACTGGGCGAATACGTCAGCGTAGGATTGCCCCCCGAGGCGCTGGCACGCCGGGTGGACAGACTGCGCGCGGTGACCGCCGAAGCGGTGCAGGCCGCAGCGAAACAATGGCTGCAGGACGATCGCCTGAGCGTGGCCGAACTCGACCCTCAGCCCCTCAAGCCGCAGAAACAACGTGCCGCCATGCCGGGAGTGCGCCATGCCAATTAAGACTTTCCTTGTTGCCCTGCTGCTGGGTTTGCCGCTGTCGGCGCAGGCCACGCCCGCCATCCAGCACTGGGAGACGCCGCAGGGCGCGCGAGTGTTGTTTGTCGAAAACCACCAGCTGCCGATGCTCGATATCTCGGTGGATTTCCCTGCCGGCAGCGCACGTGATCCCTCGGGCAAGGCAGGTCTCGCCCAACTGACCCATGCGCTCCTCGACCAGGGCGCGGGAGGGCTTTCCGAGACGGCGATTGCGCATCGGCTGGCCGATGTCGGTGCGGTAATGGCGGGCAATTTCGACCGTGACCGTGCCGGCGTCACCCTGCGCACCCTGTCGTCCGCCGCCGAGAAGGATGTTGCAATCGATACGCTGACCCGCGTGCTGCAACGCCCCGATTTTCCGCAGGCGGTTGTCCAGCGCGAGAAACAGCGCCTGATTGCGGCGATCCGCGAAGCCGAGGCGGATCCGGGTACGGTTGCCGACAAGGCGTTTTATCGTGCTCTCTACGGCACGCACCCTTACGCGCACGACGAAGCGGGCGAGCCCGCCGCCATCGAACGGCTTACGCGTGGCGATCTGCAGGCCTTCCATCGGTCACACTACAGCGCACCGAACACGGTCATTTCGCTGGTGGGCGACATCAGCCGCACCGAGGCCGAAGCCATTGCTGTCCGCCTGGCTGCGGGCTTGTCCCGCGCGGCGCCGGTTTCTGCGCTGCCGAAGCCTGTTCCGGCGGCTGTCGCCGCCGAGACGCGCATTCCTCATCCGTCCGCGCAGAGCCATGTACTGGTGGGGGCGGTCGGCATGTCGCGCAATGACCCCGATTTCTTTCCGCTGTTTGTCGGCAACTATGTGCTGGGCGGCGGCGGCTTCGACTCGCGGTTGCTGAAGGCGGTACGCGATCAGCGCGGCTATGCCTACAGCGCATACAGCTATTTCATCCCGATGATGGAGGCGGGGCCGTTCGAGCTCGGCCTGCAGACCAAGCTCGAGCAGACCGACGACGCGCTGGCGGTGGCGCGCGACACGCTGCGGCAGTTCATTGCAGAAGGTCCCAGTGAGGCCGAACTCATTCAGGCCAAGGCCAATCTGACCGGGGGATTTCCGCTGCGCATCGACAGCAACAAGAAGATCCTCGAGTACCTGGCAGTGATCGGCTTCTACGGGTTGCCGCTGGATTACCTGGACACCTGGGTCGACCGGGTCAAGGTCGTCGACGTGACGGCAGTCAAGCAGGCGTTTGCGCGCCGCATCGACCCTGATCGGCTGGTAACGGTGGTGGTGGGGGCGGGCGGTGCTCGCTAAGCGTGCATCGCCGCAGCGGGCGCATGGCGCGTCCAACTGCGTGCGCATCATCGGCGGCCAATATCGACGCCGGCTGCTGGATTTTCCCGACAGCACCGGCTTGCGCCCCACGCCCGACCGCGTCCGCGAAACCCTGTTCAACTGGCTGGGGCAGGATCTGTCCGGCTGGAACTGTCTCGATCTGTTTGCGGGCAGCGGCGCGCTCGGCTTCGAGGCCGCGTCGCGCGGCGCCGGACGGGTGGTGATGATCGAGCGGGATCGTGCCGCGCTCGCCGCGCTGGAAAAAAACCGCGCCGTGCTGGGGGCAAATCAGGTCGATATCCTGCGCGTCGATGCGCTCGCCTGGCTGGTGGGCAGCCGCGAAAGCTTTGACCTGATTTTCGTCGATCCGCCGTTCGACAGCGGACTGACCGGGCCGCTGCTGGCCGAGCTCGGTCCTCACCTAAAAACCGGCGGCCAGGCGTATGTCGAGCAGGGGCGGGAGGTGGTCGCCCCCCCAGGGTTTATCATCCACCGCAGCGGGCGCGCGGGGCGTTCGCACTTTGCTCTGTTGGTCAAGGAATAAACAACGATGCTGACTGCAGTCTATCCTGGCACTTTCGACCCCATTACACGCGGCCACGAGGACCTGGTGCGGCGCGCCGTGCGGCTGTTCGACCGCGTGGTCGTCGCGGTGGCGGAGTCGCGCAACAAACAGCCTTTTTTCAGCATGCAGGAACGTGTGGCGATGGCACGCGATGTGCTGGGCGGCCTGCCGCAGGTGCGGGTGGAGGGTTTCTCCGGCCTGCTGATCGACTTCGTTGCCGAGCAGGGGGCGATTGCCGTGTTGCGGGGCCTGCGCGCGGCGTCAGACTTCGAGTACGAATTCCAGTTGGCGGGGATGAACCGCAACCTCAAGCCTGATATCGAGACGCTGTTCCTGACCCCGTCGGATCAATACATGTTCATTTCCGCCAGCATGATCCGGGAGATCGCCCAGTTGGGCGGCGACGTGACGCCGTTCGTCCACCCATTGGTTGCACAGCGATTAAGTGAGAAAATAATTAAAGACTGATTTACGGAGAGCGCCATGGCCCTGATGATCACGGATGAATGCATCAATTGCGACGTCTGCCTGCCCGAATGCCCCAACGAGGCCATTTCGCAGGGCGACGAGATTTATGTCATCGATCCCAACAAATGCACCGAATGCGTCGGTCACTACGACACCCCCCAGTGCGTGGAGGTGTGCCCGGTCGATTGCATTCCGCATAACCCCGACTATCAGGAAAGCAAAGAGCAGCTGCAGGAGAAATTCCTGCGCCTGACCGCCGTCGCCTAAAAACGCTCAAGCCGTTCTGACGAGCCGGATTTCGTCCGGTTCGCCGGACAGGGATTCGGCGATGCGCGCGTTGAGACGCGCCAGATGATCGAGTTGATCGCTCGCCATGTCCATGGAGGTTTCGAGTTCGGCAATGCGATCGTCAAGGGTTCCAGTCGCGGCGTGAATGCGGCTGACACTCTCGAGGCGTCGCTTGAGCTGGGTCTTGTGTTCGCGCACCTGGGTTTGCATCGGTGCGATCAATGCCTTCAGCCAGGCTTCGGTTTCGCTGTTGGCCAACTCGAACACCTGCGCCACCTTGCTTGCCAGCGATTCGAAAAAGCGCTCGGTCAGCTGGCCCTGAGCCAACGTCAACATCTTGAACACCGTGTTGAAGCGCTCCTCGAAGAGGCGTTCCAGCCTCGCGATTTCCTTGCGGTACTTGTAAAGGTTGTGAACCGGCGGGTTGACCGCCGCCAGCCCGTGCTCGTCGCTGAACTTCTGGTACATGCCGGTCATCATGGCGCGGATCTCCAGAATGATGAGCGTGGAGTCCCGCATGTTGCCGTCGACCTTGCGGAAGAAAAGCTTCATCGACTCGCGCAGGCCCGAACTGAAGTGGCTTTTCTCCATCTCCTGCCTGGTGTGACGGATTTCGGCGCGCAGGGTCTGCATGCCCAGTTGCTGTCGTAAAGCAGCGACCTGGGTCGCATACACGCGGCGCAGCGCTTTGAACTGCAGCAGGCCGCGATCGAACTGCTGTTTGTCTTCGTTGGCCTTGACCATCATGTGGCGGATGACGTCACGGTTCTTGCCGCGCAGTCCGTGCAATTCATCGATCTGGTCCTGCACGCTGGCGAGCCGTGTCTCCAGGAGTTCTGTGGTCTTGACCACCACGTCTTCCACCGCGGCCTGGGCCGATTCGCTGACCAGCGCCTGCTTGCAGGGAATCAGTTCCTGCGTCAGCGCCGTTTCCAGATCGGGAAGACGGCTTTTCGCGAGCAAAACATCGTCGCCACGTACTTTGGCCACCAGCGCTTTCTGCGCCGATACCGGATACACCTGGCTGGGAGGGAGATCGAGCAGGGCGGCGCTGTGGGTCGCCTGCCTGGTGATCTCGGCGTCGATCTGTGCCGGCGTTTTGAGTTCGTCCCACAGGCCGTCGATCTTGTTCAGCACCACCAACCGCGCGCGGCTGCCGCCCTGAACCGGCGCGATGTACTGGCGCCAGATTTCGATGTCGGACTTGGTGACGCCGGTATCGGCGGCCAGCAAGAAAAGCACCGCATGGGCGCTGGGCAGCATGCTGAGCGTCAGTTCCGGCTCGGTGCCGATGGCATTCAGCCCGGGAGTGTCGAGGATAACCAGCCCCTGTTTGAGCAGCGGGTGAGGGAAATTGATCAGGGCGTGGCGCCAGCGCGGAATCGTGACGCCGCCGTCGTGTGCGAGGATGTGGGCGGTTTCCGCATCGTCGGGGTCGAGCAGACCGTAGGCCACGGCGGTGGCGGGGTCGACTTCGATGGTGTCAGCCAGGTGCATCAGTGTTGCGCTCATCTCCTCGCCGGAGTCCAGGTTGAGGGGAAATTCGGTCCAACTGCCTCCCTCGCTCTTGAAGTCGGCAATGCTGCCCTCGCGGGTCCGGGTGTGGATCGGCAGCAAGCGCAGCGAGGGGCGCAGGATGGGGGAGTAGTACAGTTCGGCGGGGCACATGGTGGTTCGCCCGGCGGACGACGGCAGGACGCGCTGGCGGTAGTCGGAAAAGAAGATCGCGTTGATCAACTCGGATTTGCCCCGTGAAAACTCTGCGACGAACGCCACGTTCAGCGTGTCCTCCTGCAGGCGGCCCAGCAACTGGTCGAGGCATCGATCGGATTGGGCGTCTCCCAGTTCCTGCGCGTTGAGCCAGCCGCGTAGTGACTCGACGCGCAGGCGTACGGCGTCGCGCCAGGCACTGTAATGATCGAACTCGTCAACCAGGGTGGGCGTCATGGGGGAATACCGGATAAGTTACAGTCAATTAACGACAGGTTGCAGGCGAACTTGATGCCTGCGACACACGAGGCGTCAGCGCTGGCAGGCCGGGCAGTAGAAGCTCGCGCGCTGCCCCTGCACGATGCGGCGGATCGGCGTGGCGCAGACCGTGCATGGCAGCCCCTCGCGGTCGTAGACCCGGGTCTGCAGCTGGAAGTAACCCGGTTCCCCGCCGCTGCCCACGTAATCACGCAGCGAGCTGCCGCCCGCGGCAATCGCTGCCGCCAGTACTTTTTTGATTGCGGCGGCCAGCCTCGCTGAAGCCGGGCGACTGAGGCGGCGGGCGGCGGTGGCGGGGCGGATGCCTGCGTGGAACAGCGACTCGGAGGCATAGATGTTGCCGACGCCGACGACCACCTGTGCATCCATGATGACCTGCTTGATGGCGGCGTTGCGGCGCTGGCATTGCGCGTGCAGGTAGGTGGCGTCGAATGCCGGGGTCAGGGGTTCCGGCCCCAGATGCGCCAGCAGCGGATGCCGCGCCACATCGTCGGTCCACAGCACCGCGCCGAAGCGGCGCGGGTCGCGCAGTCGAAGCACGCTGCCGTCGTCGAACAGCCAGTCGACGTGGTCGTGCAGCGCGGCAGGCTCGTCGGGATCGACCAGACGCAAGCTGCCCGACATGCCCAGGTGTACGATTTGCGCGGCCACACCGAAATCGAACAGCAGGTATTTGCCGCGCCGGTCGAGCGTGTCGAGCGTCAGCCCGGCCAGCCGCGTTTCCAGGTCGTCCGGCACCGGCCAGCGCAGTTGCGGGTTACGCACCACGATGCGTTTGAGCGCTCGTCCCCGCAGGCGAGGCAGCAGGCCGAGGCGGGTGGTTTCGACTTCGGGCAGTTCAGGCATGTCCGGGAAGAAGGAATGAGAGAGATGGCGTTAATCACGACGACGCCCTGCAAAGGTTTGCTCGCGGCGGCCGGGAGCCGAACCGATACACTGCGATTCTATCTCTATTGCGCGTCGTTCCTTGAAGCCTTCCCCCTCTTGAACAGACAGATTGCCCGCCGCCGGCGTTGCCAGCCCAGCGCCGCGACTTGGTTTGGGCCCGCGTATTGCAGGCCGCGCCGCCGTAGTTGTCGGTGAACCTTGCTTGCAGGCGGCTCTCCAACGCTTAGAATCCCATTAGGGCATCACACCAGGGCATCACACATGACACATTTCAAGATTCTGTTTTTCTGCACAGCGCTACTGTTCGTGGCCGCGTGCAGCCAGCCCGGTGTCAAGGCGTCGCAACCTGCGGTGACCGAAACGAAGGCGCAGCAGCCTGTCGACGAGGCCGGAGTCGGCCTCGCCGCAGAGGAAAAAGCCCCGGCGGAGGCTGCATTACCCAAGCAGCCGCTCACTCCGGAGATTCTGTTCAAGTTTCTGGTGGCCGAGGTGGCCGGGCAGCGCGGGGCGATCGGCATCGCCCAGTCGACCTATCTGGACCTGGCGCGGCAGACCCAGGATCCGCGCATTGCTCGTCGTGCCGCCGAGATGTCGATGTTCGCCCGCGACCAGGCCGGTGCGCTGGAGGCTGCGCGCCTGTGGGCCGCAGGCGAGCAGGATTCGGTGCGCGCGCAACAGACGCTGGCGGCGCTGCTGCTGAGCGAGGGCCGTCTCGCCGAGGCGGAGCCCATCCTGCGCACCCTGCTGAAAGAGGACAGCACCAACGGTTTTCTTCACCTTTCGGCGCTGATGGGAAAGATGCGCGATTCTCAGGGTGCGCTGGAACTGGTTGAGCGCCTGGCCGCGGATTATCCTGCCTTGCCGGAAGCGCGTTTTGCGGTCGCCCAGGCTGCCGCCAATGGCGGGCGTTTTGAAGCGGCGGTTGCGGCCCTGCAGCAGGCCGACAGCTTGCGGCCCGGTTGGGAGCCCGCGGCGCTGTTGCGGGCGCAGATAATCGGCAGGACTTCCGCTGCCGAAGCCATGCGCTTCATGCGCGATTTCCTGACCGCCCATCCCGGGGCACGCGAAGTGCGGCTGGGGTACGCACGCGCCTTGGTCAACGCCAACCAGTTCACCGAGGCACGCGCGGAATTCACTCGCCTGACCAATGATTTCCCGCGCAACCCCGAAGTCAGCTTTGCCGCCGGCCTCCTCTCATTGCAGATGGGCGACCTTGACGCGGCGCGCGATCTGCTGACCCAGACGCTGGAATACAGCCCGCGCGACCCCGACGCGGTTCGTTACTACCTGGGGCAGGCGGCCGAGCAGATGAAACAGCCCGAGGCAGCCGCGGCCCACTACGCCGAAATCGGGTCGGGCAACTATCTGGTTCCGGCGCGCGCCCGCCAGGCGGCCCTGCTGGCACGTTCCGGCAAGCTGGACGAGGCGCGCAAACTGCTGGCCTCCACACGCGGGGAAAACGACGCCCAGAACGTGCGGCTGGTCCAGGCGCAGTCCGAGCTGCTGCGCGACAACGATGAGCCCGCGGCGGCTTTCGGTGTGTTGTCTGAGGGCATCAAGCGCTTTCCCGACTCGGCGGAGCTGCTGTACGACCGCGCAATGGTGGCGGAAAAGCTCGACAAGCTCGATGTGCTGGAGGCGGACCTGCGCCGTGTGATGGTGTTGCGCCCGGACGATGCACAGGCCTACAACGCATTGGGCTACACGCTGGCCGATCGCACCAAGCGCCTGCCCGAGGCCGTCACCCTGCTCGACAAGGCTCTGTCGCTGGCACCGGAAGACCCCTTCATCCTGGATAGCGTAGGCTGGGCGCAATACCGCTCGGGTAACCTGCCGCGGGCACAGGAGTTTCTGGAGCGCGCCTACAAAATTCGTCCCGATCCCGAGATCGCGGCCCATCTGGGTGAGGTCATGTGGGCGCGCGGTCAGCGCGACGAGGCAGGCAAGCTGTGGCAATCCAGCCTGCAATCCCATCCGCAGAACGAGGTGCTGCTGGAAACCCTGCACCGGCTGAAGCCCTGATGGGGCGTCTGTTTGCGGTATTGCTGCTGACGCTGGCAGCCGGTTGTGCGACGACGACACCCACCGTTCCCGCCGGTACCGTGGCGCCCTGGCCGTCCAACTGGACATTGCAGGGCCGTATCGGCGTCCAGGCGGGCGAACAAAGCCTGTCGGGGAATATCCGCTGGCGACACCGGACCGACAGGGATGAGCTGTTGATGACTTCGCCCCTCGGGCAAGGCGTGGCGCGCATCGTGCGTGACGCCGAGGGCGTGGTGCTCGAGGTGCCGAACCAGCCCGCGCGCCGCGCGCCCGATGCCGAATCCCTGACCCGCGAGGCGCTCGGCTATGTACTGCCGGTTTCGGGCCTGCTCTGGTGGGTGCAGGGGCGCCCCGATCCGGGCAGCGACTTCGAGGCCAGGCACGCTCCAGCCGGTCGCCTTGAGCAGATCAGGCAAAACGGCTGGGTGATCGACTATCTGCAATACGCGCCCGACGCGCGCCCGCGCAAGTTGGTGGTGGCGCGTGACGGGCTGGAAATCCGCCTGGTTGCGGACAGCTGGCTCGCCGAATGAGTTGCGCGTACCCGGCGCCTGCCAAGCTCAACCTGTTTCTGCATATCGTCGGCAGGCGTGCTGACGGCTATCACCTGCTGCAGAGCGTGTTCCGCCTGATCGACCGTTCCGATACCGTGCACCTTGAACTGCGCGATGACGGCCGCGTCGTGCGGCAGGGTGTTCTGCCCGGGGTGCCGGAAGACCATGATCTGACTGTGCGGGCTGCGCGCCTGCTGCAGGCGCATGCGCCCGCTGGCGCCGGCGTGGGTATCCGGCTCGACAAGATCCTTCCCATGGGGGGTGGACTCGGTGGCGGCAGTTCGGATGCCGCCACCGTGCTACTGGCGCTGAATCGCCTGTGGCAGGTCGATCTGCCGCGTGAAGCCCTGCAGAAACTAGCCCTGCAACTGGGGGCCGACGTGCCGGTGTTCGTATTTGGCCAGACTGCGTTTGCCGAAGGGGTGGGGGAGATCCTGCATCCGACAAGCGCTCCGCCGGCGTGGTACGTGGTGCTGACGCCCCCGGTGCAGGTGCCGACCGCCGCAATTTTTGCGGCGCCGGAATTGACACGCAGCACGCCAGCCCTCAAAATAGCGCCCTTTTCCGCAGGCATGGGTCGTAACGACCTGCAGTCCGTGGTCGTCGAGCGTTACCCTGAAGTTGTCCGTCATCTCGAGTGGCTGGCGCAATTCGGCGAGGCGCGTATGACCGGATCGGGTGCCTGCGTGTTTGCATCGTTTGGGACGGAAGAGGCGGCACAAGGTGTGCTGCGTCAACTGCCCGAGACGATGCAGGGTTTTGTGGCGCAGGGCCTCGACAGGCATCCGTTGTACGACTTCTGCGCCGGTTAGTGCCCATTGGGGAGTCGCCAAGTGGTAAGGCATCGGATTTTGATTCCGACATTCGCAGGTTCGATCCCTGCCTCCCCAGCCAGTTAAGCGAACAGCCGCCGGTGGCGGCTGTTTTTGTTGTTGTGCGGACCAGCCAAAACGCCGGAGACTCGTGTGTCCATTGACAATTTGATGGTGTTCAGCGGGAATGCCAACCCCCGTCTGGCCAGCGATGTGGTGCGCCATCTCAATATGCACCTTGGCCGCGCCACGGTGTCGCGTTTCTCGGATGGCGAGGTGATGGTCGAGATTCTCGAGAACGTGCGTGGCAAGGACGTTTTCGTGCTGCAGTCGACCTGCCAGCCGACCAACGACACCCTGATGGAGGTGATGGTGATGGTCGACGCGCTGAAGCGCGCCTCGGCCGGCCGCATCACCGCTGCGATTCCGTATTACGGCTACGCACGCCAGGACCGGCGCACCCGCTCGGCACGGGTGGCGATCACCGCCAAGGTGGTGGCCAACATGCTGCAGGGCGTGGGCATCGACCGGCTGTTGACGATGGACCTGCATTCCGACCAGATCCAGGGTTTCTTCGATATCCCGGTCGACAACATCTATTCCAGCCCGATCCTGCTGGGCGATATCTGGAAGCGCAACCATCCGAACCTGATGGTGGTCTCGCCGGACGTCGGCGGGGTGGTGCGTGCGCGTGCGATCGCCAAGCGGCTCGAATGCGACCTCGCAATCATCGACAAGCGTCGTCCCAAGCCGAACGTGGCGAAGGTGATGCACATCATCGGCGACGTGAAGGATCGCACCTGCATCATCATGGACGACATGGTCGACACCGCCAACACACTGTGCGAGGCGGCCAATGCGCTGAAGGAGCACGGTGCCCAGAAGGTGATGGCCTACTGCACCCACGCTGTGCTGTCCGGCAGCGCAGCCGAGCGCGTGACGAATTCCGCGCTCGACGAGCTGGTGGTGACCGACACCATTCCGCTGCGCGACGATGCGCGCGCATGCACGAAAATCCGGCAACTGTCGGTGGCTGAACTGCTGGCGGAAACCATCCGCCGCATCAGCAACGAGGATTCCGTCAGCTCGCTATTCATCGAATAGTGGCTGGGAATGCCCCTGGTCGCGGGGGCTTTGCGCATGCATTGACCATTTTCGGCAATGCATCATTAGGTAGGTAAACAGGAGAAAACTATGGAAATCGAAGTCATCGCCGCCAAGCGTGAATTGCAGGGTACGGGTGCGAGCCGCCGTCTGCGTCACGCCGGCAAGGTTCCCGGCATCGTCTACGGCGGCACCGCTGCCCCGATGCAGATCGAACTTGACCACAATGCGCTGTACCATGCCTTGCGCAAAGAAGCCTTCCACGCCTCCGTGCTGACGCTGAACGTCGACGGTGCCAAGGAGTCCGTGCTGCTGCGCGACACGCAATGGCATCCCTACAGGCAGCAAGTGCTGCACATCGACTTCCAGCGTATCGACAAGGATCACAAGATCCACGTCAAGGTGCCGCTGCACTTCCTCAACGCCGAGACCGCGCCGGGTGTGAAACTCGGCGGTGGCAAGCCGCACCACATCGTCAACGAACTCGACGTGCAGTGCTTCCCCGGCAGCCTGCCCGAGTTCATCGCAGTCGACATGGGCAAGCTCGAAGTGGGCCATTCGATCCACGCCAACGATCTCAAGCTGCCGGCCGGCGTCGAACTGGTCGCCCACCTCAAGGCGGAGAACCCTGCCGTGGCGGCGATCAGCGCGCCCAAGGGCGGCGGCGCCGAAGAAGCTCCCGCGGCACCCGCGGCGTAATGCCGGAGCGCGGTCCCTCGTGGGCCGCGCAGCGCAAGCGGCATGACGGCACCGCGCCTCATCGTCGGTCTCGGCAATCCCGGGCGCGAGTACGAAGAAACCCGGCACAATGCCGGGTTTTGGTTTTGCGCACGTCTCGCGCAGGTGCGCGGGTTTGCACTCGCGCACGAATCGCGCTTTCACGGCCTGCTCGGCCGCGACGGGCCACGCTGGATCCTGCTGCCGCAGACCTTCATGAACCGTTCCGGCCAGGCGGTAGGCGCGCTCGCGCGTTTCCATCGCATCGCGCCCGCGGAAATCCTGGTGGTGCACGACGAGCTCGACATCCCGCCGGGGCAGCTGCGCCTGAAATTCGGCGGCGGCATGGGCGGTCACAACGGTCTGAAGGACATCAGTTCCCACCTCGGTACCCAGGACTACTGGCGCCTGCGTATCGGCATCGGTCATCCCGGTGACCGTAACGAGGTGGTGAACTTCGTGCTGAAGCCGCCCCGCCGCGAGGAGCAGATCGAGATCGACGCCGCCATCGAGCGCGCACTCGGCCTCCTGCCGATGATCGAAAAGGGCGAATGGAACGCCGCGATCCAGCGTGCCAACACGAAACCCTCAATCCCCCGTCCCTAGCCCCAGGAAATCCCATGAGCCTCAAATGCGGCATCGTTGGCCTGCCCAACGTCGGCAAGTCCACCCTTTTCAATGCGCTGACCCAGGCGGGCATCGCCGCGGAAAACTATCCCTTCTGCACCATCGAACCGAACACCGGCGTCGTCGAAGTACCCGATCCGCGGCTCGCGCAGCTCGCGCAGATCATCCAGCCGCAGAAAGTGGTGCCGGCGATCGTCGAATTCGTCGACATCGCGGGCCTCGTGGCCGGCGCATCGAAGGGTGAGGGGCTGGGCAACCAGTTTCTCGCCAACATCCGCGAGACCGACGCGATCTGTCACGTGGTGCGCTGTTTTCACAACGACAACGTGATCCACGTCGCCGGCAAGGTCGATCCCGCCTCCGACGTCGAGACCATTGCCACCGAGTTGGCGCTCGCTGACCTCGCCAGCGCCGAAAAAGCGCTGGCGCGCTTTGAAAAGCCGGCGCGCGCCGGCGACAAGGAGGCGCAGAAAATGGTCGCTGCCCTCAAGCCAGTGGTTGCCACCCTGAACGAAGGCCGCCCGGCGCGCGCTGCGGGGCTCGACGCCGAGGGTCTGGCAGCGATCAAGCCTTTGTGTCTGATGACCGCCAAGCCGGCGCTGTATGTCGCCAACGTCAGTGAAGAGGGCTTCCACGACAATCCCATGCTGGATGCGCTGCGCGCCCATGCTGAAAAGGAAGGCGCGCCGGTGGTGCCGGTGTGTGCGGCACTCGAGGCCGAGCTGCAGGAACTGTCGCCGGAAGACCGCCTGGAATATCTGAAGGAACTGGGCTGGGACGAGCCAGGCCTCAACCGTCTGATCCGCGCCGCCTACGACCTTCTGGGCCTGCAAACCTACTTCACCGCCGGTGTCAAGGAGGTGCGCGCCTGGACTATCCACAAGGGCGATACTGCGCCGCAGGCTGCCGGCGTCATCCATACCGACTTCGAGCGCGGTTTCATCCGCGCGCAGACGATCGCCTTCGACGACTTCATCGCCTGCAAAGGGGAACAGGGCGCCAAGGAAGCCGGCAAGATGCGCGCGGAGGGCAAGGACTACGTCGTCAAAGACGGCGATGTGCTCAACTTCCTGTTCAACGTCTGACGATTTTTGCTGGATCTCGGTGGCGCTCAGTAGCGCTTGGTGGACGGATAGGCCCGTTTTAAATCAATGGGTTGCGTAAACAATACGGTCTGCTGAGCGTTCCTATTGTTCATCGAGGTCCAGAAAATTCGGGGGTAGCGTTGGGGGTACTCGTGTTCAACCGTGGGGGTACATCTCCCCGCAGTGGAGTCCAACGATGCCCGAGAATTTACTCACTGACGCCAAGGTCAGGTCGGCCAAACCGACTGATCGAGACTGGAAACTTTCGGACGGCGGGGGCTTGTTCCTGCTGATCAAGCCCACCGGCGGCAAGCTCTGGCGGTGGAAGTACCGCCTGCAAGGCAAGGAGAACCTCTTTGCCATTGGGGGCTTTCCTCAAGTAAGCCTTGCTGAGGCGCGTGCGGCCCGAGAGAAGGCTCGTGCTTTAGTCAAGCAGGGTATTCACCCCGCCCATGAGCGGCAGCAGGTGAAGCAGCGCAATTTGGAAGTGCTAGAGGAGCGCAAGCGCGCTCGTGAAAGCTCGTTCGCCAAGGTGGCGAAAGCGTACCTAGCGGAGATCAAGCCAGTCTTTGCGCTCAGTTCCTACCGCACGAAAGAATCCCGCATCAGGAAGTACCTGTCGCCCAAGTTCGATGGGATGCCGATGAGCGACATTGGGGTCAAACAGATTCGTCCGCTGCTGGAGGAATGCAAGTACCACGGAGCCTGGGCGGCGATTCACGTCAAAGGTGATCTTTCGGCGATCTTTGAGTTTGCGGTGGTGCGGGGGCTGGTCGAGGCAAATCCAATTCCCAGCCTGCGCGGGCTGCTACGCGTGCCGTTCAGCGAGAGCAAGGCGGCGATGACGCGAGAGCAAATCCAGAGGTTCTATCAGGAGTTGCGCGGCTACCGGGGCTATCCGGAAACCTCTTTGTGTCTGCGGCTGATTGCGCTGACCGCCTGCCGTCCAGGGGAAGCGGCGGATGCCGAGTGGGACGAGTTCGACTTTGAGGATGCACTGTGGCGTCGGCCTGCGGCGAAGATGAAGGCGCGGCGTGACCATGTCAGTCCGTTGTCCACGCTGGCCATAGCGGTGCTGAAAGACTTGCAGCACATCACGGGTGGCGGGCGCTATCTGTTTCCACACCGAAGCGGAAAGGGCTTCACTACGCCCAACCGGCTCACCTACGCGATGCGCGACATGAACCTGGGCCGGGGTACGACGCCGCATTGCTGGCGGACGACCTTTTCGACCTGGGCCAATGAGAACGGATACCGGCCCGATGCGATCGAGCGGCAGCTTGCCCATGTGTGCGCATTCCGCCGAAACTGGACACTCAGTCCATCTGAAACTGGACACTCAGTCCACGGCAAAGTGGACAGTCGGAGCGAAGCGACGCATGGGGTGGATGATGTTTACTCCAGGTTGGGTTCCTCCGTCAATTTTGGC
>JANJWF010000103.1 GCA_024709685.1 Thiobacillus sp.
CCGCCGGAGAGGTGCACGTTCTTGCCGATCTGCGCGCAGGAGCCGACCGTGGCCCAGGTGTCGACCATGGCGCCTTCGTCGACGTAGGCACCGATGTTGACGTAGGAGGGCATCAGCACGACGTTCTTGGCGATGTAGGAGCCGCGGCGCGCGGCGGCCGGCGGCACCACGCGGAAGCCGCCTTCGCGGAAGTCGCGACTATTGTAGTCGGCGAACTTCGACGGCACCTTGTCGAAATAGTTGGTGAAGCCGCCCTTGATGAAGGCGTTGTCTTCCAGGCGGAACGACAGCAGCACTGCCTTCTTGATCCACTGATGCGTGGTCCAGTTCTGGCCGTCAGTGCGTTCGGCGACGCGCAGCTGGCCGCGGTCGAGCATGCCGATCACCGACATGACGGCGTCCTTGACCTTGGCGTCCGCATTGCGCGGGGTGATGTCGGCGCGGCGTTCGAACGCGTCTTCGATGATTTTCTGTAGTTCTTGCATGGTGTTTGTCCTGTTGTTAGGTAAGGGAATTCAACGGATGGAGGCCGGGCGTTTCATGCAGCCTCGCCCACGAAACGGACGATGCGTCTGGCAGCCTCGATGCAGGCGTCGAGGCTGTCGACCAGCGCGATGCGAACGAAGCCCCTGCCGGGGTTGGCGCCGGCGGCGTCGCGCGCGAGGAAGCTGCCGGGCAGCACGGTGACGTGCTGGCTGCGGTACAGTTCGCGCGCAAACGCGGCGTCGTCGCGGCCCGGCACGCGCGCCCACAAATAGAAGGCGGCGTCGGGCGCATCGAACTGCAGCACGCCCTTCAGCAGCGGCATGACCGCTGCGAATTTCTCGATGTACTGGCGGCGGTTCTCGACCACGTGCGCTTCGTCGTTCCACGCGGCAACGCTGGCGGCCTGCACCGCCGGGCTCATCGCGCTGCCGTGATAGGTGCGGTAGAGCAGGAATTTCTTCATCACCTCGGCATCGCCCGCCACCATGCCTGAGCGCAGGCCGGGGACGTTGGAGCGCTTCGATAGAGAGTTGAACACGATCAGGTTCTTGAAGCCGCGGCCGAGCTGCCTCGCGGCGGTGAGCGCGCCGAGGGGCGGTGCGTCTTCCGCGAAATAGATCTCCGAGTAGCACTCGTCGGCCGCGATGACGAAGCCGTGCCGGTCCGACAGCTCGAACAGAGTCTTCCATTCGGCAAGCGACATCACCTTGCCGGTCGGGTTGCCGGGCGAGCATACGTAGACCAGGCTGATCGTCTCCCACAGATCTTCCGGTACGCGCGACCAGTCCATCCGAAAACCGTTTTCCGGCAGCGTGTTGAGGAAGAAGGGGCGGGCGCCGGCGAGCAGCGCCGCGCCTTCGTAGATCTGGTAGAACGGGTTGGGGGACACGACCGTGCGGCGGCCGTGACGGGTGGAATCGACGGCGGCCTGGGCGAAGGCGAACAGTGCTTCGCGCGAGCCGTTGACCGGCAGCACCTCGGTCGCCGGATCTAGCGTGACGCCGTAGCGCCGCTGCGCCCACGCGGCGATGGCTTCGCGCAGCGCATCCGAGCCCTGAGTGATGGGATAATTCGCCAGCCCGCCGAGTCCGGCGACCAGCGCGTCCGTGATGAACTGCGGGGTCGGATGCCTGGGCTCGCCGATCGAGAGGTTGATCGGCGCAAGATCCCGGTCCGGCGTCACCCCGGCAAACAGCTCGCGAAGTTTCTGGAACGGATAGGGGTGAAGTTGATCGAGACGCGGATTCATTGCAGCACTGGATTTGATTAAGCCCGCCATTATAAAGCCCATGCCGATTCCCTTGCAGCGCACCCTTGCCGTCAGCAGCCTCATCTACGCCGCCACACTATGGGGGCTGGTCTGGTACCCCTACCGCCTGCTGGATCAGGCGGGGGTGGGCGGCATTGCGTCGGCCTTCTTTTCCTATGCGATCCCGCTGCTGCTGCTGGGTGGGCTGCACGGTCGCGCGTTGCGCGCAGCGCGCGGGCACTGGCTGTGGCTTTCGGCACTGGGCCTGGCTGCGGGATGGACCAATGTCGCCTATGTGTTGGCGGTGCTGGAAGGCGAGGTGGTGCGCGTGCTGCTGTTGTTCTACCTGTCGCCGCTGTGGACGGTGCTGTTCTCGCGCTTCCTGCTGCACGAAAAGCTCAATCGCGCGGGGTGGGCGGTGATGGCGCTGGCAGCGGGCGGTGCCTTGGCGATGCTGTGGCAGCCCGGTGATTGGCCGCTACCAGCCAGCCGCGCCGAATGGCTGGGGCTGTCTGCCGGGGTGATGTTCGCCGCGAGCAATGTCATCAGCCGCCATCTGGGTGGCGTGACCGAAGGCGCCAAGTCGTTGGCGGTGTGGGCAGGCGTGGCGGTGTTGACGCTGATCGGCCTGGCACTCCAGCCGTCCGAGCTCGATTTCGTGGCCGACGCCGCGCCCCGTACCTGGTTGCTGCTGATTGGCGTCGGGCTGCTCATCGCGAGCATGACCTACACCGTGCAGTACGGCCTTGCGCGCGTGCCGGCCAACCAGGCGATCGTCATCTTTCTGTTCGAGTTGGTCGTCGCGGCGGTCGCGGCCTATTTCCTGTCCGACGAGCGCATGGGGGTGCAGGAATGGGTCGGCGCCGCCATGATCATCACCGCCAGCCTGTTTTCCGGCCACATGGAAAACGGTCAGCCAAAGTCGGAACAAGATGCCTGAAATCACTTCACTGCTGCACGCCGGGCTGCTGGTTGCCGATCTGGCACGCGCCAAGAGCTTCTACGAATCGGTGCTGGAGCTCAAGCCGTGTCCGCGTCCGCACTTGCCCTACCCCGGCGAGTGGTACGACCTCGGCGACGGCCAGCAATTGCATCTGATGTGCCTGCCCAACCCTGACGCCGGCGTGGTTCGACCGGAGCACGGCGGCCGCGACCACCACATTGCACTCGCTGTGAAGGACATGACCGCGTTGAAGCGACGCCTCGATGCGGCGGGAGTGAAGTACACCGCAAGCAGGTCGGGGCGCGCGGCGCTGTTCTGCCGTGATCCGGATGCAAATGCACTGGAATTCGTCGATCCCGGCTGAGCGGATCAGAAGACAGGCCCGACACCGCCAGATCTTTGTCGTTGCGGCAGCACGGTTTCCTTCCGATTACGAGGCTCTGCCCAAAAGCATCAGGACAATCAGCAGCAAAAGCAGCACGATGACCACCAGCCGCAGGACATGGTGGCCTTTTGCGCGCGGCTTGAGGCCGCAGCAACAGCATTTCGGGTCTGGTGAATGCCTTTGCGGAATAAGTGCACGCATGGCGGACTCCCTGAGGGTGCCGGTCAAGGGTCTTGTCCACAGTCCGGCGATTAGCTAAACATAGGCTAGATCCCCTCCGATTGCAGCAGGAGGTGGCTGGATTCACCGAGAACCCGGAACGAAGCGCTCCGTACCGTCGTGCCCGCCGATGCGCGGCATGGCCAGAAGGTGAGTGTGGCGAGCGAGACTCCGTTGCCCTGTCGGTGTGGATTGAATGCAAGCTCGCGCACCCCATATATGCCGTACATTCCCCGCAAGGAGCAGACGATGAGCGAATGGGTCGAGGCAAGCGTAGTCGAACGCATACGCTGGAACGATGCCCTGATTTCGCTGCGTTTTGAAGCCGAACTGGAGCCCTTCGAGGCAGGCCAGTTCATTCGCGCGGGGCTGGACGTCGATGGCGAACGTATCGGGCGCCCGTATTCTCTGGTCAATGCGCCCGATGAGCGGCCGCACGAGATCTATTTCAACGTCGTCCGCGAAGGTCCGCTGTCGCCCCGCCTGGCGCAGCTTCGGTCGGGAGAAGGCTTCTGGGTCGCGCCCACGCCCAATGGATTCCTCACCCTGGATGAAATTCCTGCAGCCCGCGACCTCTGGCTCCTCGCCACGGGAACCGGTGTCGGGCCTTTCCTCTCCATCCTGAAAACCGCTGCACCCTGGTCGCGATTCGAAAAAGTGGTGCTGGGTCATTCGGTTCACACACAGGGCGAACTGAGTTACCAGAAGACCATCCGTGAGATGCAGCAGCGCCACCCCGCGCAATTCCGGTTCGTTCCGTTCATCACCCGCGAGCCCTGCGACGGCCAGCTATGTCAACGGATTCCAGCCAGCATCGAAGACGGCGCACTGGAGCGGAAGGCCGGCCTCGACCTGGCACCGGAAACGGCCCATGTA
>JANJWF010000107.1 GCA_024709685.1 Thiobacillus sp.
TCACTGATTCGTCCTCAATATGTTTTTTTCGTGGCAGTGAGTAACGAGATTGCCTGAAATATTCGGACCGGCCCCTTTGTTTCTGTCTTTGATTCTGGAATTGGATCAGGAATGTTGTTTTTGCAGGGCCTGACCCCGAGCTGTTTATTTCTTTTCGGGCAGCTCAGCCTGGCCCTTTAGTTCTTTTTCCTTGTCGGTTGCAAGTTGAACCATAAGTTAGACGTTGGTCGATAGAAAGTACCATAGAGGTGGGCTGCATTCACCGCTGGCTTCTTTGATTTCACAAAGGCGCGCCATCCTATGGGGAGGAGCAAGGCTGAGTAGGCAGGCTCAGGTTTGAGCTTAGTTGACGGCGCTAGAGCGTGGCGCGGTCCTGACCCCTTGGTTCGACAGGTCGAAGGCGGGCCGGCCACTGGCCTGGCTCGCGAAAATTAGCGGCGCAGGATCAATGCTGCCGCTTGAAGAACTGGACTTCCCGCTCGTGCTTTTCCGCTGCCTCGCGTGTCCCGAACGTACCCAGGTTGCGTCGCCTGCCGGTTTTAGGGTCTATCTTTCTGGAGTAGAGGCGGTATTCGCCGGATTTGAGTTTCCTGATCATGGCGTGCTCCTGATCGATGCCTGGCTGCCTTGTGATGGTGCCAGGCCTGTGTGCATCTCCACTATAGGTGCTGGATGACACGAAGTTTCCATATGAAACCAGTTCGGGCTGTCCCCGTAATTCGTGCAAGTGAACCGCAGTCGCCGATACGAGTCCGAGCAAAGAGCACGAGCAGAGTTGAATATGCCAGATCCAGGCCCCGTCTTCGTCGCGCCGCATCCTTGGTCGATCGAGCAGATTGCGTTTGACCGCATCGCGCATGAACGCATCGTTCGCGAAGATACTTGGTTCTATGTGCTTGCGGCAGCCTCGTTTGTGGAGAGCCTGGCTGACTTGTACACACACAATCTGCTGGATCACATGGATGGCGATTCCGAAGCGAGTCAATGGCTGCGTGAGCGATGGGAGCCGGAGGAACTGCAGCACGGACGCGCACTGCGACGCTACGTGGAGACGGTGTGGCCCGCATTTGACTGGCAGGCGGCGTTCGACGGCTTCTGCGCGGACTATCGCCCGTATTGCAAAGCGGAACTGCTGGAACCGACGCGCGCGCTGGAGATGGTTGCACGGTGTGTCGTCGAGACCGGTACCTCTGGCCTGTATGGTCTGTTGCAGCAAATCAGTCCGGAGCCGGTGCTCACCACGCTCGTCGGGCATATCCGTAACGACGAAGTGGGGCACTACAAGTATTTCTATCGTTCCTTCCTGCGTTATCGCGAACTGGAACGTCCATCACGCTGGCAAGTGGCGCGGGTCATTCGGCAGCGACTCGCGGAAATTGGTCAGGAAGACGCCTACCTGGCCTTGAAAAACGCCCATGCGGTACGTAACCCCGGACAGGCATTCAGCCCCCAGGACTTTCAGCGCTTTCAACATGTGGCAGGAAACTGGGCACGCCCCCACTATCCCTACGAGATGACGGTGAAAATGCTGGTCAAGCCGCTGCGCCTGCCGGGCCTTGTAAACCGCATGGTATTTCCGCTGCTGGTGCGTCATGCGCGGCGCGTGGTGGCGCCATAACGGGGATGCCGTCGATGCGCGAGGTGTGCGCGGCAGCCGATGCGACGATGAACTGCTCGGTATGACCACACTGATCGCCAGGGTCTTGAACGCGGAGACGGTCACCTCCCTGATCGCGTCAGCCCCATCCGGGCGATGAAAAGCTGGCAATATTCAAACCCACACCTCTTTCGCGAACGGGTGGTTAATCAGACGGGACATGACACGTATGGAAACCGTGGTCTGTCCCTTATTGTTTCGTTGTATTAAAGTAGTGAAGGCTTCATCGCCTCGGCGATCAATTCAAGCGAGCGAAGGCGTGCTTGATGTTCGTAGACGTCGGAGACGATCATTATTTCGTCTACACCGGTATCCGCAATAAAAGATTGCAGCCCGGTTCGCACGGTGTCGACCGAGCCGAAGACCGAGTGCTTCAACATATGCATCGCCCGAGCCTTTTCGCCCGCTGACCAATAGGTGTCGATATCGTCGATGGGCGGCTTGCCCAGCCCACGCCGTCCGCCGACCAGATCCGCAAAAGACATCTGTTGCGTGGTTGCAAGCCGTTTGGCTTCGGCGTCTGTATCGGCAGCGATGACGTTGATGCCGGCAACCGTATAGGGCTGGGCGAGCTGTCTGGACGGTTTGAAGCGGCTGCGGTAGATCTCCAGAGCGGGCATTAGCATGTCCGGTGCGAAGTGCGAAGCGAAGGCATAAGGCAAGCCGAGCTCCGCCGCCAGCATCGCCCCGAAATTACTGGACCCCAGTATCCACAGTGGCACGTTGGTGCCAGTGCCCGGCACCGCGAGGATGCGCTGGTCGGGCGTGGCCGGACCAAGAAACGCCTGAAGCTCCTGAACATCTTGTGGGAAATGGTCCGACGCGTTGGCGGCGCGGCGCATCGCCCGCACCGCAACCTGGTCGGTGCCCGGCGCGCGGCCGAGTCCAAGATCGATGCGCCCGGGATAGAGCCGCTCCAGAGTGCCGAATTGTTCGGCAATGATGTAGGGCGCGTGATTGGGCAGCATGATGCCGCCAGCCCCGACCCGGATCGTCTTGGTGCCGCCAGCGATGTGGGCGATAACAATGGAGGTCGCGGCGCTGGCAATGCCTTCCATGTTGTGATGCTCAGCCGCCCATACGCGCTTGTAGCCCCAGCGCTCCGCATGGGCCGCCATGTCGCGTGCATTGTTAAGGGCTGCACCCGCGTCCGTCTCTTCGGTAACGCGGACCAGCTCGAGAATGGAAAATGCTGTCATTTCGGATGGTTCCTGGTTGCTGAATGTTCAATCGCGGCAAGCGTTTGGCCAAAGCTGTGCGCCGATCGTGTGCCCGAACGATATCCAGCGCGATCAAGGGATAAGCGCGGACGATATTGGGGCGGCTAGGATTGCAGCATTCAACTGCTAGCGCAACAGGGTGACAAGGTTGGCGGAACGTAAAAGCGCGACCGATCACTCAGTCGCGCCGGATACAACAGACAGGTGGTTCGCGTTCAGGGGAGCTCGATTTCTCAGCCCGGCAACATCGCCAATAACCCATTCAACCTACGCACAAAGCTCGCCGGATCGTCCAACTGCCCGCCTTCCGCCAGCAACGCCTGCTCGAACAGCAGGTTGGCCCAGTCCTTGAACCGGTCCTCGTCGGATTCGTTGTCGAGACGCGTGACCAATGCATGTGACGGGTTGATCTCCAGCGTCGGCTTGATGGTGGGCGCGGCCTGGCCGGCGGCCTTCAGCAGGCGCTCCAGATTCGCGCTCATGTCGCCCTCGCCGGTGACGAGGCAGGCGGGCGAGTCGGTGAGACGATGGGTGACGCGGACATCCTT
>JANJWF010000111.1 GCA_024709685.1 Thiobacillus sp.
AATGAGCAAAAGGGGTATGCCGTTGATGATCCAGTGCGCGATCGCCTTGCCCAGCCCCAGCAGGGCGTGGGGATAGGGCGTCAGCATCAGCTGTTCCAGCGTGCCGTCGCGATGGTCCTCCGCGTACAGGCGGCCGAGCGAGAGCAGCGTCGCCAGCAGCGCGGCGACCCACACCACGCCGGGGCCGATGCTGCGCAGCATGCTGGGCTCCGGCCCGATGCCGAGCGGAAACAGGCTCACCACCATGACGAAGAAGAACTGCGCGGTCAGCCAGTCGCCCCGTCGGCGTGCAGCGAGCAGGATGTCGCGGCAGATGACCGCGATCAGAAAGCGCAACATGCGGATTCATGAATGGCACCCACCAGCCCTCGACCGAAACCGACTTGGGCGTGAGGCCGCCCAGCGACAGCGATTGATGGGGTCATGATGGCCGTGCCTTCGGCAAGGACACGGGTGCGAATCAGGCCTTCGACCAGCTCGACGCCGTGCACGTCGAATCTCGTCAGCGGCTCGCCGAGAATCCTGATCCTGCCGCGGCCGTTGCCACCGCGCACAAGCGGAACCTCACCCGCGCCCAGCTCGAAACCAGGCTCCTCGAACAGCGTGGCTTCGCTGCGTTCGCAGGCGATGTCCTGGGCGGAAAGCAAAGGGGAACTCATCAGGGACAAGCAAGAACAGAACTCAAAAAGCTTACCAGAATTCGGGGGTGCGATAGACCCGGCCCTTCTCTGGACGTGTCTGCGCTTGCGCCTATTGGCAGCCAGGACAGGCGTCGTTGCGAACTTTCACGGACATGGCGTCGCTTTGCAGGAAGCCGCAGGGCTTTCGACGGATCCTTCAGCCCGTGCGGATTTTCGATATGCAAGCTGCATTCGCCGTGACCAGCGGCGGCGCCGATGCGCGCCAGGTCGGCGGCCAAGCCGATCTGGCACGGCGGGTCTTTAGCGGAATTTGTAGGTATAGCGCGCACCCAGGAAGGTTACGTTCTGATCCGGCTGGAGGGAAACCGTCGTCCCATCCGAATAGGTGAACGGCGTCGCCGGGCTGCATGTCGCGCAGTCCCAGGTGAACTCGTCGAGCTTGCTTCTTACGTGAACGAGATCGACACGGATGCTCGATAGCTTGTTCAAGGCGTAATCGCCAAACACCGATAATTCGGTCTGACGGAAGACGACATCCGGCACGCCCGGGCTGAGGCCCATATTGGTCTGCAATTGTTGATAACGATTCTTGTCGTCGGTGTAGGAGACGCCGGCGCCCAGACTCAGTTTTTCCGACCATTGCCCATTCAATTTGAGACCGACTGTATCGGTCCGGTCATTCAGGGCGAGTCGATAGCCGGTGCTGTGGTTGATGTGTATGGTCTGGTCGCCATACGACACATAGCCGATCAGCTTCCATGCGTCCGCAAGCTGATAGGTCGCGTCGATGCTGTAGAAGGACAAATCGGTATCCCTCAGGCCCCTGTCGGTCGTTGCGCCGCCCGAGGTGTACTTGTCCTTGCCGTAGTCCGCAACAAACTGGAGCGCAAGCCGCTCAGCTGGCTCCCAGTCTGCCGTCAGCCGTACCTTGTCGCGCTCGCGGTCGCCGTACGTCGAGACATAAACCTGATTCGCAGGCAGGCTGCTCTCCGGCAGAACCAGACCGGTGGTGACCTGATACCAGTCCGAACCATCGCGCTCGCTCCTGACGTAGCTGATCGAGCCGTTCAGCGTTTCGGAAATACTGCGCCGCAGTTCGGCGCGATAGCTGATTTCCTCGGTTTGCTCGCGCAGCACGTTAAGCCCCCCGGGTTTCGCGGTGGCGACAGGAAGATCGCGGTCGATTTTCTCGTAGTCGATCCCCAGGGTTCCCGAAAAGCTGTAGGGCAACTGGTAGGTGCCCTCCAGTTTGCCGACCAGGCGCTGGGACGAGCTGGGGTTGTTGGTATAGGAAGTGGGAGTGGGCGGTGCTAACTGGCCTAGCTCGCTGTAGTAGGCCGTAGGCGTGTTGTCCTGCTTGTCCTCGTAACGCACATTGGCATTCAGGTAGAGCTTCTGCAGCGGGCGGGAAGTCAAGCCGAGGTGAGCCTTGAAGTTGGTAACTTCTCCATCAAGATTGCGCGTCGGGCTGTCGGCGAGAAATACCGCAGGGAACGTTTCGTCCTGGGTCGCGATGGCGTAGGAAGCCTTGAAGGTCCCGCGCGTATCACGTGTGAAACCGTAGTTGCCGGCAAGATAGAACTGATGCGCCTGGTTGTCGGGCGGCAGCGCCATGGGCAAACCCAGGATACCCAGCAGTCCCGCATCCGTGATCGGTGTGCCACCCACACTGTTGAAGTTATTCAGCGTGCCCGCGATTTGCGGGGTCAGGGTGGAGTAGCTGTTTTCATAGAAAGAGCCGTAATAACCCGCGGTCAGCGCAAGCTTTTCGCGCGCGAAGTTCAGCTTGACGTCAAATTGCTTGGTGTTGGAATCGATGGGCTCCGGCAACATCAGCAAGCCCCATGCGGTGGCCGAAGTACAAACGCCCGCATTATTTTGCCAGGCGGCGCTGCAGGCGAAGCCCTTGCCAAACAACCGGGCGCCATCCTTGTCTTCATTCCTGAAACTGGCGGAAATCTGAAGTCCGCGACCGAGCTGTTTATCGATGCCCACCGTGGTGCGCTTGCGCTTCAGGTCCAGGTTCAGATCGGTTCCTGCACCTGGTGTACCCGCCGTATTGACCGTGGGTGTGGGGGTTCCGCCACCCGAGATGAAGGTGTTGATGGTGCGCGGGTCGCGCTTGACGATTTCGCTGTAATCCAGGGAAACCTTCCAGTCGCCCTGCTTGTTCCACGCACCGCCGAGTTCGCGGGTGTCGAGACCCAGGTTGCGGCCGTATAGATTGACCCAGGTCCCGGTCTGATCATCCCGGGTAAGGTAATCGAAATCGAGCAGGAAGTAGGCGTCATCCTCGCGCATGCCATTGTATTGGCCCCACAAGGATCGGTCGCGGTGATCGCCGCTGACGCCAGCCGCGCCCACGCTGACCGACGCGCGGTCGGGCTTGATGAGCGCCGCCACCTCGTCGTCCTCTGCGTGCGCGGGCCCGCATGTCGCCAGCACGGCAACGGCGATCAGGGTCTGATTGAAACCAAATTGCTGAATGTTCGTTTTCATCGCCATTCTCCCAATCTAATCTCAGCGTAAATTGAACTGCGGGGTGGGATTCGTGGCGCTCGGGTTGTTGGAGCCGTGCACCTGGGTGTGACAGTTGAGACAACCCCTTGCCTGCGTATAGTTGACGTTGCTCTTGCCTGTCGTCGCCGCACCCGGCTGGCCGCGCTCGGTAAGCGTGGCGGGGCCATGCGGGGTATGACACTGATGGCAAAGCATCGGTGGCCGCATCTTGAGCATGTTTTCCGTCGTCGTGCCGTGCGGGTTATGGCAGTTGGCGCAGTTGTCGTCGACGGGTGCGTGGTTATGGACGAAGGGCCCGCGCTTCTCCATATGGCAGGTGTAGCAGGTATCGTTCACGCTATCCTTGACCAACTGCTTGGGGCCTGCCGAGCCGTGCGCGTTATGGCAATCGGAACAGGTCATCTTGCCTTCCGGAATCGGATGGTGGGACGGCCGGTTGGCCTCGGTGCGCTTGTCCTTGTGGCAGGTGTAACAGACGTCGGCCTGGGTACGCTTGTCGCGCACCTTGTCATGGCCGTTGTTGTGGATTTTATGACAACTGACGCAGGCCACTCCTCTGTTTTGGTGGGTGCTGGCGTCCCAGAACATGCGGTTACCGCCCTTGTGGCAGCCCACGCATGCCTCGTTCTGCTTGTCGGCAGGCGTGGTCTCCTCGAAGACACGATCAGGCGCAGGGCGATCGCCGCTCCCAGGCTTGCTGAGGTGCGAATCGCTATCGCCGTGGCAGGAGGTGCAGGTGGGCGTGCGGCCATCGGCTGTGGTGCCGTGCTTGGTCTTGCCGATCGTGAGAATCCGGGGCTCGTCGCTTTCATCGTGACAGCGCGTGCACTTGGCATCGCCCTTGAGGACGAGGTCAGTCGCCGGGGGCTTTTCTTCGGCCGCCTGCACCCCGCCAACGAGCCCCGGCAGCAGCATCGCTCCCAGCAGCAGGAAAATTGATAAATTCGACACACGGACCATAATCCACCCCTCCCCGATAGACCCCTCATGACGAGGCAATGCTGAACAGGCGATAAAAGTCGTTACGCCGGCTCCCGATTCCTACTTGATGCTCAATTCCTGCGGCCCCGGCCCCCCTTCGGGCTCCGTGTGCGCAATCCCGAAGTGGCAATCGATACACGCCATGTTTTCTGCTTTTCCTTTCGCGTGCCGGACCTGCGCCTTTTGGGTACTCCTGTCCGGATCGATCTTGTCCATGTTGTGACAAGCCCTGCATTCGCGCGAGTTGCTTTTTTTCATGTAGGTCCAGACGCGCACCGCCAGTTCATAACGCCTGGCCTCGAATTTTTCCTTGGTGTCGATCGAGTGCGTGACGTAGTGCCCCCACAGTTCCTGCACGGCATAGAGCTTGCGAACGTAGTACGGGAGACCCTGTTTCGGCGTATGGCAGTCCACACAGGTGGCGCGCACTCCGGTGCGGTTCACGTCGTGGATCGTCCCCTTGTACTCCTCGTTGTTGTGCGACATTTCATGGCAACTGGTGGTACAGAACTTTTCCGTCCCCGTCGCCGACAGCACCGCATTGCCGGTACCCAGCAGAGCCGCGGCGACGATGATGATGCCCATGACGAGTACCAGCATTGGGCCCCGGGGACCATCACACCAGCGGCGCAGCCTTTCACTGGTTTTTTTTAGCATAGGTCGGCCTCCACCACCGTCGCGTCGCCGGCGTCGATCAGAGCGACAGAATCCAGCCGATCAGATTGTTGATCTGTTCGTCCGTACCCTTGATCTTTTTGTGCTCTTCTTTCTGGCCGTCGACCTCGACCATGGGCGCGGTCGTCATATGCTTGAAAAGCTTGTCGGCCGCGCCGGCTTCACCCTTGCGCTTGCCGGCGATTTCCTTGTAGGACGGGCCATCTTTCTTCTTGTCGATCGCATGGCACTTGAAACAATCGTTCTTTTTCAGCAACGCCTTGGCGGCATCCGCATCCTGTGCATGGGCTACCATCGAAACGAGCGAGACACCGAGAGCGACTGTCAGCAAGCGAAGTGTTTTCATTTCCGACTCCTTTTCTTTCGTGTTGCGGCTGGATCAACGTTCCTTATATATGAATTAACGACATTTATCATGAATACTAAACCACCATGCCAAGCGAGTGCTTGTCTGAAAACGCACTGCGTCTTGTACACAAGTGCCCATGCGTGGCTATTCTCCCGACCGCATCTCTCTGCAAGTCCATCTGGATCAAGAGGCCTGTGCAGCACAGCATGGCTCTTTTCCACAGTTCCTGGCTTCGCGCGGCGAATGGCCGAACTCTTTGCGGAAACTTCGGGAGAAATGCGCCTGATCGCTAAACCCCCATGCATAGGCGATCTGCGCAATGGACAGGTGGCAGCTGTCCGGTTGCGCGAGCTGTTCGTGAGCCCGCTCCAGGCGTTGCCTCATCACCCATCGCATGAGCGGCAGTTCCTCCTGCTCAAACAGACGATGGACATAGCGGATTGACAGGTTGAGCGCTGCGGAGATGAACTCGACGCTCAGTCCGGGTAGATGGAGATGGGCAAGGGCGAAACGCGTGATGCGTCCCCGGTGATAACTTTGCAGGCCGCGGTTCTCAGGTGTGACCTGGTTGCCGACGGTGCGGGCCGTCGCCCGCAACAAGCCAACGGTATACGCGACGATTTCCGCCGCCGAGGATTCCTGATCCAGAACTTCAGGGTGGTTTGCCAGAGAGCGCAAATGATCGGCGAGCACGGCTGCGATCCCCGAATCGGTTGGCAGGGCTGCGCCTGCAAGCGCAGTCCAGTCATGGGATTCGATACCGAATGCCGACTCCGGCAATATTGCGCAAATCTGGCGGTAACCCTCATGAAAATGCAGGTCGCTGGATTCGCGCACACGGTTGAAGGTAAGCATGCCCGGGCTGACCAGTGCTTCCTTGCCTTCGGTGCGTACCGTGCAGTGGCCCTGCAGCTGGAGATGGGCGACGATGGCGGGATTCTTTCCCGGATCGCCCTTGCGGATGGCGCGATGCGCGCTGCCGGTGCAGTTGAATACCATCAGCGGCGCCGGCTGTGCCACGCCGAGGGCGATGGAGAACGGCGCTTCCTTACCCGGATCGATCGAATACTCCGCGCCAAACAGCGCTGCGGTACGCTCGCGCCACCAGTCCACCCGATCGTTCGTGCCCACTGAGTCGGTCTCGAGAAGAAAAGCCATGTTGTCCCCCGCATGCATAGTTATATTTACCGGGTCGCTGCGAACCATGGTTCGCGCGGCCCAACCAACAGACCCCACGCTCGTATTCGCGCTTGTTGTGTAATTAAAACGCACTGGACAGGTTTCTGTTCCAAAAATCAAAGCCAGCGCGAACGGCCCTGGACGCTAAGCTGCTGCCGGAGGTCTCTCCCTCGGCCGTGAGCCATGCCTACCTCACTCCCTCCTTCCCCTGTTTTTTGTCCATATTTATAGGTTGATATCCTAAATATGGTTATCGGCGCTAAGGACCGCTTATTAATTAGGACGGCGCTGAATCCAACATCGCTTCTCAGTCCCCGACCGAAAGAGTCTGCGGGATAAGGCCCTCGAGTCGCAGCGCCTGGTGGGTGGTCATGATCGCCAACCCACCCGCCCGCACATGCTCGCCGATCATCGCCTCGACCATCGCGACGCCGTCGACATCCAGCCCGGTCAAAGGCTCGTCGAGGATCCACAAGTGCGCCCCAGCCGTCGCCAGCCCGGCCAGCGCGTGGCGTGGGCGCTGGCCGAAGGACAGCACCCGTGCCGGCAGGTCGATGCAGCGCGCCAGGCCCACGCGCGCCAGCGCCGCCTTTGCGGCATCCTCGCCGAGCGCGCGGCCACCCAGCGCCGCCGCCAGCCGCAGATTCTCGAGCGGCGTGAGGTCGTCCTTGATGCCGTTGGCATGGCCCACGTAGGTCATCTCGCGGCCGTACCGCTCACGCGCACGCGCGATGGCTTCGCCGCGCCAACGCACCTCGCCCGCCGCCGGCGCCGAGAGGCCGCACAGGATGCGCAGCAGGCTGGTCTTGCCGCGGCCGTTGCCGCCGCGCACCAGCAGCGCCTCGCCAGCTCCCAGCTCGAAATCGAGATTGCGGAACAGCAGGCGCTCGCCGCGCTCGCAGGTCAGGCCGTGGGCGGACAGCATCCCCGCCCTATTCCTCGATCCCGTAGCGCTTCACCTTGCGCCACAGGGTCGACTTGTCGATGCCGAGGATTTCCGCCGCCAGGGCGCGGTCGCCGTGCGTTTCGCGCAGGGTCTTGCGGATGAAATAGGCCTCCACCTCATCGAGACTCTGCGGCGGCAGGTAGTCGAGTGCGCGGCCGCGCGGATCCTTCTCCTCGGTCAGCCGCGGCGGCAGCACGTCGGCGTCGATGTGCTCGGATTCGGCGAGGATGATCATGCGCTGGACGACGTTCTCCAGCTCGCGCACGTTGCCCGGCCAGTCGTAGCGCATCAGCGCGCCGAGCACGGCGGTGCTGACCCCGGCGATGTGCTTGTTGAGCCTGAGCG
>JANJWF010000133.1 GCA_024709685.1 Thiobacillus sp.
GTGTTCTGCACGGTATGCAAGGAGGAACCATGGTCCTGACCCATTCGGCTTCAGCATCCCCGGAGGAACGGCGAAGCATTTGGGTGGGCGCCTACCGGAGCGTTCGTAAACAGAGCGAAGAACTGTGTGCGCCGCTGTCTCCCGAGGATTGCATGATCCAGACCGTTCCCGAAGCCAGTCCGGCCAAGTGGCACCTGGCCCATGTGAGCTGGTTTTTCGAGACGTTTCTGCTGATGGAGTATCTCGCGCACTACCCGGAATTCCATCCCATGTACCGGTCTCTGTTCAATTCCTATTACGAGCAGATCGGGAAATACCACCCGCGCCACGAGCGGGGCTTCTTGTCGCGGCCGAGCATCGGAGAAATCCATCGCTACCGGGCCCATGTGGATGAGCACATGCTGACGCTGCTGCATGACGTCGGCGAGGACGTGTGGCCAACCGTGCAGCAACGTCTGGAGATCGGCCTCAATCACGAACAGCAGCATCAGGAATTGCTGCTCACCGACATCAAGCGCAATTTCAGCGCGAATCCGCTGCGGCCCGCCTACCGCAGCGACCTGCCCGAAACGCCCAAGGCATCGCCACCCGCCATGCGCTGGCTGGCATTCTCCGGCGGCCTCCACGAGATCGGGCATCATGGCGGCGGCTTTGCCTTTGACAACGAAACCCCGCGCCACCGGACTTATCTGAACGCCTTCCGCCTTGCCTCCCGGCCCGTGACCAACGGCGAGTATCTGGCGTTCATGGAGGGTGGCGGTTATCGCGCCCCTGAGTTCTGGCTTTCTGACGGCTGGGCGACAGTAAAACGCCTGCACTGGTCGAGCCCCATGTATTGGGAATCGATCGACGGGGAATGGTGTCAGTTCACCCTCGCCGGGCCGCGTCTGCTGAACCTCGACGAGCCCGTTTGCCACGTCAGCTATTACGAGGCGGAAGCCTACGCTGCCTGGGCGGGCAAACGGCTGCCCACCGAAGCGGAGTGGGAGGTCGCGGCGCGAGGACTTGCTGTCGCAGGCCACCTGCGCGACGGCGGCTATCTGCAGCCTGTCCCCGCAGCCCCGGGTGAGGGCCTGCTTCAGATGTACGGCGACGTCTGGGAGCATACCGCCTCGCCCTATCAGCCCTATCCAGGCTTTCGCTCTGCCGCAGGCGCGCTCGGCGAATACAACGGCAAGTTCATGTGCAGCCAGATGGTTTTGCGCGGCGGCTCCTGCGTTACACCGGCCGACCATATCCGCGCCAGCTACCGCAATTTCTTTTATCCGCACGAACGCTGGCAATTTCAGGGTTTCAGACTGGCGGATAGCGCATGAAGGCCGTCAGCCGGTCCGCGTCGCAGCCGCCACCGCGGCGACCGCCGTCGCCAGTTGCGCCCGGGTGACATGGAAGTGCGCCGAGAAGCGCACGCCGCCACCCCGCTCGGCGCAGATCACATTGCGTTCGAGCAGATTGCGGTGCAACTGCGCAGCATCGACGCGTTTGTGACGGAAGGTGACGATGCCCGCGTAGCGGCCCGGCTGCCACGGGGTGAGAATCTCGATATCGGGCAGATCGCCCAGCGCCTCCATCAAATAGGCGCTGTTCGAGAGCACGCGCGTCGCCACCTCTTCCATCCCCACCTCGGCCAGCAGCGCAAGGCTCGCACTCAAGGCATGAATGCCCAGCATGTTTGGGCTGCCGCATTCGAAGCGGCGGGCACTCGCAGCCACCTGCCAATCCTGGCGCGAGAAATTCAGGTGATCCTCCACCATGTGCCAGCCATACTGCCTGAGTCGCAGTTTCTCCCGAGCCTGTGGCCTGGCATAGAACATCGCGCAGCCCTCCGGCCCGAGCAGCCACTTGTGCCCGTCGGCCATGATGAAATCCGCGCCGCAGGCCTGGACGTCCAAAGGCAGCGCGCCGAGGCTCTGGATGGCATCGACGCAGAA
This sequence comes from Thiobacillus sp., assembly GCA_024709685.1. GTDB lineage: Bacteria > Pseudomonadota > Gammaproteobacteria > Burkholderiales > Thiobacillaceae > Thiobacillus. The sequence continues at coordinate 1,932 of JANJWF010000133.1, forward strand.
CAGCACGCCGCGTTCGCGGCACATGGCGCCTAACTGCTCCAGATCCAGCCGCAGCCCGCTTGCGTATTGCACCGAGCTGACCGCCAGCACGCGAGTACGCGCGTCCATGCAGGCACCCAGCACCTGTTCCGGCGACGCGCTTCGCGTCAGTCCGGCGCAGCGGGTTTCGACGCCCTGGTCTTGCAGTGACTGCCAGACGATGCGATTGGACGGGAATTCCTGGTCGCTGATGACCACGTTGTCCCCCGCCTGCCACGCCAGGCCGTGCGCGACCACAGACAGCGCCTCGGACGTGTTCTTCAGCAGCGCGATGTCATCCGCTGCAGCTGCGTTGAGCAGGCTCCGGCACTGCTCGCGCAAACGGGCCTCCGTCTCCTGCCAGTCCGGATAGCGGAGCGCCCCCTGTCTCATGTTCTCTTCGGCGAAGCGCTGCACCGCGGCGGTGGTCCGGCGCGGCCACGGCGACACCGCCGCGTGGTTGAGATAGATCAGCTCGGGATCGAGCAGGAATTCATCGGTGTAATCGCGGTCGTGCGTATGATCGACAGAGCCGTACATGATATTTGCCACCTCAAAAATGGAATCCAGGGCACCGTGCAGATTGTTTTGCTCATTCTTGCGTGTTGCCCGTGCGTTGCATTCAGTCAGAAACGCTGTGGCATCAGGCCAAAAAAGAGCATGAACTATGGTGACACTATGACGGCATTCTCTGAACGCACACAATGAGTACCAAGACCGCTTCCAGCGCACAAGCCTGGCCGCAACTGCCGTTTGAGGCCTGGAACGAAACCTATGCGACCTTGCACTTGTGGACGCAAATCGTCGGCAAGGTCAGGATGGTCCAAAGCCCATGGGTCAATCACTGTTGGCATGTCACGCTGTACGTGACAACCAGGGGGGTCACCACATCACCCATCCCGCATGGCAGCCGGACATTCCAGATTGACTTCGACTTCATCGATCATCAGTTGACGGTGCGGTCGAGCGACGGCGGCGTCGCTGGCTTTCCGCTCCGGCCGCAGTCGGTGGCAGCGTTCTATACGCGCCTCATGGAGGAGATGGACAAACTCGGGCTTGGCGTGAGCATTGGCATACTGCCCAACGAGATCGTCGATCCCATCCCATTCGACCAGGACGAAACGCATCGCAGCTATGATCCGGAGTACGCCGCCCGGTTCTGGCAAATCCTGGTCCAGGCCGACCGCGTCTTCAAGACGTTTCGGCGCCGATTCATCGGCAAGTGCAGTCCGGTGCATTTTTTCTGGGGCGCCGCGGACTTGGCTGTCACGCGGTTTTCCGGACGAACGGCACCGCCGCATCCCGGTGGAATTCCAAACCTGCCTGACTGGGTGAGCCGGGAAGCCTACTCGCACGAAGTCAGCAGTTGCGGGTTCTGGCCGGGGGGCGGGCCGATTCCCTATCCTGCGTTCTATTCCTATGCCTACCCGGAACCGGCGGGTTTTGCCGAGGCGCCCGTCGAGCCGAATGCAGCCTTCTACAGCGCGGATTTTCGCGAGTTCATTCTGCCTTACGATGCCGTTCGGCAGGCAGAGTCGCCGGAGGACACGCTTCTGGCCTTTCTCCAGACAACGTACGACGCCGCGGCAACGCTAGGGAAGTGGGACCGTGCATTTCTCGAACGTGATTGCGATCCGAGACCCGATTCACAGAGGCGCCCCTGACGAAACAAGCGGCTCTTCTGCACGCCGAACCAACAGGAGTCAGAGATCCAGGGTATTGGGATTCGGGCCTTCGATGGGCCCGATGAGATTCTCATAGATCCCGCGCAGACGTTCGATGCTTGCGCGATCGCGCATCCACTCCTGAAAGCCGTGTGGTGAGCTGTTCGGGTAGTGGCGGACGTGGCGGAAGCCGGCTTGGAATCCTGAGCGTTTCCTTTGCACGCGCCGTCCGTTAGGTGCGTCGCTAAACTGCCAATGCCTCTTTGGCAAGTCGTCCGGCCTCCTGGAGCTTGGCGTTACGTACCTCCATGTCAGCCTTTACTTCGGCGATGCGCTTCTCAATCTTTGCTTTCTGCCGGTCGCTCGCCTGTTTAATCTGTCCCTGCAGCGCGGCGATCTTGGCATCGGCTTCGCGCTTTGCTTGATCGACTCGGGCTTTGGTCTGGTCCTGCATCACCTGG
>JANJWF010000145.1 GCA_024709685.1 Thiobacillus sp.
GCACGCCGACGTCGTCTGCGTGCAGGAACTGAAGGCGCAGGCCGCCGACATGAAGCCCGGGTTCGTCGCCTGCGACGGCCTCTCCGGCGCCTTCCACTACGCCGAGAAGAAGGGCTACAGCGGCGTCGGCGTCTACACCCGGCACGCCCCGCAAAAAATCATCGAAGGCCTCGGCGTGCCCGAATTCGATGCCGAGGGCCGCTACATCGAAGCGGATTACGGAAATCTCGCCGTCATCTCGCTCTACCAGCCGTCGGGGTCGAGTTCCGAAGAACGCCAGCAGGCCAAGTTCCGCTTCATGGATGCCTTCTTCCCGCACCTCGAAACGCTGATCAGATGCGGCCGTGAAATCGTCATCTGCGGCGACTGGAACATCGCCCACCGCGAAATCGACCTCAAGAACTGGAAATCCAACCAGAAGAACTCCGGCTTCCTGCCCGAGGAACGCGCCTGGATGAGCCGCCTGTTCGACGAACTCGGCTGGGTCGACGTCTACCGCAGCCTCTATCCCGAACATACCGGCGAGGCCTACACCTGGTGGAGCAACCGCGGCCAGGCCTGGGCCAAGAACGTCGGCTGGCGCATCGACTACCAGATTGCGACGCCTGGAATTGCGAAAACCGCCACCTCCGCCAGCGTCTACAAGGACCGGCGCTTTTCCGACCATGCCCCGCTGATTGTCGATTACGATTACGGTCCATGACCCATAAAGGGGAGGGGACAAAAACATGGCTAAGAGAGAATTGCCCACCATAGGTGGCAAGTCCTTCGAAGATCTCAAGCAAGCCAATAACCATGGCGCCGAGCACTGGAGTGCACGCGACCTGCAGCCGCTACTTGGCTATGGCCAGTGGCGACGGTTTGAGGATGCTATCGAACGTGCCAAGACATCCTGTGAGCAATCCGGAAATGATCCCGCTTACCATTTTGCCGGCGCCGGCAAAATGGTCGAACTCGGATCGGGAAGCCAGCGGAAAATAGAGGACTATCAGCTCTCCCGCTTCGCTTGTTACCTCATCGCCCAGAACGGCGACCCGCGCAAGCCGGAAATCGCCCAAGCCCAGAAATACTTTGCCATCCAGACGCGGCGCCAGGAACTCTCCGAACAACTTGCCCTGGACATGGAACGTCTGGAACTGCGCAGACAGACCTCCGAAGAGTTCAAGGCACTATCCGGTGCCGCCCAGCGGGCCGGTGTGTAGAACCGCATGTTCGGTATTTTTCACGATGCCGGGTACAAGGGCTTATACGGTGGCCTCGGCAATGAACAAATCAAGGTCAGAAAAGACGTCCCTGCCAAAGAACAACTGATGGACCGGATGAACGCCTCCGAACTGGCCGCCAACCAGTTCCGCATGACCCAGACCCGGGACAAATTGGCACGCGAAGGAATCCGCGATCAGCAGCAGGCCATCCGTGCCCACGAGCAGGTCGGCAAGGAAGTCCGTGCCGCCATTGAACGCATTGGCGGGGAACTCCCCGAGAACATTCCCGCTGCCGAGCACATCAAGGAAGCAGAAAGACGCATCAAGACTGCTACGCCCAAGCTGGAATTGGACGATCAAAATGCGGGTGGCTTGCTGGGTGATACCGTCAAGAATAAAAAAGGTACACAACCATAGCTACCTCTAGAAACCCGCTCGTTACGAACCCGGCTTACCTGGAATGACCCCGCAAGCCTTCATCGCCAAGTGGCGCGACAACGCGCTGACCGAGAAAGCCGGCGCGCAGGCGCACTTCGAGGACTTGTGCGAACTGCTCGGCACCGCCAGGCCGCGCGAGGAAGGCGTCTATCAATACGAGCGCGGCGTCACCAAAACCGGCGCGGCGCAAGGCTGGGCCGACGTCTGGAAGAAGAACTGCTTCGCCTGGGAATACAAGGCGCCCGGCCGCGACCTCGGCGCCGCGCTGAAGCAGCTGATGACCTACGCGCTGGCGCTCGACAACCCGCCGCTGCTGGTCGTTTCCGACCGCAAGCGCATCGAGATCCACACTCACTTCACCGGCACGCCGTCCGAAGTCCACAGCATCGCGCTGGAAGACATCGGCCAGCCTGAAAACCTGCAGAAGCTGCGCTGGCTGTTCGACGCGCCCGAGCGCTTCAGGCCGAAACGCACCACCTACGCCGTCACCGAGGAAGCCGCCGCGCGCATGGGCAGCCTCGCCACGCGGCTCACCGAACGCGGCCACGATCCGCACGCAGTCGCCCACTTCCTGATCCAGTGCGTGTTCTGCATGTTCAGCGAGGATGCCCGCCTGCTGCCGGAAAAGCTGTTCGAGACCGTGCTCGACAAGTCCAACCCCAACGGCGCCAAGGCGCAATCCCGGCTGACCCAACTCTTCGCGGCGATGCGCGACGGCGGCGACTTCGCGCTGGAGAGCATCCCCTGGTTCAACGGCGGGCTATTCAAACAGATCGACGTCCCACCGCTCACAACCGAAGACGTGGTGCAGTTGCTCGACGCCGCACGCATGGACTGGGGCGCGATCGAGCCCGCCATCCTCGGCACCCTGTTCGAACGCGGCCTCAACCCCGACATGCGCAGCCAACTCGGTGCGCACTACACCGATCCCGCCACCATCCTCAAGCTGATCCGCCCGGTGATCGAAGCACCGCTGCTGGCCGAATGGCAGGCCGTCAAAGCGCGCATCGAGACGCTGCTGGAAAAACACGCCGAGGGCGGCAAGGGCAGCAAGAGCGCGAGGGACGAGGCGCAGGCCGCCTTCATCCGGTTCATCCAGCGGCTCAAGGCCTACCGCGTGCTCGACCCGGCGTGCGGCAGCGGCAACTTCCTCTATCTCGCGCTGAAAACGCTCAAGGATCTCGAGCATCGCGCCAACCTCGAAGCCGAGGCGCTCGGCCTGCACCGCGAGCTCGCCGTCGAGACCAGCCCCGCCAACGTGCTCGGCATCGAACTCAACCCCTACGCCGCCGAGCTTGCAAGAGTCACCGTGTGGATCGGCGAAATCCAGTGGATGCTGGCGCACGGCTACGCGCTGCGGCACGACCCGATCCTGCAGCCGCTCGACCACATCGAGAACCGCGACGCGGTGCTCGAAGCGCGATACGAAGGCGTCGTGATCGAGAACGGCGCGAAGGAGCGGGACAGCATGCTGGTCGCCGCTTCCGAACCGGATTGGCCGGACGCCGACGCCATCGTCGGCAACCCGCCTTTTCTCGGCGACAAGAAGATGCGGGCCGAACTGGGCGACGGATACACCGGCGCGCTGCGCCGCCAGTACGATGGCCGCGTGCCCGGCGGCGCCGATCTCGTCACCTACTGGTTCGAGAAGGCCCGCGCGCAGGTCGAAGCGGGCAAGGCGCAGCGCGTCGGACTCGTCGCCACCAATTCGATCCGCGGCGGCGCCTCGCGCCGCGTGCTCGAGCGCATCGTCGCCACCGCGCCGATCTTCGAAGCCTGGAGCGACGAGCCCTGGGTCAACAACGGCGCAGCGGTGCGGGTGTCGCTGGTGTGCTTCGGCCTTGTAGGAGCGGCGCCCCGCCGCGATTCGGCTGACGAAAATCGCGCCGAGGGCGGCGCTCCTACAGGTCGTGCAACACTCGATGGCCAGCCAGTTTCTGTGATCCATGCTGACCTCACCTCCGACGAAGGCGATACCCTGCTTGATCTCACGCAGGCAAAACCCCTAGAAGAAAACGCCGGGGTCGGCTTTATCGGCACGCAGAAAACCGGAGCGTTCGATATTTCCGGCGATCTTGCTCGTCAGTGGTTAAAGTGCCCCAACCCAAACGGACGGCCCAATAGCGATGTCGTCAGACCGTGGGCCAACGGGCGGGATTTGACCAAGCGATCATCAGATACTTGGATTATTGACTTCGGAACCCAAACCCCAGAAATTCAAGCGGCGATGTATGAAGAGCCATTTGCTCACGTTTTCGCTTCAGTCAAACCCACGCGTGAAACCGTCAATAGGGAAGGACACCGCAAATACTGGTGGCGTCACGGCGAGACACGCTCAGGAATGCGCCAAGCTCTGCTTGCTCTTGATCGTTTTCTAGCGACCCCGCGCGTGGCCAAACATCGTTTCTTTGTCTGGCTACCTATAGCAGTCTTGCCTGACAGTCGGCTGACGGTAGTTGCACGCGCGGACGACGCAACCTTTGGCATATTGTCCTCACGCTTTCATACCCTGTGGTCGCTCGCAACATGTTCTTGGCACGGTGTAGGAAACGATCCAACTTATAACGCGCAATCGGTATTTGAGACCTTCCCCTTCCCCGCGGGACTGACGCCACGTGATACGCCCACCGGCCCGCACGCCGAGGCCATCGCTGCCGCCGCGAAGCGACTGAACGAACTGCGTGAAGCCTGGCTCAACCCGCCGGAGTGGGTCGACTGGGTGAGGACACCCGAAGAAGAACAGGCCGGCTTCCCGCTGCGCCCCGTGGCCAAACCCGGCCATGAAGCCGAGTTGAAGAAGCGCACCCTGACCAACCTCTACAACACCCGCCCGGCCTGGCTCGACCACGCCCACCGCGAACTCGACGCCGCAGTGGCCGCCGCCTACGGCTGGACCGGCTACACGCCGGCAATGCCCGACGAGGAAATCCTGCGGCGCCTGCTGGCACTGAACCTGGCGCGCGCCGGCACGTTGAATCCAGAAAGCCTTTCATGAGCGAGTGCCCCTCGAACAGCGATTTTGCTTGCCCTTCTCGTCGGGCTCGACGAGGTTCCAGCGGCCGCCCTGGAATCCGACTGGCTGGATTTCAAGCCATGAGCGGCCAGGAAGGAAGAACCGGAGGTGCAGGGAATTACTCGGGCTGGCGGAATCCGACGCCGAGCGCGTGGCCTTCCTGTTCGAGCGCTACCAGGCGCTGACGTCGCTGTTGCCTGCCACCCAGCCGAGAAGACCCCGCCGCCCATCCGGTATGACACGACACGACACACGACAACCAATTGATATAAAAGAATAATAATCAAATTGTACAAATAAGGTTTTTGCAGTAGTCTTATTTTGACATATTAAGCATGGTGTGCTGAGTTTATGGCCAAGCCATTCGAGATTCCACTGGCGGACGTGCAAAAGCGCCTGGCGCTGGACAACCCGTGGTGGGTAGCCGGCCAGGGGGTGGACAGCGAGCGCCGCAACTGGCCCCGGCGCGCCTATTTCGCCCCTTTCATCCAACTGGTTCGCCAGATCGACGTACCACGTGCGGTGGTGCTGATCGGTCCGCGTCGGGTCGGCAAGACGGTGATGCTGTCGCACACCGTCCAGGCTCTGCTGGACGCCGGGGTGGCGGGCAACTCGATCCTGACCGTATCCCTCGACACGCCGCTCTACTCGGGCCGTTCGCTGGAGAGCCTGGTCCGCACGTTCGTGGAATTGCACCGCCATCGCGACGGAGAGCAGTTGTGGGTATTCTTCGACGAAATCCAGTACCTGAAGGATTGGGAAGTCCATCTCAAATCCCTGGTCGACACCTTCCGCACGATCCGCTTTGTCGCCAGCGGATCGGCGGCGGCGGCGCTGCGCATGAAAAGCCGCGAGTCGGGCGCCGGACGTTTCACGGAATTCATGCTGCCGCCGCTGACCTTTGCCGAATACCTCGATTTCGTCGAGCAGGAAGATGCCCTGATCGAGGAAGAACTGCCGGAAGCCGGCCGGGCACCGGCTTACCGCGCGCGCAGCATCGACGCGCTCAACGTGGAATTCGTGAACTACCTGAATTACGGCGGCTTTCCCGAAGCGGTGATGAATCCCGCCGTGCGCGAGAATCCGGCCCGCTTCCTGCGCCAGGACATCGTGGACAAGGTGTTGCTGAAGGACTTGCCGAGCCTCTACGGAATCGGGGACACCCAGGAACTCAACCGGTTCTTCAACGTGTTGGCCTACAACACCGGCGACGAGGTCAGCCCGGAGGATTTGTCCAAGCACACAGGCATCGCCAAGCAACGCCTGCAGGAATACCTGGAGTACCTTGAGGCTGCATTCCTGATCAGGCGCGTTCACCGCGTGGACGACAGCGCCCGCCGCATGCAGCGCGTGCGTACGTTCAAGGTTTACCTGACCAACCCGTCCATCCGGTCAGCACTCTTCGGCTATGTCGGGCCCAACGATGCTGCCATGGGTGCGCTCGCGGAAACCGCGGTTTGGAGCCAGTGGCTGCACAGCACGAGCATGATCCAGTCGCTTCACTATGCCCGCTGGACGCAGGGCCGTTCGAAGCTGGAGGTCGATCTCGTGTCGCTCGACACGCGCACGCAAAAACCACGCTTCGCCGTGGAGATCAAATGGTCGGATGCGGCCTATACGGATTGGGGCGAGCTACGCGGCATCCGGGAATTCGCGTCCAAGCATGCGTTGACGCGCCGCCCTCTCGTCACCACGCTGTCCCAGGCTGGCATAGGCAGTGACGGAAAACTGGAGATCGAATTCGTGCCCACCAGCCTGCACTGCTACACGATCGCCCGCAATCTCCTGCGCGCAGCGACCTGACCCATCCATAAGAGACGCTCGACTCATGCCCGATCACCCCTGGCTCGCCGCCCTCAAGGTCTACGCCCACCCCCGCGTCATCGGCATGCTGTTCCTCGGCTTTTCGGCCGGACTGCCGCTCTTACTGGTGCTGGGCACGCTGTCGTTCTGGCTGTCGGAAGCAGGCATCGCGCGCGCGACGATCGGGCATCTCTCCTGGGTGGGGCTGGCGTACGGCTTCAAGTTCCTGTGGTCGCCGCTGGTCGACCGCCTGCCGCTGCCGCTCTTGACCCGCATGCTGGGACGGCGGCGGGCGTGGCTGCTGCTCTCGCAGGTCTGCATCGCGCTGGCGCTGCTCGGAATGGCGAACACCGACCCGGTGGTCGATCTCACGCATACGGTGTTCTTCGCCCTGGCGGTCGCCTTCGCCTCGGCGACGCAGGACATCGCGCTCGACGCCTACCGAATTGAAGCAGTGGAAACCGAGAAGCAGGGCGCGATGGCGGCGACCTATCAGGCGGGTTACCGCATCGCGATGATCACCGCCGGGGCCGGCGCACTGTGGATCGCGGCGAGCGTCGACCCCAGCGAGGCGACCTACGACTTTTATCCCTGGAAGGTCGCGTACACGGTGATGGCCGCGCTGATGGCGGTCGGCATCCTCACCACGCTGATCATCCGCGAGCCGGAAAAAAAGATCTCCAGCGCGACCACCGAGCGCGAGTTGCACGCGCGCGAGAAGTTCGCCGCCTTCGGGCTGTCGGACGGGCTGGTTTCCGCCGCCGCCTGGTTCTACAGCGCGGTGCTGTCGCCCTTCATCGACTTCGTCCAGCGCTACAAGTGGCAGGCAGCGCTGATCCTTTCGCTGATCGCGGTCTACCGCATCTCCGACGTGGTGATGGGGGTGATGAGCAATCCCTTCTACCAGGAGATGGGCTTCACCAAGGATGAGGTCGCCACCGTCTCGAAGGTCTACGGCGTCATCATGACGATCGCCGGTGCGGCGCTCGGCGGGCTCCTGACCATGCGCATCGGCGTGATGCGCACGCTGATGCTGGGCGCGGTGCTGTCGGCCGCGACCAACCTCTTGTTCGTCTGGCTGGCCGGGCGCGGGCACGACGTCGGCGCGCTGGTGTTCACGGTGTCGGCGGACAACCTCTCCGCCGGGATCGCGTCCTCCGCCTTCGTCGCCTATCTGTCCGGATTGGTCAACCAGGCCTATTCGGCCACCCAATACGCGCTGTTCACCTCGGTGATGCTGCTCTTGCCCAAGTTCATCGCGGGCTTCTCGGGCGAATTCGTCGACGCCTGGGGCTGGGCGAACTTCTTCACCGGCACCGCGCTGATCGGGATTCCGGTGCTGCTGCTGGTGTGGCTGGTTTCGCGGAACCATAAAGCGCCATGATCGAGTTCTCGCTCCTCGCTGCCCTGCTCGCCGGCCTCCTCGGCGGGGTGCACTGCGTCGGCATGTGCGGCGGCATCGTCGCCGCGTTCTCCTTCCGCGCCGACGGCAGCGCGCCGCCGTTCCGCCTGCACCTGGCCTACAACCTGGGGCGGGTGTCGTCGTACACGCTGTTCGGCGCGCTGGCCGGTGCGCTCGGCGCCTCGCTGAAGCTCACCGGGCTGATGCCGGTGCAGATCGGACTGTACGTGCTGGCGCAGGTCGTGATGGTCCTGCTCGGCCTGTACCTGGCCGGGTTCAACCAGTGGGTGCTGGTGTTCGAGCGTGCCGGCGGCGCGCTGTGGCGCCAGGTGAAGCCGCTGTTCCAGAAGCTCTTGCCGGTGCGCTCGCTGCCGCAGGCGGTCGTCGCGGGCATGGCCTGGGGCTGGCTGCCGTGCGGCCTGGTGTATTCGATCCTGGTGTCGGCGCTGGCTGCCGGCAGCGCGACGTCGGGCGCGGCGCTGATGCTGGCATTCGGCCTCGGCACGCTGCCGAACCTGCTGGGCATGGCGCTGTTCGCCCGGCAGATCCAGCCTTTCATGCAGCAGTTGTGGGTGCGCCGCGCGGCGGGGATCACAGTTGCGGGCTTCGGCGTGTGGGGGCTCGTGAAGCTGGTGTATTCGGCGTTTCTGAACACCTGAGGCCCGCACCCGCCCGCAAGAAAAAAGCCCCGGCGGCCGGGGCGGTGGATTACTTGAAGAACTGCTGGTTGAAGACCAGCTCGCGCTTGGGCTCGCCGGTCACTTCGACCGTCGCGTTGAATTTCAGGGTGTCTGGCGGCGTGACGCGGAACTCGCCCAGGTAGTAGATCGCGTTGCCTTCCTTAACTTCGCGCATTTCGATGTTGGCCAACTGCTGGCTGAGATTGGTGGCGTAGACGCTGATTTTGGCCGGAACCGGCGACGCGACGCCCACATTGTTCCGCTTCAGCACCGAGATCGTCAGCAGCCCGCGGGTCTTGCTGCGTTCGATCTTGTAGGTGCGCGCGACGTCGGGCAGCAGTTCGTCGGTGGTGAGTGCGTTGTAGTGGATTTCGAGCGGACCGAATTTCTGCGAGATTTCGGCGTGGGCGACGGCGGCAACCGAACACAGGCACAGGGCGGCAAGCAGTTGTTTCATGGATTCTCTCCTTTTATTGTGGCTTTATTGATTGTAGGTGTTTATTGGAACGTGGCCAGCCAGGCGAGGAGGTCGTCGAGAACGCGGCCCACGGCGACATTCGACGCCTCGGCGGCGCCCTTCGCGTCGTAGCTTGCGACCGCCACCCGCTGCTCGAACTCGCGGCGTCCCAGCAGCTTGCGCTGTTTCAGATCCAGCAGTTCGGCGCGCAGCACCAGCCGTACCTGCCCCGGATTGGCGACAGCGTCGTGGTAGAACTCGACCAGTTCGGTGTCGAGCAGCATGTCGCCGCGCGCGTAGCCGCCGGTGTCGCTGACACGCCACGCACCCTGGCGATCGAGCCGCGACCGCATGAGGCCGGCGAAACGCTTGCCGGGCCGCTCGGTCCAGCGCGCAAACTGGTACTGGCCGCGCGTGCCGGCGCTGCGGCTGAAGACGATCTGGTCGGTATCGTAGAAGCTGCCGGCGGTGGTATCGAGCACCAGCAGGGTCGGCGCAGACACGTCCCCGCGCGCTTCAGAACGTGGGAAACCGGAATCCTCAGTGACGTCGGCGCGTACCGGAGCCGGGCTGGCAGCGGGAGTGGCGTCGCTCAGCACGTAATGCACCACGGCGGGACCATTGTCCTTTCCGCCGATGTTGATGCAGCCGCCCAGGGCAAGGGCGACTCCGACTCCCAGTGCCGCGATCGTTCTTTTCATGGCAGTTTTTCTCCGGGGCCGAGCTGTTGCTGGCCGGGGCCGAACAGGATGGTGCGGGGCTGGGACAGGCGCTGACCGGCGGTAGTCAGGCTGTCGGCACTGGTGCGCACGTCGCGGCTGACGTTGGTCATTTCCAGCGTGCTGGTTTCGGTGAGTTGCTGGATCTGCGCGGAAATCAGGCTGGCGTCATGCTGCAGCTTTTCCATTGCGACGGCCGCCTCCCTGAGGGCAACGTCGGCGTTCTGTCCGATGCTCACGATGCTGCCCTCGGCACGGGTAGCGGCCTGGCTGATGCTGGCACCGGCAAAGCGGAATTCGTCCGAGGCGTCGCGAATGCCCTGCACCGCGGCGTCGAGGCCCTTCTTGTTGGAGGCAAGGTGGTTGGACAGCTCGTTGAGGTTGGCAAGCGTCTCGCGGATGTCGCGCTGGTTCTCGTCGGACAACAGCCTGTTCATCCGCTCGAGGACCTCTGCACCGTCGACCGCCAGTTTCGAGACGGCGGTGGCGACCTTGTCGATGTCGGAACTGCCCTCCGCGATGACGGGATAGCGTTGGCCCTCGGGCACCTCGGTCTGCAGCGGATTGTCCTGCGGGCCATTGTCGATCTCGACCGACGCGATGCCGGTCACCAGGTTGCGCTTGATGTAGGCCTCGGCGCCGCTGCGCACCGGCACGCCCTCGTCGATGCGCGTGGTGACGCTGACGGCCTCCTCCCCGCCCTCGGCGAAGCGGTAGCCTTCGACCGTGCCGACCTTGATGCCACGTATCTTGACCGCGCTGCCGACAGCCAGTCCATCGAGCGACTGTCGCTTGAAATAGATGGTGTAGGTCTGATAGGCGATCTGGTCCGCGGCGCCCGCCAGCCAGAGGATCGCCAGGGTCAGCAGGGCGACCACCGCCACCACCACCGCCCCCACCAGGGTGTAACGGCCTTCAGTTTCCATGCGCGGTCTCCCTTTCCGGCGCCCGTGCGGCGAAATACTCGTTGAGCCATGGATCATCGATCTGCTTGAGCTCGTCCACGGTTCCGCTGCCGAGCACGCGACCGTCAGCAAGCACGATGACCCGGTCGATGATCGAAAGCAGTGTATCCAAGTCGTGGGTCACCAGGAATACGGTCAGGCCGAGGCTGTCGGCCAACAGGCGGATCAGCGAGTCGAAGGCGCGTGCCGAAATCGGGTCGAGGCCGGAGGTCGGCTCGTCGAGAAACAGCAGTTCGGGGTCGAGCGCCAGCGCGCGCGCCAGCGCCACCCGCTTGCGCATGCCGCCGGATAGCTCGCTCGGGCGCTTGCCCGCGGTGTCCGGCGGCAGCCCGACCAACGCCAGCTTCAGCCGCGCCAGCTGGCGGCAGGTGGCGTGCGGCAGGTCGGTGTGCTCGAACAGCGGCGTGGCGACGTTGTCCTCCACCGAGAGCGAAGAGAACAGCGCGCCGTCCTGGAACAGCACGCCGAAGCGTTGTCGCAGCCGGTTCATCTCCGCCGGGGTGGCGTCCCATACGGACTGCCCGAACAGCTCGATGCGGCCAGCCTGCGGCTTCAGCAGGCCGATGATCTCCCGCAGCAGCACAGACTTGCCGCTACCGCTGCCGCCGATCAGCGCGACCACTTCGCCGCGCGCCACGGAAAGGCTCAGCCCACGATGAATGGGGCGGCCGCCCAGCGTGATGGACACGTCACGGACATCGATCACGGGTTCGGTCATCAGATATCCAGCTGCACGAAGGCAACGGCGAAGATCGCGTTGAGGATGATGATGGCGACCAGGCTCTGCACCACGGTGGAGGTGGTGTTTACGCCGACGCTGCGTGCGTCGCGACTGACCGCCAGTCCCATGCGGCAGGCGATGAGCCCGATGAAGATGGCGAACACCGGCGCCTTGCCCAGCCCTACCATCAGCGTCTTCATCCGCAGCACTTCGGTCATGCGGTCGATGAACATGGCACTCGAGATGTCCAGCTGCTCCTGCGCCACCAGCATGCCGCCGGCGACACCGGCGATGTCGCCGATGAACACCAGCAACGGCAAGGCCAGCAGCAGCGCGAGAATGCGCGGGATCACCAGCACAGCCAGCGGCGACAGGCCGAGGGTGGCGATGGCGTCGATTTCTTCGGTGATCTTCATGGTGCCGATCTGCGCGGTGATGGCGGCACCGGTACGCCCGGCCACCAGCACCGCGACGATGACCGGGGACACCTCGCGCAGGGTCGCCAGCAGGATGCCGTCGACGACGAAGATGTTTGCGCCGTATTGCTGTGCCTGCGAGCCCAGCAGGTAGGCGAACACCACGCCGAGCAGGAACAGCATGGCGGCCACGATGGGAATCGCGCCGACGAACACGGCTTTCACCTGGGCGCCGAATTCGAGCCAGCGCCAGCGCGCCGGGCTGCCTATCAATTCCACCAGTTCGAGGGACAGGCGACCGATGAAATCGAGCATGGCGACGACATGTCTCCATAGCGCCAGGGCGCCTCGCCCCGTGAGTTCTAACACGCCTTCGGGACGTGGCTCGGGCTGCGCAGCGGCGGCTGCGCGGTGCTGCGCCACCAGCTCGAGCATCGCCCGGTGCTGCGGCTGGAATGCACGCAATTCGGGCAACGGGTCGTCCACCCGCGGGCTGGCTGCGGCGAGCAGCAGCCAGGCGCCGTTGGTATCGAGCTGGGTGACGCCGGCGCCGTCGAGAATGCGGACACGCTTGCCGGCGAGCGCCGGCAGTGCCGATGCCGCCTCGGCACGCCAGGCGCCGCCGGCAATCAGCGCGCCCTCTGCTTCGTCGAAGCGCGCGCTGGTTTGCGTCATGCGAGATTGAGCGGGTTGCTGGGATCGACACCCGGCATGAAGGGCAGACCGCGCTCGCGGTGGGTGACCTGATAAACGCAGCCGATCCAGTTGCCGATCACGCCCTCGGCAGTGTCGTGCCAAGTGTTGTCGAGGAGCGGCAGCAGCAGCGGTTCGGGGAACGCCAGCGACTCGCCCGCCTGCGTGCGGCGGCCGAACTCGGCCAGCAGCGCCTGTGCCTGGCGGTTGAAGTAGCGCTGCGGGAAGGGCGGGAAGGCGGGCAGCTTGCCGGCCGCGGCGAGCAGCAGGTCGCGCTTGTATTCCTTCAGCAGCGAAACCGTGTCGTATTCGGGATGTCCCTGGAAGAACACGGTCCTGAGGCCGTCGTGGCTCACCGCCAGATGCACGCCGGCGTCCGCGCTTTCGACCAGCACCTTGAGCCCGACCGCCTCGAACTGGGCGCGCGAGACGTCGTTCCAGCGCGAATGCGGGACGTCGAAGCGGGTATTGACGTCGGCGACCAGCGGGTGGCGGCCGTCGGTGACGCGGTGCTCGAACACACCCCAGATCTTGTGCGGCTGTTTCACCCGCGTCTCGCCGTGGCGGAACTGCATCACCGCGTGGGTGGCGAGGCACGAGCACAGGGTCGAGGTGACGTTGTCCCAGGCCCAGTCGATCACCTCGATCAGCGGCTCCCAGAAGGGCTCGTCGGCGAGATCGGGGTGGCTGACGTTGGCGCCGGTGATGATGAGCGCGTCGAGCCCTGCTTCGCGGATGGCGTCGAAGGACTCGTAGTACTGCGCGATGTGCGCCCGCGCCTTGTCGCCGCGCGGCAGCGTCGGCAGCGTGAAGGGATGCATGTAGAACTGCGCGATCGGGTTCGATTCGCCGACCAGGCGGTAGAACTGGCGCTCGGTCGCCTCGATCGCCGCGTCCGGCATCATGTTCAGCAGACCGACGTGGAGTTCGCGGATTTCCTGCCTCGCCGCACGCTCGGTCGACAGCACCGTGATGCCGTCCTGGCGCAGACGCTCGAAGGTGGGCAGGGCGTTATGCGCGACCAGCGGCATTCCGCCCCCCTGATCCCTGTGCTTCGTCCTCTGCCCGCTTCCTGGCGATCGCGGTTTCCAGCAGCGCGAGGAAGTCGCGCTCGTCACGCACCTGCGCCACTTCCTGCGAGGTCACCGTGTAGCCGTACGGCTGCGCGATCGCCTCGTAGCGCGGGATACGCGAATGGAACAGGCGCGGGAACACCCAGCGCGCAAAGTCGTCAGGCTCGACCTGTGCGACGAATTCGATGCCCCTTTCCTTCAAGTAGACCGGCAGGTGCTCGGCAAGGAAGGCCGGGCGGAAATAGAGCGGCTTGGGATCGGACTGCGCGCGGCGGATCAGCGTGTCCTCCTCCTCGCGCGTGGTGGTCTGGATGTAGAGGATCAGCGTGTGCTCGGCCAGCAGTTCGACCACGCCGGGCGCGTCGAGCTCGCACAGGCTGCCGCCGACGTCGTTGACGAAGTGCGGATAGCCGTAGATTTCCTGGCCCTTGCGAATGAAGCCCGGGACGTCCTTCATGGCGGCGATCTCGGCGTCGCGGTACGCGGCCTGGCGGCGCGAAAACTCGTCGAGCGAAAGTCCGCCCCACTCCGGCCCGCCGAGCTTGCCGACGAAGGTCAGCACGGGGCCGAGGTCGTGGATCTTGATGTTGTTCTTGATGTCGATCCAGTCGTTGCGCAAGAGATCGCGCAGGAACGGCACCTGCATCGCCTGCTGCTTGATGAGATCCAGAATCGGTTCGTCGAGGTAGCGCGTGCCGATGCGGTAGTCGCCGGAAAAATGGAACCACTCGTGCCCGCGCAGCATGGAGGAGATGTACGTCTTGCCGACGCCGGACATTCCCAGCAGGGTGATGCGTTTGGTCGGCCAGGCGCGGAAGGAGGCGGGGGTGAAATGCATGGGCTCGGTTTTTCGTGTGATTAGCGCGAAGCCTACCGAAAAGCCATGCAATTAAAAAGCTTCCCTTCGGCCGTCGGTAACCCTGCCCGCGCTTCGAAGGCTCCGCTGCAGGGGCACGCGACCCGCGTCGCTGCATGAAGCGCATGCACCGCAGTACCGGGGAAGCCGCCGGCCGGGCTTGCTCCTCATGGCCTCGGGCCTACACTGGGAGTGTGGCGCTCCCGCTGCAAGGGAGAACCGGCCATATACAAGTGGATGGGTGCGGGGTTACTGATGATGAGCATGACTGGAAGCGGACTGGCGCACGCCGGGCCGATCAAACTGCCGCCGCCCGAGATGGCGGGCGGCATGCCTCTGATGCAGGCGCTGAAGGCGCGGCATTCGGCGCGGGAATTTTCCAGCGAGGCGTTGCCGCAGCAGGTGCTGTCGAACCTTCTGTGGGCGGCGAACGGGGTGAACCGGCCCGACTCGGGCAAGCGCACCGCGCCCTCTGCACGCGACTGGCGCGAAATCGACGTCTTGGTTGCGACCGCCGAAGGCGTGTTTCGTTACGATCCACCGGCTCATACGCTGACGCGCGTGGTGGACGGAGACCTGCGCGGGCTGACGGGGATGCAGGACTTCGTGGCGACGGCACCGGTGAATCTGGTGTACGTGGCCGACCATGATCGCGTGAGCGAAGACGCCGATGCGGACCGGCGGGCACGCTTCGTCGCGGCCGACGCCGGCTTCATCGCCCAGAACGTGTACCTCTTCTGCGCCTCGGCCGGCCTCGCGACGGTCGTGCGCGGTCTGGTCGATCGCGAGGCGCTGGCAAAGGCGCTCAAGCTCGGCGCCAATCAGCAGGTCATCCTCGCACAATCGGTGGGCTATCCGGCCGGCCGACACTAGGCGGGCGTGGCCGGCCCGCCCGACTCGGCGAGATCGGCCGGCGCCCGCAGCGGCCAGGCCCAAGACCTGAAGCGTTCTTTCGTCATTGAATCCTTGACCGATCTGAAGACGGGCCCCCACAAGGGATGGCCCGATTCCGCCGGAGTCAGTTCAAACCTGCGATCAAGCTGCAGCGCCTTGCGAAATTCGTCGCGGCACGCTTCCTCGCGCGCCTGGGCGCAATGGATGAAAGCCAGATGCTTGTGCGCGGCCACCTGATCGGAAATCACGAACAGCCTTGCTGACAGCGAGCTCTGCAACAGGCGGGCCGAGGATTCGTACTCCCCGTCTTCGTACGCCCGAATGCCTGCCGACAAATCCCGTTCGGCCTTCCTGGGCGCGAATTTGTCGAGGCCGGCGTCGCGCACAGCGGGCGATGCGCAGGATGTCATCAGCAGCGACGCGCAAAGCAGCAGACCCATCTGCTTCATGGCATATCCCTATTTGAATTTGTGCCGGATCTTGAGCGACTTGCCGGGCTCAAGGCTCACGGTATCGCGGTAGGGCTCGAAAGCCTGGTTGCGTATTTCGACTTGGTGTTCTCCGGACGCCAGTTGAAGCTTGGCAAGCGGCGGGGAGACGCCGACGTTGTTGCCGTCGACATACACCTCGCCCCAGGGAGAAATTGCGAACGTGACGGTGGCTTTGGGTGGCGTCACAGGCGTTGGCAGAGGCACGCTTTCCGATTCAGGCACGCGAGGCGTTGCCGCAACCCGTGGCGGCAACGCGACCCGTGACCTTGCGGAAACCCCTGGCCTTGCAGAACCTCGTAGCGTCGTCGAAACCGCTGGCGCTGCCGCGACCGTCGACGCTGCCGGAGCTGCTGGCGCTGCCGGGATTACCGGCGTTTCCGCGGTCACTAGCATTGCCGTAACCGCCGGCGTTGTGGAGGCGGCAGGCTCGTCACGGTGCGGGGGGTCGCCCTGCGAATACACCACGAAGGCAGCGACGATCAAAAGCGGGAGCGCAAGCAACAGTGTGCGTCCCCACGCCTTTCCGGGCAGGGAGGCCGTTTCTTTCTCGACCCTTTCCCGATTGACAGAGGCCCCACGCACAGGTGCTTTGCCAACCGGGACAGGCTCTGCCGGCCGAGGGCCTGCCGCAACCCTGCGCACTTCCCGGGGAGTGGCTGCGTCAAGGGTCCGCAAATCCCCGGCAAGCTCCAGGGCGCTCTGGTAACGGTCCCGCGGCCGTTTTGCCAACGCCCGGCCGACGATCCGGTCGAACGTCGGCGGCACACGGGAGTCGAGCGTGCCGGGCGGCACAGGCTCTTCCTTCAACAGTTTGTGAATGATGGCACCCGGGTCCTCGCCATTGAACGGCGGCACTCCGGCCAGCATTTCGTACAGCACGACCCCCAGCGCAAAGATGTCCGTCCTGCCATCCGTGTTCCCCCCCGCCACCTGTTCCGGCGCCAGGTACTCGAGCGACCCCAGCGTCTCCGGAACAGCACCGGGCTGCATGTGCGAAGCCGTGGCGAAGCGGGCCATACCGAAGCCCCTGACTTTGACGCCATCGTCAGGCGTGATCATGATGTTCACGGGCTTGACGCCGCAATGCACGACGTGATTTTCGTGTGCGTAGTTGAGCGCGTCGGCAACGCGGGCCGCGATGCTGGCGATCCTCTCGATCGGCAGCACCACACCAGAGTCGAGCGTCTCGCGCAGCGATTTGCCTTCCAGATATTCCATCGCAATATAGGCGATGTCATCGGTCTCACCCGCCTCATGGATGGTGACGATGTTGGCGTGGCTCAGACGGCCGGCAGAGGCCTCGCGGTAGAAGCGCTCCTTGAACACAGCAGGTTCTTCGTTCGAGAGGGCAGGATCGATCGTCTCGATGGCGACCACATGTTTGGTCAGCGGATCGACCGCCTTGTAGACGGTCCCCAGCGGGCCCTGCCCTAGCTCGGATACCACTTCATAGCGGGCGATTCTGGCTTGATTGCACATGCAAGGGGCTGGCCGGATGGCTTGTGGCTATTGGGCCTTCAGGGGGCTATCGACGGTTGCAGCACGACTTGTATGCCGCTGCGGCAATGCAAGGTTGAGGGGGCGCATGACTCCTCCAGCGGTTGAAGCGAACGCATCCAGTATAGGAATCCGCGGCAACCGTGGCGGAGCCCTGGCCGCGGGCCCGCGCGCAGGCCTATTTCTGGAAACGCGACTTCGCGGATTCGACCGCCTCGCCGATGGCGTCCTTCGCCAGTTCGACACCGGCCTTCAGATCCTCCCAGGCCCCCTCACCCGCCGTGCGCAGCGCAGCCAGCCTGGTGCCGGCTTCGTCCTGTTTGCCGCGCAGTCCGGCAAGTTCCTCGCGCAGGTCGGCCCCCGTGTTCTCGGCCCGCTTCGTCAGGCTGTCGATCTCGGCATTCAATTTGTCCAGCAACTCATGCATCTTCTGCACGTATTCTTCGCGGCTGCTCATGTCGGTTTCCTTTCTTCGGTTGCATGCCGCGCCAGCGCGCGGTCGATCTTGTCGTCCATTTCGGCCACCAGCGCCGCCAGGCCGTTGGCGGCCTCGTCCAGCGACTGCTTCATCGCCTGCTCGTGCCTGTCCATCTGCCCGTCGATTTCCCCGATCACGGTACGCAACTGGGCGAACTCGCGCTCGACCTGCAGGCGCAATTCGCTGAGACGCGAGGCTTCGGCGGTTTCCGCAAGCTTGCGTTGAGCGAGTAATTCCTGATTATGCCGGCGCGACTCCACCAGCATGGTGGTGCGCAGGGTCAGGGCATAAAGGACGAAAAGCGCCACCAGAACCAGCATGGCACCGAGCAGGATCACGCCGAGTGGTCCTTCGACATCGAACGCGATGAAGGACAGCATGGCGGGCGCGCTGAGGACAGACCAGTTCACCAGGGTGAACACCGCAAGCAGAAGCAAAGCCACCAGGATCACTACGCCCAGAAAATTCATCGCATCCCTTTCTGTTTAAACCCTTTCTTCATCATAGACATCCGGCGGGATTCGCACGCCGGCAGCCTGCGGAAGCCCCCCGCAGCAGCGCATAATTCATCCTCTCCGATCCACCAGGAAACGCCCATGAACCCCCCACGTCTGCCCGTCCTGTCCCTGCTCGAAACCCGCATCCTCGGCGTCCTGTGCGAAAAGCAGCGCACCGTGCCGGATACCTACCCGCTGTCCCTCAACGCCCTGGTCGCCGGCTGCAGCCAGAAGACCAGTCGCCACCCCGTCATCGAGGTCAGCGAAACCGAGGTGGCAGCGGCCCTCGACAGCCTGAAGGCCCCGACACTGGTCGTCGAGTCCAGCGGCGGCCGCGTGCCACGCTACGCCCACAATATGGAAAAGGTTCTGCGCCTACCCTCGCAGTCGGTGGCGCTCCTCACCCTGCTGATGCTGCGCGGCCCGCAGACCGCCGGCGAGCTGCGTATCAACTGCGAGCGCCTGCATAGGTTCGCCGACATCTCGGCGGTGGAAGGCTTCCTGCAGGAACTCGCCGAGCGCCCCGAAGGCGCCCTGGTAACCGAGCTGCCGCGCCAGCCCGGCGCGCGCGAAAACCGCTGGATGCATCTGCTTTCCGGCGCCCCGGCCATCGAGGAAACACCTGCCGCCTCTCCGGCAATCGAGCCCGGCGGCGACGTGACCGTCGGCGAGATCGCCGCGCTCAAGGCCAATGTGGCGCGGCTGGAAGCGGAGGTGGCGGCGCTGAGGGGCCTGGTCAACCGGCTTTATGCCGAGCTTGGGGTGACAACAGGCTGACGGGTGCTGATTTCGCCACGCGCGTGACCGGAGAGGCGTCTATATTTCAAATCGGATGAATGGATTCTCCGTGCAGCTTTCACTACGCACACTCTTCGGAATCGGCGGCGCGCTCGCCCTGACGGGCGGGGTCGCATACGGCGCGGAAAGGATCGGCATGGAACTGAGCTCGAGTGCGTTCGCCCACAATGCGGACATCCCCAGCCAACACACGTGCGAGGGCAGCGACCAGTCGCCACCGCTGGCCTGGTCCGGCGTGCCGGCCGGAGCCAAAAGCCTGGCGCTGATCGTCGACGACCCCGACGCCCCCGATCCTGCCGCACCGAAGATGACCTGGGTGCACTGGGTGCTGTACAACCTCCCACCCGCCATCACCGGGCTCGACGCCGGCAAGTCTCGCCCCTCGGACCTGCCGCCCGGCACTCGCGAAGGCCTCAACGACTGGAAGCGCACCGGCTACGGCGGCCCGTGTCCACCCATCGGCCGTCATCGCTACGTCCACAAGCTGTATGCGCTCGACACCGTGCTGCCGGTTCTGCAGCCGGCGACCAAGGTCGCGCTGGAAAAGACGATGCAGGGGCATATCCTGGCGCAGGGCGAACTGGTCGGGTATTACAGGAAGAAAAGATAGCGGAGCCGACCATGAGAACCACCCTCGTATTGCTGGCGTGCTGCCTCGGACTCGCGGGCGGAAGCGGCCGTGCCGATGTCACCGCCCCCGACGAAGCGACTTACCGGGCAACCGTGTCTTCCGATGGCATGCAACACGCCAAGATCGAAGGCGGGTCCTATTTTTTCAGGCCGAACCGGGTGATCGTGAAGGCGAATATACCGGTCGAGTTGGCGGTCAGCGTAGGCAGCAGCCTGATTCCCCACACCTTCGTCATCCAGGCGCCCGAGGCGGGCATCGCGGTCGATGAGAGCCTGTCGAGCACGGCGAAGTCCATTCGTTTCACGCCCACCGCCGCGGGCAGCTATCCCTTCTATTGCAGGAACAGGCTGCTGTTTTTTGAAAGCCACCGCGACAAGGGCATGGAGGGCGTGCTCGTGGTGGAATAGCGATGCTCGCCGCCCTGATGCTGACTACCGCTCTCTCCGCCGCAGGACTGGCTCCGCTGACCGACGCCATCGAGCATTACCGCACGGTCGAGTCCTACCGGGCCACCCTTCGCTCCACCCGCGGCGACGGCGAGGACCTGATCCGCTATTACTACCGAAAGCCCGGTTTCGTGCGCATGGAGTTCATCCGCCCGCATGCCGGGGCGCTGCTGGTCTACAGCCCGCTCACCCGGCGGGTGCGCGTGTGGCCGTTTGGTGCCGGCCGCTTCCCGGAACTCGACCTGAGCCCGCGCAATCCGCTCATCCGCAGCCCGGGCGGCCAATCGATGGACAAATCGGATGTCGGGGCGCTGTTCGAGAACGTCGGCGCGCTGCTGGCGCAGGGCCAGGCAGAGGTGCGGGGCGAGGTGCGTCTGGGCCGGCACACCACGCTCCATCTCATAGTGAGCGGGGCGCCCGGACAAACGATGGCGGGCGTGCATCGCTACGAGCTGTGGCTGGACACGACGACGCGGTTCCCGCTCCAGGTGGTCAGCCGCGACCAGACGGACGCCGTCATCGAGACCGTCGTGATGGACGACCTGGAAATCGACGTGCCGCTCGCCGAATCTCTGTTCGACCCCGGACGGGAATGAACATGGAATACCGCCTCGTCACCGTCTGGCACATCGAAGCGCCGCTCGAGGTGGTTTGCGAGGCCATCTCCCATTCCCTGGCCTGGCCGCAGTGGTGGCGCAACGTGGAGAGCGTCGAGGAACTCGTCCCCGGCGATGCGCTGGGCATCGGCAGCGTACGTCGCTACATCTGGCGGGGGCGCCTGCCCTATCGGCTTGCTTTCGATATCCGCGTGATCCGTGCCGAACTGCTGACATTTGTCGAAGGCGTCGCGAGCGGCGACGTCGAAGGCCGCGGCTGCTGGAGCTTCACGACCGACGGCCGGTTTACGCACGTGCGCTTCGACTGGCAGGTGCGCACGACGTCTTCCTGGATGAACCTGCTGGAGCCCTTTGCACGCCCCCTGTTCAGGTGGAACCACGAGGCCATCATGCGCTGCGGCGGCGAATCCCTGGCACGCCGGCTCAATACCCGCGCAACCGCAGGGGCCCGCCCCGGGAACTGAGCGCAGTACCATGCCGGACGCCGGAAAACCCGGCGGGGAGCCCAGCCAAACGTCACCCGGAATCCAGAGGGGGAGGTGCTTGACGTCGACCCTATAATGGACAATCCGCAGGCTTTCCCGGCAAGCTCCCAGTTCGATCTGGAATGGCCGTGAAGCCGCCGCGCAGACATTCCACCCCCCGATCCCACCCCATGAAATCTCGCCCGTCCCGTTTCGCCCCCCTGCCCTTTCTGCCTTACGTCGTCCTGTTTCTTGTCATTGCCAGCCTGACTCGCCTGGCCCTCGCGCTGCAAACCGGCACGGACAAGATCCCGCTTGCGCTTTGGCCCGGCCTGTCGCTGCACGGCATCGGGTTCGACCTGGCGGTGCTGGCCTGGCTGCTGGCACCCATGTTGTTGTGGGCCGCGCTGTGGCCGGCGCGCTGGCGCAACACGCGCTGGCAGGGCGGGCTGCGTCTGGCGATCTTCTTCCTGATGGCCTCGGTCCTGCTGTTCGGTGCGCTGTCCGAATGGGTTTTCTGGGAGGAGTTCGAGACCCGCTTCAACTTCATCGCCGTCGATTACCTGGTCTACACGCACGAGGTGATCGGCAACATCGTCGAGTCCTATCCGGTGGCCCCCCTGCTTGCCGGCGTCGCGGCGATGGCCGCCTTGCTCACGTGGTTGTTCCGATCGGGCATCCGGGGGACGGGTGTGCCTGCCGCGCAAGCCGGCTGGCGCGTGCTGTATGCCGCGCTGGCGTTTGCCCTGCCCGCGGGCAGCTGGCATCTGGCGAACATCGACCAGATGCTGTTTTCCGACAACGCCTACGCCAACGAACTTGCCGGCAACGGTGTGATGACCTTCGTTGCCGCCTTCCAGCGAAACGAGCTGGATTACGAACGTTTCTATGCCACCCTACCCCCGGTGCAGGCGGACCGCATCCTCGCCGGACTCGGCGTCGAACGCGAACCGCTCTCCGTGGTGCTGCGCTCGCGACCCGATTCCGAGGAGAAAGACGAGCGATTCGATCCGCAGCGCCTGCCGTTCAAGCGCCCGCCGAAGAACGTGGTGCTGATTTCGGTGGAAAGCCTGTCCGCCAAGTTCCTCGGCAGCTTCGGCAATCCGGCCGGACTGACCCCGCGGCTGGATGCGCTCGCCAGGGATGGCCTGCTGTTCACCCGCCTGTACGCCACCGGCACCCGCACGGTGCGCGGGCTGGAAGCCCTGTCGCTCGGCACGCCGCCGATCCCCGGCCAGGCGATCGTGCGCCGGCCCGGCAACGAGCATCTGGCGACGATCGGCGAGATCCTGCGCCGCCAGGGCTACGAGACAATGTTCCTGTATGGCGGCTATGGCTACTTCGACAATATGAATCACTATTTCGCCGGCAACGACTATCGCGTCGTCGACCGCACCGATTTCCCGAAAGCTTCCGTCGGCTTCGCAAACGTCTGGGGCGTGGCCGACGAGTTTCTCTACGACAACAGTCTCGCGCAACTCGACCGCGCCTATGCCGCCGGCAAGCCCTTCATGGCGCACATCATGACCACCTCCAACCACCGGCCCTTCACCTACCCGGATGGCCGCATCGACATCCCGTCGCCGGGGAAGCGCGAGGGGGCGGTGAAATACACCGATTACGCGATCGGCCATTTCATCGACCAGGCGCGCAGCAAGCCCTGGTTCGACGAAACCCTGTTCGTCATCGTCGCCGACCATTGCGCGTCGGCCGCCGGCAGGACCAAGCTGCCGGTGCCGGGGTACCACATCCCGCTTATCTTCTACGCGCCAGCGCTGCTTGCGCCGGGACGCGACGACCGCCTGGTCAGCCAGATCGACATTCCGCCGACCCTGCTCGACGTCATGGGACTGCCCGGAGACGACCATTTCTTCGGCCTGTCGGTGTTCGAGACGCCGCAGGAAAAACACCGCGCCTTCATCAGCAACTACCAGGAACTGGGCTACCTGAAGGGCGACCGGTTGGTCGTGCTCGGCCCCAAGCAGCGCGTCGACATCTACGCGATCGACGCCGACGGCAATGCCACGTCAGCTGCCCCGGACCCGCGCCTGCGCGACGAGGCCGTGGCCTACTACCAGACCGCTTTCAAGGCATTCAAGGACGGGGCGCTGAAGCTGTAAGCGGCGACTGCCCGGCAGACGGGTTGGAGGCGAACGGCTGCCGTCCTCTCTGGATGGGCATACGCCTTACCTCATCGAGTCATGGCCATGACATCCTCGCATAAAAAAATGGGGCGCCCTGCAGAGCGCCCCGGCTTCCTTCGGAAAAAGCGAGGACATTACATCGAGTAGGCCCGCTCGCCATGGGAAGCGGTATCGAGCCCTTCGCGTTCCTGCTCTTCGCTGACGCGCAGCCCCATGGTCATGTCGATCAGCTTGAACGTCACGAAGCTCACCACGCCCGACCAGGCGACGGTGATCAGCACGCCTTTTACCTGCGTCACCACCTGGCCGGCCATCGCATAGCCGTCGACACCGACCCCGCCCAGCGCCGGCGAGACGAAGATGCCGGTGCCGATGGCGCCGATGATGCCGCCGATGCCGTGGATGCCGAATACGTCGAGACTGTCGTCGTAGCCGACCATCTTCTTCAGGCCGGTGACGCCCCACAGGCACACCACGCCGGCGAGCGCGCCGAGGACGATGCCGCCCATCGGACCGACGAGGCCGGCCGCCGGCGTGATCGCCACCAGGCCGGCGACGACGCCGGACGCCACGCCCAGCATGGACGGCCTGCCGCGCAACGCCCACTCCGCGAACATCCAGGACAGGCCCGCCGCCGCGGTAGCGAGGATGGTGTTAATGAAGGCCAGCGTCGCACCACCGGCCGCTTCCAGGTTGGAGCCGGCGTTGAAGCCGAACCAGCCCACCCACAGCAGCGAGGCACCGATCATCGTCATCGGCAGGCTGTGCGGCGGCAGCGCATCGTGGCCGTAGCCGATGCGCTTGCCCAGCACGATGGCGCCGACCAGCGCGGCGATGCCGGCGTTGATGTGTACCACGGTGCCGCCTGCGAAGTCGAGATCGCCGGCTTCAAAAAGGTAGCCGCCTGCCGCCCACACCATGTGCGCGATCGGCAGGTAGGAGAAGGTGAACCACAGCACGGCGAACACCAGCAGCGCGGAGAACTTCACCCGCTCCGCCAGCCCGCCGACGATCAGCGCCACGGTGATGGCGGCGAAGGTCAGCTGGAAGGCGACGAAGGTGAACTCGGGAATGACGACGCCGTCGGAGAAGGTCGCTGCCGTGCTGCCCGGGGTGATGCCGGCCAGGAACAGCTTGGCCAGGTCGCCGATCGCCCAGTTCATGCCGCCGCCGTCGCCGAACGCCAGCGAGTAGCCGTACGCCGCCCACAGGATCGAGATCAGGCAGAAGATCGCCATCACCTGGGTCAGCACCGACAGCATGTTCTTGGCGCGCACCAGGCCGCCGTAGAACAACGCCACGCCCGGAACGATCATCAGGATCACCAGCAGCGTGGACACCATCATCCAGGCGGTGTCGCCCTTGTCGGGGACCGGCGCAGCCGCTTCTTCCGCAGGCGCGGTTTCAGCCGGCGCCACTTCAGCGACCGGCGCTTCCGCTGCGACGGCTTCCACCATTTCGACCACTGCGGCGTCTTCCACCGGGGCCGCCGCATCCTGCGCCAGCGCCAGGCCGGGAGACCCCAGGGCACATATCAGGCCCAATGAAGCGAATAGCTTTTTCATGTTCATGCTCCTTACAGGGCATCGGGGCCGGATTCGCCCGTGCGGATGCGCACGACCTGTTCCAGGCTGGTGACAAAAATCTTGCCGTCGCCGATCTTGCCGGTATTGGCTGCTTTCTCGATTGCCTCGATCACGCGC
>JANJWF010000150.1 GCA_024709685.1 Thiobacillus sp.
TACCGCGCCGTCCTGTTCCGGGACCCCAACGGCGGTGAGGGCTACTACACGCCGGAAGGCGAATCGCTGAAGAAAGGCTTCCTGCGCTCGCCGCTCGAATTCTCCCGCGTCACGTCCAGCTTCAGCAACTCGCGCAAGCACCCGGTCTACGGCTTCCACCGTGCCCACACCGGCGTTGATTTCGGCGCCCCCACCGGCACCCGGGTAAAGGCCACCGGCGACGCCACCGTGGTATTCACCGGCCGCAAGGGCGGCTACGGCAATCTCGTCATTCTGCGCCATCGCAACGGCTACGAAACCTACTATGCACACCTGAGCGCGTTCGCATCGGGCATCCGTCCCGGCCGGGTGGTCAGCCAAGGCCAGGTCGTCGCCTATGTCGGCTCGACCGGGGCGTCCACCGGCCCGCACCTGCATTATGAGGTTCGGATCTCCGGCCAGCCGCAGAACCCCATGGCCATCAAACTGCCGGGCTCGCCGCCGCTGGCCGTCGCCCAACGCGCGAAATTCCAGCAGCAGACGAGTACCTGGTCGGAAAAACTGGCTCTGTTACGCGGCACCAATCTCGCCGCACTCGATTGAGCGCAGTTCCCACACATGACGCGCCGCACTCCGATCCAATCCAGCGCTATGTCGGCCTCATGTCCGGCACCAGCCTGGACGGTGTCGACGCAGTGCTCGCCGAAATAGGTTCCGCAGGCCGGATCCGGATTCTCCATACCCGCTACCTGCCTTACTCCGACAGGCTGCGTAGCCAGTTACTGGCGCTACACACGCCGCAACCCGACGAAATACATCTTGCGGCCTGCGCCGCCAACACGCTGGCGCACCTCTATGCCGAGGCGGTCAGCGGGCTGCTTGAAAGGATCGATCCCGCCACCATCCATGCGATCGGCTGCCACGGCCAGACCCTGCGCCACCGCCCCGCGGACGGCTATACCCTGCAGATCGGCAATGCCGCCCTGCTCGCCGAACTCACCGGCATCACGGTCGTTGCCGATTTCCGCAGCCGTGATATCGCGGCAGGCGGCCAGGGCGCGCCGCTGGTGCCGGCCTTCCACGCCCAGACTTTGCATCATCCCGAAATCCACCGCGTCATCGCCAACATCGGCGGCATCGCCAACATCACCGATTTGCCGGCAAACGGCAGCGTGCGAGGCTGGGACACCGGTCCTGGCAACATGCTGCTGGACTCATGGATCGACCGCCATCGCGGCGTACGCTACGACCGCGACGGCGCCTGGGCGACCAGCGGAACGGCTCACGCCGGCCTGCTGGCGGCGCTGGCAGACCATCCTTACCTGCAAAGCCCCGCACCGAAGAGCGCTGGGCGCGAACAGTTCAATCTGGCATGGCTGGACAACCTGCTCACCCGCCTCGGGTACGCTATCGAACCGGCCGATGTACAGGCGACGCTGCTCGAATTCACGGCCAGGAGCCTCGCCGACGCAGTCAGCCGCGAATGCGCGGGTGCACAGGAGTTCTACGTCTGTGGCGGAGGCGCCCACAACGGCGCATTGATGCAGCGCATCGGCGCACGTCTGCCGAATCTGCGGGTGGCGACGACGTCGGCACTCGGCATCGATCCGGACTGGGTGGAGGCGCTCGCCTTTGCCTGGCTTGCACGGCAGGCCCTGCACCACGAACCGGGCAACCTGCCCGCGGTGACCGGCGCGAGCGGGCCGCGCGTGCTCGGGGCGATCTATCCGGCCTGAAGCGTCTGCGTAAGCCTGCGGGGCGCCGCCTGCCCTTCGGGTAACCGCCGCGATCCGGGGGGCGGCGGCTTTGCTTGCTGTGGCGTAGGAGGCCCGCCTGGGCCGATTGGGCGCCCCAGCCGGGATGCCAAATAAAAAAGCGGCCGAGGCCGCTTTTTTATGAGCCTGCCGCGCTTACGCCGAGAACGACGAACCGCAGCCGCAGGTGGTGGTGGCGTTCGGGTTCTTGATCACGAACTGCGCGCCTTCCAGCCCTTCCGAGTAGTCGATTTCAGCGCCTGCCAGGTACTGGAAGCTCATCGAATCGACCAGCAGGGTGACGCCGTTCTTCTCCATCACGGTGTCGTCGGCATTCTGCGTCTCGTCGAAGGTGAAGCCGTACTGGAAGCCGGAGCAGCCGCCACCCGACACGAACACGCGCAGCTTCAGGTCGGGATTGCCTTCCTCATCGATCAGGTTTTTGACTTTGCTCGCCGCGCTATCGGTGAAGATCAAGGGGAATTCCATTTCTGCATTCATGGTGGTGCTCCTAAAAAATGTGTGGGGTGATTATCCGCATCACCCATCCTGCGTCAAGCAGAGACCCTGTTAAGGCCGGGGAGTTCCGCGGCAGCTCGGCCCGGACATTGCGATTCCACACGGCAAGCGCCCTCCGAGGATCTCGATAAAGGAGCCTTCAGGGCAGCATCCCGACGTCGGTAAGTGCAGTGTCCTCGGGCAGGTCGAACAGGATGTTCATGTTCTGCACCGCCTGCCCGGCCGCGCCCTTGACCAGGTTATCGATCACCGACAGCACCACCACCATGTCGCCGCCCTGCGGGCGGTGCACTGCGATACGGCAGGTGTTGGCGCCGCGCACCGAACGGGTTTCCGGATGCGCGCCGGCCGGCATGACGTCGACAAAGGTTTCGCCGGCGTAGCGCTGCTCGAACAGGCCCTGCAAATCGACGTCGGCGTTCAGCCTCGCATAAAGCGTCGCATGGATGCCGCGGATCAGCGGCGTCAGATGAGGCACGAAGGTGAAGCCCACCGGCTTGCCGGAAAAACGCTCCAGCCCCTGCTTGATCTCCGGCCAGTGGCGGTGGCCGCCGACCGCATAGGCCTTGAAGTTGTCCGACGCCTCGGCGAACAGGATGTGGGTCTCCGGCTTGCGGCCGCCCCCCGACACGCCCGACTTGGCGTCCGCCACCAGGAAACCGGTGTCGACCACGCCGGCTTCGAGCAGGGGCAGAAAGCCCAGCTGCACCGCGGTCGGATAGCAGCCCGGGTTGGCGATCAGGCGCGCGCCGCGAATCTTGTCGCGGTTGAGCTCGGGCAGACCGTACACCGCCTCGGACACGAGGTCCGGGCAGTCGTGCTTCATCTTGTACCACTGCTCCCATACGGCGATGTCCTGGATGCGGAAGTCCGCTGCCAGGTCGATCACCCTGACGCCGGCGTCGAGCAGCGCGCGGACCTGCTGCATCGCCACGCCGTTGGGGGTGGCGAAGAACACCACGTCGCAGTGTGTGAGCGCGGCGTCTTCGGGGGTGGAAAACGCCAGCTTCACCCGTCCGCGCAGGTTGGGGAACATGTCCGCCACCGGCATCCCTGCTTCCTTGCGCGAGGTGATGGCCTTCAGCTCCACATGCGGATGGCGCGCCAGCAGGCGCAGCAGTTCGACCCCGGTGTAGCCCGTGCCGCCGACGATACCGACTTTGATCATGGTGTGGTTTCCTTGCGAATACTCGAATTGTAAGACACGCCGGCCGACAAGCATAAAAAAAGCCGCCCTGAAAAGGACGGCTTCTTCGTACTGCAGGCGATCAGCGCTTGGAGAACTGCTTGCGGCGACGCGCCTTGTGGAAGCCGACCTTCTTGCGCTCGACTTCGCGGGCATCGCGGGTCACGAGGCCAGCCGCCTTCAGCGCGGGCTTCATCTCGGCGTCCAGATCGATCAGCGCGCGCGTGATGCCGTGGCGCACCGCGCCGGCCTGGCCGGATTCACCGCCACCCGCCACGTTGACCATGATGTCGAACCGGTTCAGGTTGTCGGTCAGTACCAGAGGCTGGCGCACGATCATGCGGCCGGTCTCGCGGGAGAAATATTCGTCCACCGGCTTGTCGTTGACGATGATCTTGCCGCTGCCGGCCTTGATGAAAACACGGGCAACCGACGATTTGCGGCGACCCGTACCGTAGTTGTAGTTACCGATCATGATGCGGCCTTAACGTTGATGTCGAGGGGCTTGGGCTGTTGAGCCTCGTGCGGATGCTCCGCGCCCGGATAGATTTTCATTTTCTTGATCATGGCGTAGCCGAGCGGGCCCTTGGGCAGCATGCCCTTGACCGCCTTTTCCAACGCACGGCCAGGGAAACGCTCCTGCATCTTGGCGAAGGTCGTTTCGTAGATGCCGCCGGGATAACCCGAGTGGCGATAGTACTTCTTGTCGAGGTCCTTGTTGCCCGTCACGACCATCTTGGCGGCATTGACCACCACGATGTAGTCGCCGGTGTCGACGTGGGGGGTGAACTCGGGCTTGTGCTTGCCGCGCAGGCGGCGGGCAATCTCGGAAGCCAGGCGACCCAGCACCTTGTTGTCGGCGTCAACCACGAACCAGTCGCGTTTGACTTCATGCGTTTTTGCGGAAAAGGTTTTCATGACCCAACCCCTGCACAGAGGTATATCTCGGAAAGCCGGGCATTTTAAACGCCCCCTCCGGGCAAAGTCAAACACTCAATGCGATGCGTGCGCCCGGGCAGCTTACAATCCAGGCCATGACTGCCTGGCTTGCCACCACCTTTGCCTCACTCGTCCTGTTGCCGCCGCTTTCGCTGGTGATTTTGCTGGCCGCCGGACTGCTCGTGCAGCGCCGCCGCCGTCGCCTCGGCCTGTCGCTGATCGGCCTGGCGACCGCCGCGCTCTATGCGCTGTCCACCCCGTGGGCCGGCGGCGTGCTGCTCAAAAGCCTGGAAATCAGCACCCCGCTCGACCCGGCCCGACTCGAGACGGCGGACGCCATCGTCGTCCTCGGCGGCGGACGCCGCCTCGACGACGCCGAATACGGCGGCGACACCCTCAAGGGCATCAGCCTGGAACGCCTGCGCTACGCTGCGCGACTGCATCGCGAAAGCGGCCTGCCGCTGCTGGTCACCGGCGGCAAGCCCGGCGGCGGCTTGCTCGCCGAGGGACGCATCATGCAGCGCATCCTGGAGGACGAATACGGCCTGTCGCCCCGCTGGGTCGAAGACGCCGCGCTCACCACCTGGGACAACGCCCGCCTCTCCTCCTCGCTGCTGCAAAAAGACGGCGTCCGCCGCATCGTGCTGGTCACCCATTCCTGGCACCTGCGGCGGGCCGTGCCGCTGTTCGAGGCGCAGGGGCTCGAAGTCGTCCCCGCCGGCATCCAGTTTTCCCGCACCCGCGTCGATGACGTGTTCGACCTGCTGCCCACCCCCGCCGGCCTGCGCGACAGCACCTTCGCGCTGCACGAATGGCTGGGTATTTTGTGGTACAAACTCCGCTCGATTTTTGCCTGAAAGAAAGCCCATGAAAGCCCGCGTCAAACTCATCGAAGGCGTCAGCTTCGCCGGCCAGAGCGAATCCGGCCACACCGTGGTCATGGACGGCTCGCCCGATTCCGGCGGCAGGAACCTCGGCGTGCGACCGATGGAACTGCTGCTCCTGGGGATGGGCGGCTGCTCCGCATTCGACGTCGTCCACATCCTTCGCAAGAGCCGCCAGCAGGTCAGCGACTGCGTCGCAGACCTCGACGCCACCCGCGCCGACACCGACCCCAAGGTGTTCACGAAAATCCACGTCCACTTCACCGTCACCGGCAAGTCGCTCGACCCGAAGCGCGTCGAGCAGGCGGTGAAGCTTTCCGCCGAGAAATACTGCTCGGCGAGCATCATGCTCGGCAAGACGGCTGAGATCACGCACGATTTCGAGGTGGTCGAGGGCTGAAACCGACGGGCGCATCGTGCCCAGCGCTGAGGGAACGCCTGGCGTTAGAATCCACCACGTGCATCGCGATTCCCAGGAGAAGACGATGAAACTGTACTACGCGCCCGGCGCCTGTTCTCTGTCTCCGCACATCGTCATCGAGGAAGCGGGGCTGTCCGTACAATTGAAGAAGGTCGATCTCGCGAGCGGCCAGGTCGAAGGCGGCGGCGATTATCTGCAGATCAATAGCAAGGGCTACGTGCCGGCGCTGGAACTGGACGACGGCAGCGTCCTCACCGAAGGCCCGGCCATCGTGCAGTATCTCGCCGACCAGCGGCCCGACAGCGGGCTCATGCCCCGGGCCGGCACGATGGAACGTTACCGCGTGCAGGAATGGCTCAACTTCATCAGCGCCGAGATCCACAAGAATTTCAGCCCCCTGTTCAACCCGCATGCGGCAGCGGAGTGGAAGGCCGGCGTGCTCGGCAACCTCAGAAACCGGGTCGGCTGGCTCGATGGGCAGGTCACCGGCAGGCGCTATCTGCTGGGCGAGACCTTCACCGTGGCCGACGCCTACCTCTTCACGGTCCTGAGCTGGTCCGGCCTCGTCGGCCTCGACCTCGCGCCATGGCCCGCGCTCACTGCCTATCTCGAACGCGTGCGCAACCGTCCCCGCGTGCAGGCGGCGTTGCGGGCGGAAGGATTGACTTCGGCGCCCTCGCCGTAGGAGCGGCGCCTTGATGCCCTCTGGGTGTTTATGCCCTCTGGGCACTCGCCGCGATCACGCATAGCGAGCACCCGCCCCCATCGGCCCGAGCACCCGGAGGGCATAAAGGCGGGCCTCCTACACCATGCTTGGTCCTCAATGATCCTATCGGTATACCTCGCGGCGGTTTCCGATACGCAGCACCCGGACGACAATGCGGCGATCCTGGATGTCGCAGATAAGCCGCCAATCACCCACCCGGTATTTCCAATAATTCCCCAGCTTGGCCCCTGACAGGGCTTCACCGATATCTCTCGGGTTGTCCAGCGTCGCGACCCGCGTTTTCAGGAACCCGACCAGGCGTTGCTGAACGGAGCGATCGAGTTTCTTCAAGTCTTTGACGGCATCCGGGTCGAACTCGATCTCAAAGGCCAAGCTCGCGCTCCAGGTCCGCGAGAGGAATCGTGTTACGGTTCCTGCGGGCACGCGCTTCCGCCAGATAGTAGTCTTCAAGATCGTCGATGTATTCCAGGATGGCCTCGCGGGCAAGCGTGGATTTGGCGCGGCCCGTTTCCTGCGCCAGTGCGTTCAGACGGGCCTCGATCGATTCGGGCAGACGGATAGCGAGCATGTGATATCTCCAATGGGCCACAAATGTTATACAAGTATAACGAATTTGGCGTGCGCCGCCATTCGAAAAATCGGGCCCAGTCTGTGCTGACCCCATTTGGGGCCGAGATCACGATTTCGAGGGGCCGAAGGTGGATTCAGCGGCGGCAGACAGGCGAACGGACGCCCGCAGGCGCCCGTTCTTGTTTGGCCACGCTGCCGAGGGAACAAAAAAAAACGGGCCCCCGAAGGAGCCCGTTTCAACCTTGTCTTTCAAAACCGGGCGAACCCGGCGTCGAATTAGAAGGAGTGGACCATGCCCACCGAGATGACGGTGTTGTCGCCGCTGGAATCGCCCGACAGGATCGTGTCGCTTGCGCCAGCGCCAGAACCGAACATGACACCGTCTTCCGCCGAAGCGTACAGCGCATAGACCGAGGTGCGCTTGGACAGGTTGTAGTCGGCGCCGATCGTCCACTGGGTGGGCTCAGCACAGCCGTTGCAGTCGAACTCACCGGCCATGTAGTTGGCCTTCAGCACGATGTTGCCCATGGTGTAGGCGCCGCCGACCATCCAGGCGGTGTAGTCAGCACCAGCGGGGGTGTCGTCTGCCAGGTTGTCGTACTGGCCGACCACCTTGAAGTTGCCGAAGGTGTAGCCGCCGGCCAGACGCCAGTGCTCGGCGAGGCCATTGTTCTCGTGGAAGTCGCCGTCGCCGTAGCCGACGCCCAGGTACAGGGGGCCGTTGGTGTAGGTGGCGTTCAGGTTGTAGGCGCCGTTGCTGTCCTGGTCACCGGTGTCGATTCCCGTGGTGCTGGTGCTGGGGAGGCCGGTAACGGGGTCGGGCAGGCCAAGGACTTTAGGATTGATTTGGGTGCCTTGGTTGCCCGGGTCATTGGTGTAGGCCGCAGCGATGGTGAGGCCGCTGAACGACGGGGTGATGTAGGCCACGGTGTTCTTGGCGCGCATGTCGGAACCGCCGCCCAGAACGTTGCGCGAGTCAGCCATGGTGTCGCCGAACAGGTCGACGGCGCGGCCGACGAGCTTCAGCGGGGTGTCGTGGTTACCGGCCAGAACCGTACCGAAGCCGCCCTTGAGGCCGAGGAAGGTGTTGCGCGATGCCCAGCTGCCGGAGCCTTCGTCGACGCTGACGCCAGACTCGATCTGCCAGATGGCGGACAGGCCGCCGCCCAGGTCTTCTGCGCCCTTGAAGCCGATGCGGCTGGCGTTGGAGGAGAACTGCAGGTCGCTGGTGCCGCGGTACTGCTTGCCGGAGGCATCGGTGAAGCTGTCGACGGTCTCGTCGAAAATCGACACGGACATGTGCAGCTTGCCGTACACGTCGACGTTCTCGGTGGCAGCAAAAGCGGGAGCAGCGAAGGCACCGGCGACGGCCAGAGCGATCAGGGATTTTTTCATTGCTTTCTCCTAAGAAAAAAATGATTCGACCTATACGGTCTTAAGCTCTGCAGAGCTGTCCTGCACGGAATGTGCTTCGCCCCGGGGGGCATGGATTGGACGTGGTCGATTATCCAGACTCGACGAGGGTCGACAAGGAAAGCTGTTGTTTTTTTTGTCACTCGCGGGGAAAAGTGTTGTTTTGTTGCTCATGCGCAACAGACACGCGGCCGAACGGTAGGAACGTACTGCCGAGCGGAGCCTCGGGCCGGCGCAGATGCCGCATCCGGTCACGCCTGCCTAGAATGAAACGATCACCTGCAATCGAAAGGAACCGCCATGCGCTGGGAACGCGGACGCCGCAGCGAGAACATCGAGGACCGGCGCGGGATGCACGTGAGCCGCAGGGGTCTCGCCGGCGGCGGGATCGGGGCGATCATCCTGGCGCTGGTGGCGATGTACTTCGGCGTCGACCCGTCGGTGGTGCTGGAGCAGGCGGGCACGCCGGCACAGGAGACGCAGCAGCCGGCGACGCTCAGCCCGGAGGAGGAAAAACTCAAGGAATTCATGTCGGTGGTACTGGCCGACACGGAGGACGTGTGGGGCGCGCTGTTCCAGGCGTCGGGTCAGCGCTACGCGCAGCCGAAGCTGGTACTGTTTTCAGGCGCGGTGGAATCGGCGTGCGGCTTTGCCGAGGCGGCGGTGGGACCGTTCTACTGCCCGGCCGACCGCAAGCTGTATCTCGACATGGCTTTCTTCAACGACCTGGCGCAGCGCCACGACGCGCCGGGCGACTTCGCGCAGGCCTACGTGGTGGCACACGAGGTCGGCCACCACGTGCAGACGCTCCTCGGCATTTCGGAACAAGTGCACGCGGCACGCAGCCGTGCCGGCGAGGCCGCGGGCAACGCGCTGCAGGTGCGGATGGAACTGCAGGCCGACTGCTTCGCCGGGGTGTGGGCCTACCACGCCGACAAGACGCGGCAGATCCTCGAGCCGGGCGACACCGAGGAAGCGCTGGCCGCCGCGGCCGGCGTGGGCGACGACCGCATCCAGAAACAGACGCGCGGCTTCGTGGTGCCGGAATCCTTCACCCACGGCTCGTCGCAGCAGCGCATGCGCTGGTTCAGCACCGGCATGCAGAACGGCGACCCGGGGCAGTGCGATACGTTCAAGGCGGCGTGACTGTAGGGTTCTATCGGCTGCACGGTCCTGCACACGGTCCGGGGGTTGTGGGAGCGGCACCTTCGCCGCGATTTGCGGACCGGTGCCTGGCTTGAGCCTGATCGGCCCGAGGGCGGGCCTCCTACAGGAGCCGATCGGGGCGAGGGCGCCCTCCTACGGTACCCGCTGTAGGCGGTGCGCCTTTATGCCCTCTGGGCACTCGCCCCGAACAACGGACCGCTACACCCAGCGCCCGCCCCCTGCCAGTCCCACCATCAGCCGCACGCTTTCATAGGCCACCCACGACAGCACGCGGCGCGGCCACGGGCGGCGCTGCCAGCCGGCGGGATCGAGTGTGGTGGACTGCTCGATGGCCTGGTGCAGGCGCTGCCGCAGGTCGCCGGCAAATCCCGCATCGTCGACGACGACGTTCGCCTCGCGCGCGAGCAGGAGGCTGAAAGGGTCGATGTTGCTGGAGCCGACCGTCGCCCAGCGGCCGTCGACCACCGCGACCTTGGCGTGCAGTTCGCTCGCCTGGTACTCGTGAATGGCCACGCCCGCGGCGAGCAGGTCGCGGTAGAGGGCACGCGAGGCCGCCAGGAAAAAGGGATGGTCGGTGTGGCCCTGCACCAGCAGGTGCACCTGCACGCCGCGCGCGGCGGCATTTCTCAGCAATTTCCGGAAGCGGCGGCCGGGCAGGAAGTAGGCGTTGGCGATGATGATCTCGCGGCGCGCCAGCGCCAGCGCGGCGAGGTACACGCGCTCGATGTCGCGGCGATGGGCGAAGTTGTCGCGCACCACGAAGGCGGCGCGCACGCGGCCGTCGGTCGGCCAGGAAGGCTTGATCCGGGGGAGTCTGGTTTCACCCGCCTGCAGCTGGGTCAAGGCCACCAGCCGCCACAGGTGGCACGCGCTCTGGTGGATGGCGGCAAGCAGCGGCCCCTGCACCTCGACGCTGAAGTCGAAGCGCGGCGCAGCGAAGCGTATCGGCTCGAAATCGTCGATCAGATTCATGCCGCCGATGAAGGCGATGCGCGCGTCGACCACCGCCAGTTTGCGGTGCAGCCGCCGCAGGCTGTGGGGGGTGACGCGCCAGCCGCTCACCAGCGGCCGGTAGGCCAGCACGCTGACTCCCGCCGCGCGCATCGAGTCCAGCCAGGCGGCCGGCAACTCACGCGCGCCGATGCCGTCGATCAGCAGCCGCACCGCTACCCCCCGTTGCGCTGCGCGGACGAGGGCGTCGCGCACCGCCGCGGCGCTGGCGTCGGGGTTGAAGATGTAGGTTTCGAGATGGATTTCGGCGCGGCCGACGTCGATCGCCGCGATCAGCGCCGGAAAGAATTCGGCGCCGCCGTGCAGCAGTCGCAGGCGGTTGCCCGGAACCGGTTCGGCGCCGCGAAAGATCTGTCTGAGGACGCGGGCTTCCACGGCGTCAGCCTTTGCAGCGTGATGGTTGCAGCGTCAGCAGCTGCGCAGCCATGACCCGCTCCCTGCGGTGGGAAAGCCGGTGTCCGACGCGCACCCCGAAGGGCATAGCGGGCCGTGACTGCACGCGGCCATCAGGACAGGCTGAGCTTGGCAGTCAGGGCGGCGTGGTCGGATATGCGGTGCCAGGCGTTGCCGGTGTGGACGTGCGCAGACTCGATGCTGAAGCGCCTCACATAGATGCGGTCGAGCTGGAACATGGGGAGGATGGATGGGTAGCTGCGCGCTGGCTTGCCGTGGTGCGTTTCGAACACTTCGGCCAGCCCCAGCTCGTCCCTGAAGAAGTTGCAGGCGCGGATCCGCCAGTCGTTGAAGTCGCCGGCGAGGATGAGCGG
>JANJWF010000020.1 GCA_024709685.1 Thiobacillus sp.
GTCGGCTTGTCGGTGACAAGCTTCCACCGCCTTTCCTCGACCAGCGGCTTCAATGCTTCTTCCGCAGCGGCAAAGAACACCGTCGCCGCAGTGCTGGGACGCTTCGTCTGCGAGACGAAACTCATTGGCAGATAGCAGCCATCGTCGACATCCGCCTGCTGAGGTTGTTGTGCCGGGGCGTTCAGCGTCTTGTATGCCCACGACCCTTGCGTGAAGAAGCGCGGCTGCGGCACGTCTTCCGTGTATCCGTTTGCCCTAAGCACGCGAGGGATGCCTGTGCGCAGGCAGTCCCTGACGTCAGTGCGTGCGCTGGCGATCCAGGCGCGCTGCCCAGGCGGCAGATCCAGCTCGTCGTGCATGCAGGATTCGTCATCAAGGGTGGTGAAGAAGAGTGGGCTCAAGTTCAGCATGCGGCCTCCGGAACATTCTTGTTGGGGCCGTGATAGAAGATGGGAGCGCCGGCCTGGTGCGCTCGAAACGGTTGGAAAAGAGGATCGCCGAGCGCACGCTGCGCCGCGTGGTTGCCGCGATCCTTGAGCGTATTCGTGGCGCCAATGGAAACCCGATCCAGCGCCTTCACGTCCTTGCTTTGATCCGGCGTCGCCTTGTCGTCGATCTGGAAGTAGTTGTTGCCCAACGCCTGCCGCAGCATGTAGTCCACCGACGACTCCTGGGCGGAGATCACAAGATCGAAGAGTCCCCCGCGCCACTTGCCGAATCCGCGGTCGAGGCTGGCGCCGCCACGAACGGTCGCACCGATGGTCATCGTGCCGATGGCGAGGACCCGAATCAGCGCATCCTGTTTCGGTGCCAGGAACGTCTTGACTTCGTGCAACCCGAACAGGCCCGGGGCGTTGCCCACCAGCCCCCCGTCCGCGAAGACACCGCGGTCGTTGCGCGCCAGAGGAAAGTAGACGGGCGCGGCGGCTGTCGCCAACGCTACATCAACGACCTTCATACGGTGATCCAGCTCAAAGGACGGATGGTGCGGTGTCTTGAAGAACTGCCCGCGCCCCGTCGAGTAGTTGACTGCCGGCACAAGAACACGATGCTTCAGGTCGCCTATCGTGGTCCCTTGGAAGCGCTCGGTCAGTACCTCTTTCAATCCCGCTGAGTCATGCTTTGCAGTCAGCCAGAATCCCAGAAGCCGCCGCGGCAGGCTGCGGCAACCAAAGATGCGGCTGCCCTGTTCTTCAAACAGTGCCTTGAGTTCGTAGGCCGGAATTTCCGCAGCCAGCCC
Source organism: Thiobacillus sp. (assembly GCA_024709685.1). GTDB lineage: Bacteria > Pseudomonadota > Gammaproteobacteria > Burkholderiales > Thiobacillaceae > Thiobacillus. The sequence continues at coordinate 1,241 of JANJWF010000020.1, forward strand.
CAAAGCCAGCATCCCCCCTGCCGATGTGCCGCAAATCAGATCAAAGTGCGAAGCGATAGGACGACCCAGCGCGGTTTCGAGTTCGGCGAGAACCGTGGCGGTGTACAGGCCGCGATAACCGCCCCCTGACAGGGCGAGCACATGGTAGGTAGGGATGCCCGTCATGGCGCTTCAGCCCTTCGGCGGGAAGGGGTCGTTGCCGTGGCTGTCCTTGTCACGGATGCGTCCATCCGGACGATGGATGACGAGTTCGGACTGCTGGTTGCGTGCGATACCCCTCGCTGCGTCAATGGCCTGTTGCTGCGTGTCGTGCACGGAGGTCGCCCGCTGATTGCCGGCTCCCTTGACGGCCCAGCCATCCTGATGAGGGACAACATGCTGATTCTTGCCTGCCATGATGGTTCTCCTACACTGGAACTATCGAAGGCCCAGCCGCTCGACTGGGTTGCCAACGGCCGCCCGCTGTAGCACAATTCGTTGCTCACACAGACAACAGGAAGGCCAAGCCAATCCAACCTGGAGCAGGCGTAAAACCTACATCTGTTGTCTGGCTGGACAACAATGTATCAGAGCACGTGCGCCGGTGCAACTGGGTTCGGCGTGCGCCTTTGAACATCAACCGGATGTGGAGGGGCAACAGAGGGCTTGGCCCTTCTTCCCGCAACCGCAAGGATCAGAACTCATGCCGCAAACAGGCCTAGGCGTCGCCCTCAAGACGCTACGCGAACGCAGAACCCTTTCCCTGCGTGAGATCGGCCAGCTATCGTCAGTTGATCATGCTTATGTCCACCGCCTCGAAACAGGCGAGAAGACAAACCCATCCCAAGACTTGGTTGAGAAGCTGTTGAAGGTTCTCAAGCCGGGAGAAAGAGATGCCGCACTCGTGATGTGGCTGGTTGACCACGCAGACGCTGATCCAGGCCTTGTTGAATTCGTGCTGCAAGATCCCTCGATCAGCATCGATGTTTTTTCGGCCGCGGCTGGAGTCAGGCATCGGGGAAATGCAAGGCCTGACCCCGCGACGCTCATCGCCCGAATCAAAAAGGCCTTCGACGACGACGAGGACGACTGAACATGGACGAGGCGGATGTCAGACAGAAAGCACGAGCCTTTATTTCGAAGGTCGATGTGTTGGGCATCCGAGCAGACCTGACGCCCTACGTGGTCGCGGCCAACGCCAAGGTCAAGAAGGATGAGCTTGGCGATGGGGAGTCTGGCTATACCGTTACCAAGCCGAACGGGAAGCACATCATCACTGTAAATTCGCTGGAAACCGAAGAGCGCCAGCGCTTCACTGTCTGCCACGAAATAGCTCATATCGTGCTCGGCTTGGAATCAAGTCACGACGAGGTGCCGTCATGGTCCTATGCAAAGCGACATCCGAACGAGATCGCCTGCGACACGTTTGCCGCTGAACTGCTGATGCCCTATCAGCAATGGCTCTCCGCTGTTCCCAAGGAAGAGCCCTCCCTGGATCTCATCCAACACATGGCCGACTTGTTCGGCACATCATTCCCTGCAGCGGCGTCAAGGTTTGCCAGTCTTAGTGACATGCCGTGCGCATTCGTCACCATGGAGCGCGGTGCGGTGCGATATGCCGCACGCTCAACGGCCTTGCGGCAAGCTGGGGCCTGGATACCTCCCAGGTCGGTCATTCCAGCAGGCTCCGTGGCTCACCGAATCCGCTCTTCAGGGAAGAGCGCTACTGAGACGGGGGAAGTTTCACAGGATGTCTGGTTCGACAACTGGGAGAAGGGCCTTGATCTATGGGAACTTTCAAGACATTACCAGCGCACCGATACCACCATCTCCTTGCTATGGTTCGACGGCGACGATTTGCCGGAGGTTGAGGTGAACCGCTTCGGCGCACGTGTCGAAGACGATGGAGGCTTGGCTGAATTGACGGGAGAGCTGCCATGGCCGGGGCGAAGCAGGCGCCGCTGAAAAGCCATCACGGCCACGACCGCAAGGAGGTTGCTCTTATGCGCCATTCGCGCGTTCTTACAGGTACTTCTTGAATGTCGCCGCCGCAATGCACACCGCCACGCCGAGCAGTGCGGCGCTGGGCAGCAGGATCAGCAGCGGGTTCACGCTGACCGGTAGCGCCAGGTAGGTCACCCACGGGAGTACCGCCAGCGGGATCAGGCTGGCCCTGGCGCGGTGATAAACGAACCCGGACTCGCGCCCCGCGCCGAAGCGGCGGATGTCCCGGCGCACCAGGCCATCCACCAGCCCGACGAACGCGGCCATCAGGAACAGCGGCAGGGTCAGGCACAGCACCAGCAGCCGCACGAGGAAGATCAGCGTCGTATAAGCCGCCGCGATCAGGTAGCTCTCCACGTTCACGTAGACCAGGCCAATGTAATAGTGGAAATCCTTGGTCGGGCGATGGCTGCCGGCGCTAGCCTGCGCCGAGGCGTCGCGCATCCAGTCCAGCAAGCCCGTCTTCACGAAAACCCACTCGTAGGTGCCCTCCACCAGCCAGCGCGCGGTGCGTCCCGGCTCCTGCACGACGGCGCTCCGGGTGAAAGGGGTGGAGAGCTGGTTCAGTTCGTAGTCGAGCATGCCCTGCGCGTGGCGCCAGCCCTGGTCGGGCCAGAACAGGTGCATGCCGACGCATTCGATGACGATGGACAGCAGCAGCGAGGCGACCAGCACGCCGAACAGGCGCCATGGCAGCGTGACCACGCTGGCGACCAGGCTGCGCTGGCGTGCCTGCTGTCGCTCGGCGGTCGCGGCGGGCTCTTTCACGATGGCGCCTCTTCATCCGGCGTGCCTTCTTGCACTTCCTCGGCCAAATCCGCTGGCAACGCGTCGTCGTGCGACCGGGGCAGCCCGTTGCCCTCCCACCATTCCCCCGCCTCGGCGTAGTGCTGGCGCATGTAGCCGGCCAGTTGTTGCAGGTCCCGGGGCATGGCCTCGTCCGGATCGGGCGCCGGCAACGGCATGCGGACCTTCCACAGGTTGCCGCCTTCGATGAGGGCGAAGCACTGACCCTTGGGCAGGCCGACCACGTGTGCGGGCTCAATGAGCGGCACGCTCGACGTGCTGATGCCGTCCTGCGCGTTGCTGGTGAAGTCGGTCTGGCCGTGGATGTCGGAACTGTCGGTGGCGCCGCTGACCAGGGTGGTGGTGTAGACCTCCACCTTCGGCAGTTGTCGTGTCAGCAGTTCGGCGGTGGCGGTCTCGCGCACCCGCAGCATGAACAGGTTGTTGAAGTTGCCGATGACCTGGCCGGCCTTGGCGCGATTGCCGATGCGCGCCTCGATGTCCGAGAGCGTCTGCGTATAGGCCGTGACCTGCATGCCCGCACCGCCACCCTTGTTGATGAGCGGGATGAACTCATCGCCCATCAGTTCGTTGAACTCGTCCGCATGAACGTTGATGGCGACCTTGGCATTGGCCGATGCCCCCGGCAAGCCGTCGTCGATGCCGTGCTTGTAGATGTGCCCTGCTACCGACACCAGGTCGCTGAACATGCTGTTGCCGACGGCCGCCGCTACTTCGGCGTCGGACAGCGCATCCAGTCCCACATAGACCACGGCCCGCTTCCTGATGATCTGCATCCAGTCGAAGATCGGGCGCGGGTCGGACAGGTCGGAATAGTTCGGCGCGAGCAGTTGCGCGATCTTGCCGGTGGTGAGCTTCTCCAGCAGCGGCAACAGCGAAGCGACGATCTTGTCGAAGTAGGTGCGGTCGTAGCGCACCGCGGAGCGCAGGCCGTCGAGCACCGCGTCATAGGTTCGCGTCTGCGACAGGTACTGCTCCAGTGCCACCACCCGCTTCTCTCGCCCGACCATATGGCGCGGGATGGTCTTGTCGTTGAGTCGTCCTTCGAATTGGACGATCACCTCCCAGGCCTTGGGCTCGGTTCTGGCGAAGAAATGCTGGGCGTACTCGATGAACAGCGCGTCGATGTTGACGACATGGCGCTGGATCAGCAGGTAGTCTGGCCGCTGCCCCAGTTCCACCAGGGCGCGCGCGATGATGTTGACGAAGCGCCAGGCGAACTCGCGGAACGCGGCGCTGTTGCCCTCGCCGGAAAGCTGCCCCGCAATGCGGGTGGCGACTTCCGAGATGCGCCCGAACCGGCCGACGGCGTTGTAGCGTGCCGAGATGTCGGGCCAGCCCAGGTGAAACACGTACATCTCGCCCTCGCGTCCGGCGCGCCTGGCCTCGATATACATGCGCTTGAGCAGGTCGGCATCGCCCTTGGGGTCGAAGACGATCACCACCTCGTGCTCGCCATGGACCTTGCGACGGATGTCCTGCGTGATGAACAGTTCGGCCAGGCGCGTCTTGCCCACGCGCGTGGTACCGAGCACCAGGGTGTGGCCCACACGCTCACCCAGCGGCAGGGTGACGTCGGTCTCGTGCGGCTCGATGCCATGCAGACGCGGCATGCCACCCACGGGCGGCAACGGCCGGACGGGGTTGAGCGGGCTGTCCCAGGCCAATGCCCGCGCCAGCCTGGGCAGCGGCGGCGGCGCGAACTCCAGCCGCTCCTCCAGGCGGCGCGCCAGGCGGTAGAACGTCGTCGGTTCGGCGTAACGCCGGAATTCGGGCTTGTAGGTCTGCGTCAGCCGATGGGTGTGTCGTTGCTCCCAGCGAAAGCCACGCCCGACGAACAGGCGGTACTGGCTCACCGGCACGTCACGGCTCGTCATCACGTAGCGTGGCAGACGACGGATGTGGCGGCGGTAGCGCAGGATGGCCCAGGCGTCGCGCAGGCGGACCGCACCGAAGGCCAGGAAGGCCAGAGCGCTGCCGAGGCCGAGTACCGGATTCAACGCGAGCGACCACGGTGCCACCACGCACACCACCGCGGCGCCTGCGCATACGGCAACGGTGTATAGCTCCACCGCTGGCCGCAGCAGGACTTCGACGGCGTGCGGCTGGGCCATCGGGCATTCCTCACTGTTCGATGCCGGTGGCGGTCACCAGCACCGGGTAGTGGCGCAGCCCCAGGCGCCCGGCCAGTTCGTCCCCGGACGCCGGCGCCAGCATCAGCCCGGGCGCCAGGGCACGCAGTGCCGCAAGTGCCTGCGGTGACTCGACCTGGACCACCAGCCCCACGGCCCCGAGCTCGCGCAGCGCCGGGGCACGCTGGCGCAGCCAGGCATGGGAGCGCTGGTCATCACCCACCAGGAACATCGGCGTGAGCCCCGGCGCCTGGATCGCCCGGGGAGCCAGATCGCCAGGGGCCAAATGGGCCGAGCGCACCGGCAGCATGGCCGCCTCGCCAGAAGGCCCTTCGGGCAGGCGTGGCATCTCGATCCTGGGAGATGGCCTGCTTCCGGTGCGCGGTTGCAGGTCCAGAGCCTGGTAATAAGGCAGCGCGGAGGCACCGCCGCGATCCTCGACGACGATCAAGGGCGGCGATTGTGCGAAAGCGGCTGGCACGGACACGAGCGGCAGCAAGCCGATCAGCCACAGTGCAGCCGGACGGAAGGTTCGAGGCTTCATGGCAGGGTTCTCCGGGGATCCTCGCCCCGCGCTGGCTCGCCCAGTAGGCGGGCCAGGTGACGGCCAACGCTTTGGCGGTAGCGCGCAGCGGGTGCGCCACCAGCGGGGCGGTGGTAGCGGCCGATCGTGATCAGCCAGTCCTGGCCCGGCGCGTGCTGCTCGCGCAGGATCTGCGCGGCCAGCGCCAGGTTCCGATAGGGATCGAGCAGTTCGCAGGGGTGGTCGTAGCGGTGGCGCTGGTAGCCCAGGTTGATCTGGCCCAGGCCAGCGTCGATGCGGGTGCGCGGCACGTCGCGCAATGCCTCGTGCAGGCCGGCGCAGGCCTCGGTGCGGGTGGCGAATCGACGCGATGCCCCGGCCACGTTGAGCGTCCAGGGCCAGGGCACGAGGCGGCCGTGGTACCGGGCGCCACTCTCCTGCAAGGCCACGGCGTAGAGCACCGCTGCCGGGATGCCCGCGCGCTGTGCCGCGAACTGGTAGGCCGGCGGCGGTACCTCCCCGGCCTTCGCCTGGCCGAGTGGCCAGCAAGCCAGCAGCAGGAGCGCGAGACGCGCGAGGCCTACTGTCGCTGCCATTGGCCGCCAACCAGGCGCACGACGGCGGGCAGTTCGCCCCGCAGGCCGAGGGACAGCCAGCGGCCACCGTCATGGTTGAGGGTGATGTGCCGTGCGCGCACCTTCGCCGGGTCGATACGGGCCCGGCGTGCCCATTCACGGATGCGCGCGTCGTCGGCGCGACTGCCGACGACATAGACATCGAACTCGACGCCCGACGCCTGCAGCCGCTGCACGGCCTGGTCGCAGGCGGTGCAGCCGTCCTTCACGAAGACGGCGGTTCGGTCGGTGCCTGATGCGATGGTGGTGCCCGCGCCGGTCGGTTTGGCACCGGGCAGATTGACCCGCGCCATGCCCGGCGCGATCCGTTGCCAAGCGGCGTCGTAGGCACGCTGGTAGGCCAGCGTCTTCTCGACCCGCCGGGCTTCGGCCCGAACCTGCAATTCCGCGTAGCGGCGACGCTCCTCGTCGGAACGAGCTTCGATGCCGAGGGCCGTAAGCGGGTCGAGGCTGGGCGAGTAGACGCCCAGCGGCCCCTGCATCAACTCGCGATAGCGCGTCCATTCATCCGTGCGCAGCCCCCAGTCCTGCGCCCGCTGTTCGTCGCTGCGAGCAATGGCCGCAGGCGCTTCACGGCTCGGCGCCGTCCTGGCCACGGTGGTTGCGCCGGTGGGCTGGGCAAGCGCCGCCTGCGCGGCGGAGGCGGCCAGTAACGCAGCCAGCAATTGCGGGATCAAGTGGCGCGGGACCATTGGCGTGGACCTCCCTATCGGGGTGGGATGGGCAGCCTGCGGATCTCGTCTCCCTGCCGGAAGACGGCGCCATCGCGCTCGATCCCGTCCAGTCGCCAGCCACCCTCCGACTCTCCGGCGCGCAGCAGGCGGACATCGGCCAGCCCGGTGCCATCGGCAGGCATCACCGACACGAAGTGTTCTCCCGCACGCAGTTCCACTCCGATCAGGCGGAATGAAGGCTCGACAGGCTTGGGTTGGGCCGCCACAGGTTGGGATGGCCGTGGTGCGGGCAGCTTGGGCTGGCGCGAGACCGGGCGGGCTTCCAGTCGCGTGACGCGGGTTTCCAATGCGTGCAGCGCATCGGTGGCGGCGTATTGGGCCTGCGCCTGCTCGATCGCCACCAGCCGCTGGTCCAACGCCGCGGTTTCCTGTTCGTAGCGCGCCTGCGGCAAGGCGGCGGGTTGAGTGTGGCGTTGTTCGATCCGATGCGAGAGGCCATCCACTCGGGATTCGAGCAGGGACACCTGCGCGGTGGGCGCGGAGGCCTGGGCCTGTTCCGCCAGCCCGGACAAGGCCATGTGATCCACCAGCACCACCGCGCTGACGAGCAACAACCAGGTTGCGGCCGCGACCCGCAGCAGCGTCGTGCGCTGGCCGGTCGCCGAGTCCCGGATGGTCATGGCGAAACCTCCCGGATCAGCGGAGGGGGCTCCGCCGAGCGGTTGATTTCCGGTGGCTTGGGCTCATGCGGCGTATGAGCCTCCTTGAGGCTGCGGATGAAGCACACCTTCCGCTCGCCGTCGTCGACCTGCAGATCCCAGGCGGGGCCGGCCAGGGTCGAGAGTGCGTCGCGCAGCAGGACCGGGCCGAGCCGGTAGTGAGCCACCGGCAGCGGCAAGGCCAGCAGATCGGCGGACTGCTCATCGCACAGCCGGTAGCCGGAACGCAGAACGAGGTGCCTGAGGGCATCCCCGACGGTGGCGCCCAGCGTGCCGGGGATCTCCACATCCACCACCTGCAGCAACAGGTCGTGCTGGGCCGCCGTGGGCGCGAGTTCGACCAGGGCGTAGCGGCCATACCGCGTCACTGGCACGAACTCCGCCACGGCCTCGGGCGCGATGTCGGTGGCTTCGGATGCCGGTGCTGGCGGCACGGCGTGCGTCATCGCGCAGCCGCTGGCCATGGCGGCCAGGAGCAAGCCGGGCAGACGGATCAGGTGGCTGCGTCCGGCGATACGGAAGGGCTGGCGGGATGGGCGCATGGATCGGTGTCCTGAAACAACGAGTCATCACCATCGCCGCGCCGGCCCTCTGCCGCAGCAAACAAAGCGAATCCATCGGCTCCCGATTTGCCAGGAAAAATGCCGGCGACCATGGGGCCGCCGGCATGAGAGGCATGGATCATGCCGCCACGAGTTGTCTTGCCAATGCCACCTCGACGGAATCACCGTCCTGGTTCAGGACATCGAGCCCGGACTCCGGCACGTCGCCCGACGTGCTTTGCGACACCATGATCTTCCGGGCCATCAACCCCAGGCAGGTCATCTGCGAGGAATTGGCGTAGCCGAGGTAGACCACGCGCACCGGCTGCTTCTGGCCGATGCGCCATGAGCGCCGGGCGGCCTGCTGCAGCGAATACACGTTGTAGCCGGACTGGAGGAACACGATGGTCGGGAACTCCAGCAGGTCCAGGCCGGTTTTCACCAGCTCGGGATTGGTTATGAGCACGTCGATGCCGCGGTCCAGCTGCTCGGCGATCCAGTCTTCCCGGCAGGAGGCATCCACGCTTGCGCGCAACACCGCCACCTTGAAGCCTTCCTGCTCTAGCAGCACCTTCAAACGCGACGTGGTGTCGCGCGTGCCGGTGTAGACCGAATAGACCAGGGTCTTGCGCCCTTCTGCCTTCTCCTGCTTGCAGATTTCGATCAGCTCGCGTTCCTTGGACATCACCTCCAGCTCGTTGAACTGAGCCGGAACGAACGCCAAGGTGTTGCGCGTGCGCGGATGCACCACGGTTTCCGACCGGAAGCAGCAGTCCGGCCAGGCCAGCAGCACGTTGAGGACCACACCGAGCAGCGTCGTGTCGCGCTTCGCCAGGGCCTGCTTCAGCTCCTGGGTCAGCCGACCCGCCAGATCGCGGTAGGCCGCGGCTTGCGCCGTGTCCATCGCGACTTCGCGGAACGCCTCGTCGTAGGGCGGCAGCACGTTGCCACCGATGTCCTTCAGCTTGAGGAAGACCGTGAACGGCAGGACGCAACGCAGCACGCCCTTTGGACCGAAACCCGGCGCCTTGACCGTACGCACCGATACCTTGGTGCCCTTGGCCGTCTTGTGCGCCGTGCCCGTGCTCTCGGAATAGATGTCCTTGAGCACGCCGTGATCGCGCATGAACGCCATCGCGGCCGAGGTCATGCTGCCGCTCTTCGTCGGCCGGTAGCCGTCTTCGATCATCCGCCCCGGCAGGGCTCGGAACAGCAGGTGGAACAGGTCGTCGCCGTAGCCGCCCATCAGTGTGCCGGTGAGCA
>JANJWF010000159.1 GCA_024709685.1 Thiobacillus sp.
GTGCTCGCCGCGTTCGCCTACGCGCTGCTCGCCGGATTCCAGGTGCCGGCGCAGCGCACGCTTTTCATGCTGGCGGTGGTCGCGCTCGCCTTCCGGGGCAGGCGCGAGCCGCGTCCGTTCAGCGCGCTGGTCGTCGCGCTCGCCGTCGTGCTGCTGATCGACCCGTGGGCGGTGCTGTCCGCCGGTTTCTGGCTGTCGTTCGGCGCCATGGCCGCGATCCTGTGGGTGACGGTCGGCCGCGTCGGTCTGCCGGACAAGCTACGCGGCTGGATCACGGTGCAGGCGGCGGTCACCCTGGCGCTCGCGCCGGTGCTGTTCCTGCTGTTCCAGCAAGTTTCGCTGATCTCGCCGCTCGCCAACGCGGTGGCGATTCCCTTGGTGAGCTGGCTGATCACGCCGCTGGCGCTCGCGGGCGTCCTCGTGCCGCCGCTGTGGCATGCGGCGGCATGGCTCATGCAGTGGCTGGGGGCTGGGCTCGCGTGGGCGGCCAGCCTGCCGCTGGCGGTGATGACGCTTCCCGCACCGTCCTGGTGGGCGGTCGCGCTGGCGCTGGCCGGCACGGTCTGGCTGTTGCTGCCGCGGGGGTTTCCGCTGCGCGCGCTGGGGCTGCTGCTGTGGCTGCCGCTGCTGTTTCCGTCACGCGACGCCATTGCGCCCGGCCATTTCCGCGTCGAGGCGATCGACGTCGGACAGGGCACCGCGGTGGTGATCCGCACGGCGAACCATGCGCTGCTGTACGACACCGGTGCGTCGTTCGCCGACAGCGATTCCGGCGAACGCATCGTCGTGCCCTTCCTGCGCGCAACCGGGGTAGGCACCTTGTCCGGGCTCATCATCTCGCATGATGACAACGATCACAGCGGCGGCATGCGCTCGGTGCTCCGCGACGTCCCCACCGGCTGGCTGCTGCACGGTCTGCCGGCCGCGAGTCCCCTGCTCGACGGCACGCCGCCCGCGCACCGGTGTGCCCGGGGCCAGCGCTGGAACTGGGATGGCGTGCGGTTCGAGATCCTCAATCCGGGCCCGGCGGCGCATGCCGATCACAATCGCCGCGACAACGACCACAGCTGCGTGCTGCGGGTCAGCAGTGCGCGCCACAGCCTGTTGCTGACCGGCGACGGGGAGCGGCGGACCGAACTCGAGCTGCTCGAATCCGGCCAGCTGGCCCCGGTGACCGTGCTATTCGCCGGGCATCACGGCAGCCGCACCTCGTCCATCCCAGAATTTGTCGCGGCGACCCGGCCCGCATGGGTCGTCTACACTTTGGGCTACCGCAACCGTTACGGCCACCCGCATCCCCGTGTAGCGGCGCGCTTTCGCGAGATCAAGACGCGCGCGCTGCGCAGCGATGCCGGCGGGATGATCCGCTTCGATTTTGGCGAAGCCGGGGTCAAGGCTTCACAATATCGCCCGACGCATCGCCGCTACTGGCAGACCGAATTCCTCGATCATGACTGAACCCTCGAAGCCACGTTGCTTTGACGCGACCGACCTCGACACCGCCAGGCAGGCACTGGCGCGCGTGCTGCCGGTGGCGGAAAACGACCTGCCCTGGCGGGCACTGGAGTTTGCACACCGGCAGCTGGGTGCGAGCACGGTCTTTTCGCATAGCGTCGGCACCGCGCTGATCGTGGCCGAATTGCGGGTGGGGGCGGATACGGTGGCTGCAGCGCTGCTGCACGCCTGCCTCGACGACCGCCCCGAGTTCGAGTCGACGTTCGGCCCGGCAGCCAGGCTTGCCCGTGGCGTGGCCGCGATGGCCCGCATCGAGACGCTCGCCGCCACCACCACCGACAAGCGCATCGACCCGCATGCTCAACTGGAGGCATTGCGCCAGATGGTGCTGGCGATGGTGGAGGACATCCGCGTGGTGCTGGTGAAGCTGGCCGAGCGCACCCATGCGCTGCGCTGCGCGGCAGCCGAGCGCTCGGATCTGGAACGCCGTGATACCGACACCCCGGATGCGGCGACGCGCGAGACGCTCGGGCAGCAGGCGCGCGAACTGTTCGCCCCGCTGGCGAACCGGCTCGGCGTGTGGCAGATCAAGTGGGAGATGGAGGACTGGGCGTTCCGCTACCTGGAGCCCGATACCTACAAGTCCATCGCCGCACAGCTCGACGAAAAGCGCGCCGGCCGCGAAGCATACATCCAGCATGTCATCGAGCGCCTACAGGCCGAGCTTGCCCTGCACGGAATCGAGGCCGAAGTGAGCGGGCGTCCCAAGCACATCGCCAGCATCGTCAACAAGATGCGGCGCAAGCACCTGAGCTTCGAACAGCTGTACGACATCCGCGCGGTGCGTGTGCTGGTGAAGCACGAAATCGACTGCTACACGGTGTTGGGACTGGTTCACAACCTGTGGCAGCCGATCCCCGGCGAATTCGACGACTACATTTCGCAGCCGAAGAGCAACGATTACCGTTCGCTGCATACGGCGGTGATCGGTCCCGAGGATCGCGCACTCGAGGTGCAGATCCGTACCTTCGACATGCACCGCCACGCGGAGCTCGGCGTCGCCGCGCACTGGCGCTACAAGGAAGGCGGCGGCAGGCAGGACACGCAGTACGAGGAAAAGATTGCCTGGCTGAGGCGCATCCTGGAGTGGAAGGATGACGTCGCCGACAGCAGCGAATTCACCGAACAGTTCAGGACCGAGCTGTTCCAGGACCAGGTCTACGTACTGACGCCACAAGGGCGGGTCGTGGCGCTCGATCGCGGCGCCACCCCGGTGGACTTCGCCTACGCCGTGCACACCGATCTCGGCCATCGCTGCCGCGGCGCCAAGATCAACGGTGCGATGGTGCCGCTTAACACCGTGCTCGACAACGGCCAGCGCGTCGAGATCATCTCGGTCAAGGAAGGTGCGCCGAGCCGTGACTGGCTCAATCCCGCGCTCGGCTACCTGGCCACCCATCGTGCACGCTCCAAGGTGCGTGCCTGGTTCCGCCAGCGCGACGTCGGCGAGCAGGTGAGTCTCGGCCGCACCCTGCTGGACAAGGAGCTCAAGCGCCTGGGCGTGGTGGATGCCAACCAGGAAAAGCTCGCGCAGCGGCTCAAGTTCGGCAAGGTCGAGGAGCTTCTTGCTGCGCTCGGCCGCGGCGACGTCGGCCAGCGCGATCTGGTCAACGCCCTGCAGGAATCCGGCAAGGCCGCGCCGGCGCTGGTGCCGACCGCCAAGCCGCGCGCGCGCCCGAAATCCGGCAGTCCCGTCGTCATCCCCGGGCTGGGCGACGTGCCGCTGACGCTCGCGCGCTGCTGCAAGCCGCAGCCGCCCGAGGCCATTGTCGCCTACACCACCGTCGGGCGCGGACTCATGGTGCACCGTGCCGACTGCGCCTCGCTCAGGCGTGCCAACCCCGCGCGCATGATGGATGCGGAATGGGCGATCGATACCGGCGCCGCATTCGAGGTGAACATCCAGCTGAAAGCCTTCGACCGCCAGGGCCTGCTGCGCGACGTGTCTGACGTCATCGCCAAGGACAAGCTCGACGTGCTGCGTGTCAACACCGAAAGCCGTGGTGAATACGCCTACATGCAGCTCACCGTGCGGGTCAGGGAACTGCAGCAGTTGTCGCGGTTGCTGGCGCGCCTGCAGCACGTGCAGAACGTGATCGAAGTCAGGCGCAGCTAGCTGTCATGGACGAGCCGACCGACCTCAGGCAGGATCCCACGTCGCGGCCGCCATGGTGGCGCGACTGGAAGGTGATGCTGCCGCTGTGGTTAGCGATCGGCGGACTGGTGTGGCTGGGCCTGCATTTCAACGTCGACCACAGTGCGCTCGCCGCTGGCGTGTTGCTGATCGGGCTCGTCTCCCATGCCTTTACCTGGCTCCTGGGCATCATCGCGCTGGTTCCCGTGATCGGCCCGATCGTCGTCAAGGTGTTGTCGATCGGCTTCGTCTGGCTGCTCAACGCGGTGGGCTATCTGGTGGCCTACGTCGCCATCCGGCGCGGCTACTCGAAGGATGTGCTGACCTATCGAGGCCTCACCATCGCGCTCATCGTCGGCATCGTGATCGGTTTCGTGCTGGGCAGGCTGATTTAAGCCGCGGCGAGAATCGCACGCGCCAGCTGCTGCAAGCCGCCAGCCGACAGGTCTTCCGTGTGCAAGACCTGATCGGTGGGGGAGGGGGCGTAATTGCGCGCCAGCGACCTGACATAAGCGGGGTCGTAATGCTGTTCCAGCAAGGCCGCCACCAGTTCGGGCCATGCCTGCCGGCTGGCCAGCGCCTGCCAGGCCGTGATGGTTTCGCTGCCGCGTAGCGCGGTGAGATAGCCGAGCTGGTGCCGGATCGTCTCCGGGTCGTGCAGGAAGTGCGCGTAGTCCTCGGTCAGCAGCTGCACCCTTGCCGCCAACGGGACCTCCAGCCGGATGCAGGGGCTGGCGTGCATCGCCGCAATCAGTGCGTCGGGCACCCGCAAGGCGCCGATCTTCTTGCTTTCCGACTCGACGAACACTGGGCGGGCGGGATCGAAGCGGTTGAGCGCAGCCCAGATGGCGCTCTCGAAGCTTTTCTGCGAAGGCTGGTCTTGCCCCGGCAGCGCCCCGAGCAGCGAACCGCGGTGGGCGGCCAGTTCCTCGAGATCGAGCACCTGGGCGTTTTCGCCAGCCAGCACCTGCAGCAGGCGGCTTTTTCCACTGCCGGTGGGGCCGCACACCACGCGATAACTGTATAGCGCAGGCAGGCGGGTGAGTTCGGCCACCACATGCCGCCGATAGGCCTTGTAGCCGCCATCGAGCTGCATCGCGGCAAAGCCGATTTTCTGCAGGACGTGGGTCAGCGAGCCGCTGCGGCTGCCGCCGCGCCAGCAATAGACAAGCGGCCGGTACGACTTCGGCTTGCCGCCGAACCAGGTTTCCAGGTGCCGCGCGATGTTGCGCGACACCAGTGCAGCGCCGATTTTTTTTGCCTCGAACGACGATACCTGCTTGTACAGGGTGCCGACGCGCGCGCGCTCGGCGTCGTCCAGCACCGGCAGATTGATCGCGCCGGGGATATGGTCCTCGGCAAATTCGCCGGGCGAGCGGGCGTCGATGATCTCATCGAAGGCCGCGAGGTCTGCTACGGTGGCGGGCAAACGGGGCTCAACTTTCGGGGATGAAACGGCAGACGTGCTCATGAACCGTCATTGTCACATGGCGGCGGCAGGCGGCAAAACTACCGTGGGGAAATGCGCCAAGCCATCTGGCGTGGCAGGATCGGAGAGACTACAGGGCGGTGCCACGCTCCCGACCGGAACGGCCGGCGCGTGCCAGTGGATTGACTAAACGGTTCGCAGGATTGCGACTTTGTGGTCTTCCACGCGCCTGCCCGGCATTCTGCGGCGGTCTGCCGTGATGCCCTGCGGCAGCGCGGCATCGCGTGGGGCAACTCGACGGTCATTCAGCCGGCGTTCCAGCGGAATGAACTCAACGGGATAAACAGGTAGTGCCAGCATCGTTATGTCCTTGTTTGCCTAGATATAATAGTCAGGATTCCGACAGATCTGCAAGCAAAAAAAACGTGATCGGCAGGCGAATCGTTTCCCCGTGGCTGCGTTGGCCGCAAATCAGCGCTGCGCGGTTCGCACCATGCGCTGCTTTTCGCGCTGCCACTCGCGCTCTTTTTCGGCTGCGCGCTTGTCGTGCTGCTTCTTGCCTTTGGCCAGGCCGATTTCCAGCTTGATGCGGCCTTTGACGTAGTGCATGTCGAGCGGCACCAGCGTGAAGCCGGCGCGTTCGGTCTTGCCGATCAGCTTGTTGATCTCGGCCGCGTGCAGCAGCAGCTTGCGCGAGCGGGTGGGATCCGGATGGATGTGGGTCGACGCGGTGAGCAATGGGCTGATGTGGCAGCCGATCAGCCAGACCGCGCCGTTCTTGACGACGACATAGGCTTCCTTCAACTGCACACGGCCGGCGCGAATGGCCTTCACTTCCCATCCCTCGAGTGCGAGTCCGGCTTCGAATCGCTCCTCGATGAAATAGTCGTGAAAGGCCTTTTTGTTGTCGATGATGCTCATGGCTGACAGCTTGCGTACAATCCTGGATTTTACAAGGCTTCAGGCACCCATGGCGCGTGTGGAAAAAAGTGTGCTGGTTGCGCACCCCCCCGAAAGCATGTTCGAACTCGTTGATCGGGTCGAGGACTACCCCGATTTTCTGCCCTGGTGCGGCGGCACCGAACTGAAATTGCGCGATGAACATCGCACGGTGGCGACGATCCATATTGCCTACTTGGGCATCCGCCAGAGCTTCACCACGGAAAATCTCAAGACCTATCCGCGCGAGATGCGCATCACGTTGCAGGACGGGCCGTTTACCGAACTGGAGGGCGACTGGTCGTTTCTGCCGCTGGGGGATGATGCCTGCAAGGTCGAGTTCCGGCTGCAGTACGTGTTTTCGAGCCGGGTGCTGGAAAAGCTCCTGGCACCGGTCTTCCATCACATCACTAATACCTTCGTCGACGCGTTCGTGCGCCGCGCGGACGAGGTCTACGCCCTATGAGCGACGCCAAAATGAACGTCGAAGTCATCTATGCGCTGCCGGAGCGGCAGCCGCTGCTGCGGGTCCAGCTGGCCGAGGGCGCGACGGTGGAAGACGCCATTCGCGCATCCGGCGTGCTGGAAGTTTTCCCCGAAATCGACCTCGCCAGGAACAAGGTCGGCATTTTCAGCAAGCTGGTCAAACTGGACGAAAAGGTGCGCGACCGCGACCGGGTGGAAATCTACCGTCCGCTGATCGCCGATCCCAAGGAGGTGCGTCGCAAGCGTGCGGAAGAAGGCAAGGCGACCAAAAAGGGCGGCGGCGAGCCGGCGTCCGGACAAGCGACCGGGGCAGACGAGCCCGCGGCAGGCTGAGGCCGCTTCCCAAAAACAAAGGCCTTCCGGAATGAATCCGGAAGGCCTTTGTTTTCGCAGCAGGCAGGCTTAGTCGCCGATCTTGAGCATCGGGTAGTTGAGCTGGGCCAGGCCCTTCTTGACCTGGTCGCTGGCCAGCTTGGCCTGCTTCAGTACCGTGGCGCTGTCGCCCTTCCCGGCGGCGTCCTCGGCGGCCTTGAGTGCGCTTTCTGCGGTGGTCCACAGCGCATTCTTCGCTTTGGCGGTCTTGACGTCGGCCTGGGCGGCGGCGAGTGCAGCCTGCGCTTCGGCGCTGATGGCCGGGGTGGCCGTCGCGGCCGGCTGGCTGGGCTGCTGGGTGGCACAGCCGGACAGCCCCAGCAGGACGGCGGAAGCCAGGGCAAGCAAGATTTTGGACATTGTTTTATCTCCTCAGGTTGTATGGCGTTCAGGGCGGATCTTCAGCACGCCCTAGCAAGTTGAATGCTGACGCAAAGTTAGCCGCATCACCGGTGGGAGTCAACCGCCCGTCACGCATTCGTGATTGGTAGATTACGACCAAGCACGCGCGCTGCAGCGCCGGTTTGTGCGGCGCGGGGGGGCGCGCGTATAATTCCGCTTTGCGTTAAGGAAAGCCCATGCGTGTTCTGCAAAAAGCGCTGACGTTCGACGACGTTCTGCTCGTTCCTGCCCATTCCACGATCCTTCCCCGCGAAGTCAGCCTGTCCACGCAGCTGACTCGCACCATCACCCTGAATCTGCCTCTGTTGTCTGCCGCCATGGATACGGTGACCGAGGCGCGCCTGGCGATCGCGCTGGCG
>JANJWF010000167.1 GCA_024709685.1 Thiobacillus sp.
AAATTCCCAACCCCAAGCGGCAGATTGTGCGCCTCTCCGAAATCCTTGGCTCCAGGGCCTATCACGACAGCGCGAGCCCGCTGACGGTCACGCTCGGCAAGGACATCGCCGGCAACCCCGTGGTGGCGGACCTCGGCAAGATGCCGCATCTCTTGGTCGCGGGCACCACCGGCTCGGGCAAGTCGGTCGGCGTCAACGCGATGATCCTGTCGCTGGTCTACAAGTCCGACCCCAGCGCGGTGCGCATGATCATGGTCGACCCCAAAATGCTGGAGCTTTCCATCTACGAAGGCATCCCGCACCTCCTGGCGCCCGTCGTCACCGACATGAAGCAGGCGGCGTCGGCACTCAACTGGTGCGTCGGCGAGATGGAACGACGCTACAAGCTGATGTCGGCGGTCGGCGTGCGCAACCTCGCCGGCTACAACCAGAAGGTGCGCGACGCCAGGAAGGCGGGCACGCCCTTGACGCATCCTTTCAGCCTGACGCCGGACGCTCCTGAACCGCTGGAAACCATGCCGATGATCGTGGTGATGATCGACGAGCTCGCCGACCTCATGATGGTGGTCGGCAAGAAAGTCGAGGAGCTCATCGCGCGGTTGGCGCAGAAGGCGCGCGCCGCCGGCATCCACCTCATCCTCGCGACTCAGCGGCCGAGCGTCGACGTCATCACCGGCCTCATCAAGGCCAACATCCCGACCCGCATCGCGTTCCAGGTGTCGTCCAAGATCGACTCGCGCACCATTCTGGATCAGATGGGCGCCGAGGCGCTGCTGGGGCAGGGCGACATGCTCTACCTGCCGCCGGGCACCGGCCTGCCGCAACGCGTCCACGGCGCCTTCGTCTCCGACAACGAAGTCCACCGCGTGGTCGACTACCTGAAATCGCTCGGCGAGCCGGAATACATCGAGGGCGTGCTCGAGTCGCCCGAGGAGGGCGGCGAGGGCGGGGAATTCGGCGAGGCAGGCGCCGAAGCCGATCCGCTCTACGACCAGGCGGTCGCCTACGTGCTGAAGTCGCGCCGCGCGTCGATCTCGTCGGTGCAGCGCCAGCTCAGGATCGGTTACAACCGCGCCGCGCGGATGATCGAGGACATGGAGCGCGCCGGCCTGGTGTCGGCGATGCAGTCGAACGGCAACCGCGACGTGCTGGCGCCCGGGGGCGAGGCATGAGCGGCTTCCATGCCCTGATTCCTGCTGCCGGCAGCGGCTCGCGCATGCGCAGCGCCCGGCCCAAGCAGTATCTCGAGCTCAATGGCCTACCCGTGATCGCACACACGCTTGCGGCGCTGTCGCGCGATGCGCGCGTCGACCGGCTGGTGGTGGTGCTGTCGCCCGATGATATGGAATGGGACAGTCACGACTGGTCGGCCTGGCAGGACAGACTGCTCGTGCTGCGCTGCGGCGGTGCCACCCGCGCCGAGACCGTTCTGAACGGGCTGGGGGCCATGGCCGAATGGTGTGTAGCGGATGACTGGGTGCTCGTGCACGACGCTGCGCGGCCCTGTCTGCCAGGCGATGCACTGGCCCGCCTGCTCGACGAGGCGGCGCAGGATGCGGTCGGTGGCCTGCTGGCAGTGCCGGTGGCCGACACGCTCAAGCGTGCCGACGCCGAATTCCGGGTCGAGGCGACCGTGCCGCGCACCGGCCTGTGGCAGGCACAGACCCCGCAGATGTTCCGTCATGGTGTGCTGCGCGACGCGCTGCGCGCGGCCGGCGCCGACATGACCGACGAGGCATCGGCGATCGAGCAGCGTGGACTGCGCCCACGCCTGGTCGAATGCGACAGCCGCAACCTGAAGGTGACCTATCCGCAGGACCTGCGGCTGGCGAGCCTCATCCTGGAGCACTTGAATGACTGACACCCGAGTCGGCCACGGCTTCGACGTGCACGCCTTCGCGGCCGATCGCAAACTCATCATCGGCGGCGTCGACATTGCCCATGATCGCGGCCTCGCCGGGCATTCCGATGCCGACGTGCTGCTGCACGCGATCTGCGACGCGCTGCTGGGCGCGGCGGGGCTGGGCGACATCGGCCGGCACTTCCCCGATACTGACGCCGCGTTCGCCGGCATCGACAGCCGCATCCTGCTGCGCCGCGTGGCCGGGCAACTGCGCGAACGCGGCTGGCGCGTCGGCAACGTCGACGCCACCCTCATTGCGCAGGCACCGAAAATGGCACCACACATCGCGCGGATGATCGCGCACATCGCCGACGATCTCGGCGCCGCGCTCGACCGCATCAACGTCAAGGCCACCACCACCGAGAAGCTGGGCTTTACCGGACGCGGCGAGGGCATCGCGGCCGAAGCCGTGTGCCTCATCGTTCGTGACTGAGCCGGCCACAAACGAATTTCCCGAACCCGCGACGCTGCGGCTCTTCTTTGCGCTGTGGCCGGACGACGCCACCCGCGACGCGCTCAACCGTACCGGCAAGTGGCTGCATCAGCACTGGGGTGGGCGGCGCATGCGTGTGGAGACCGTCCACATCACGCTCGCTTTCCTGGGAGAGACGCCGGCCGAGCGGCTGGACGACCTCGTCGCCTGCGCAGACGCGGCCCGGTCCGATGGCTTTGAACTGATCCTCGACCAGGCGGGCTACTGGCGGCACAACCGCATCGGCTGGCTGGGCGCGAGTCAGACGCCGCCGCAGTATGCCGAACTGGTCGGCGCGCTGAACGCCGCCTTGCAGGGAGCCGGGTTTCCGGTCGACTCCCGACCGCACGTGCCGCATGTCACGCTGTTGCGCAAATCACCGGGTGGTGAGGCCCTGGCGTGTAAACCGGTGCGCTGGCCCATCGGCGATTTCGTGCTGGTGAAGTCCGCCACAGGATCGGAAGGCGCGCACTACGACGTGATCCGGCGCTGGTCGCTGGCGTGAATCCCTGCTAAAAAAAGCAGCCCTGACTCGACACGCATGCGGAGTTTCGGTTATGATGCGCCCCGCATTAGGCGCGTAGCTCAGCTGGTTAGAGCACCACCTTGACATGGTGGGGGTCGTTGGTTCGAGTCCAATCGCGCCTACCATTTTCCGGGCGAGTCCG
>JANJWF010000012.1 GCA_024709685.1 Thiobacillus sp.
CACGGCATGACCGGGATCGACCTCAACCGCGCCGGCACACCGCTCTTGGAAATCGTCTCCGAGCCCGAGATGCGCTCTTCCGCCGAGGCCGTGGCCTATGCGCGTGCGCTGCATACCTTGGTGACCTGGATCGGCATCTGCGACGGCAACATGCAGGAAGGCAGCTTCCGCGTCGATGCCAACGTCTCGGTGCGGCCGGTCGGACAGGCCGAATTCGGCACCCGCCGCGAGATCAAGAACCTCAACTCCTTCCGCTTCCTGCAGCAGGCGATCGACTACGAAGTCCGCTGGCAGATCGAGACGCTGGAAGACGGCGGCCGCATCGAGCAGGCCACCGTGCTGTTCGACCCCGACCGCGGCGAGACGCGCATGATGCGCAGCAAGGAAGAGGCGCACGACTACCGCTACTTCCCCGATCCCGACCTGTTGCCGGTCAAGCTCGACGAGGACTGGATCGACGCGGTGCGCGCAACGCTGCCCGAGCTGCCCGCCGCGATGCAGGCGCGCTTCCAGCATGACTACGGCGTGTCCGCATACGACGCGTCGGTGCTGACCGGATCACACGCGCTCGCCGCCTATTTCGAGGCCGTTGCGCGGCATTCGGGGCAGCCCAAGCTCGCCGCGAACTGGGTGATGGGCGAGCTTTCGGCCGCGCTCAACAAGGCCGAACTCGACATCGCGGCAAGCCCCGTGTCGGCTGCGCAACTGGGCGCGCTGATTGCGCGCATCGAGGACGGCACGCTGTCCGGCAAGCTCGCCAGGCAGGTTTTCGAGGGGCTGTGGGAAGGCGCCGGCGAGGTCGACGCCATCATCGATGCGCGCGGCCTGAAACAGATGTCGGATGCCGGCGAACTGGAAAAGATCGTCGACGAGGTGCTCGCCGCCAATCCGAAGTCGGTCGAGGAGTTCCGCGCCGGCAAGGAAAAAGCCTTCAATGCACTGGTCGGCCAGGTGATGAAAGCGAGCAAGGGCAAGGCCAACCCCGCGCAGGTCAACGAACTGCTGAAAGCCCGCCTGCAGTAAGCATGGAAGCGACCCGGCCGGTTCGCTTCATTCTCCCGGTGCGATCACGACCGCGACGGCGTGGCCGAAGACGACTGGCTGCTGCCTCCCGACAGTTCGCGGAAGCGCGCCTTGTCGGCCGCGTATTTCTCGCGCACCTTGACCATCGAATCCTGGTTGTTGCGCACCGTCTGCTTGAGTTCCTGGCTTTCCCGGGTGGT
The DNA here is from genome assembly GCA_024709685.1 of Thiobacillus sp. GTDB lineage: Bacteria > Pseudomonadota > Gammaproteobacteria > Burkholderiales > Thiobacillaceae > Thiobacillus. The sequence continues at coordinate 1,224 of JANJWF010000012.1, forward strand.
CTGCGCCAGTTGCTCTTCAAGGTTGGTGGAGACCGGCTGGCCCCTTTGCTCGATCGCGTTGATGCGCTTGTGCAGCTCGGCCAGATTGGCCTCCACCGCCTTCAATCGGGTTTCGGCGCCCTTGATCGCCAGCTTGTGGTGCTCCAGCGCGCGGTCGCGCGCGAGATCGACTTCCGCTTCGCTGGTGTAGGTCGCCATCAGCGCGCGATCGAGCTGCGCCTGCTTTTGCTTGGCTGCACGGATCCGGTTCTGTTCGGCCTGGCGCTCGGCTTCCTCGCGGCGCTCGGTCTCGGACTGGGTGCGCCGGACCACCTGGCCCTGCTTGTTCAGCTCGGCGCCGCCGCTCTGGTTGAACGTCGTCGGCGGCGTGTCGCTGTACTGCACGCGGCCCTTGCTATCGACCCAGCGGAACATCTGCGCCTGGGCCGTTGCCACGCCCAGCAGCAGGACCGCCACCAGTGCGCTAGATGCCGTATTTTTTGCGATATCCGGCCACCGCCTCCAATGCTTGTTGTCTGTCTGCATCACGTTCCAGAAACTCCACCAGGTTGTCCAGCGTGGCCACCGCCACCACCGGAATGCCATATTGTTCCCGCACTTCCTGCACCGCAGATTTCTCCCCGGTGCCGCGCTCCATGCGGTCCAGCGCGATCACCACCCCGGCCGGCTCGGCGCCCGCGTGGCGGATCAGGTCCACCGACTCGCGCACCGACGTGCCTGCCGAGATCACGTCGTCGACGATCAGCACGCGCCCCCTGAGCGCCGCGCCGACCACCGTGCCACCTTCGCCGTGGTCCTTCGCCTCCTTGCGGTTGTAGGCGTAAGGCACGTTCCTCCCCATTCCCGCCAGCGCGATCGCAATGCCCGCCGCCAGCGGAATCCCCTTGTAAGCGGGGCCGAACAGCACGTCGAACGCGATCCCCGAGTCGACAATGGCTTTCGCGTAGAATTCGCCCAGCCGTTTCAGCTTGTCGCCGTCGTTGAACAGCCCCGCATTGAAAAAGTAGGGGCTCATGCGCCCTGCCTTGGTCTTGAACTCGCCAAAACACAAAACATTCGACGCGACGGCGAATTCCACAAACTCGGCTCTGTAATCGGACATTTCTGACTTTTCTTGAATAAATAAACGCGATGCGAATTATATCGGCCAACCTCAACGGCATCCGTTCCGCCGCCACCAAGGGCTTCTTCGACTGGCTGCCCGCCCAGAACGCCGATGTCGTCTGCGTACAGGAACTCAAGGCGCAGGCCGCCGACCTCAAGCCCGAATTCATCCGGTGCGACAGCCTGACCGGCGCCTTCCACTACGCCGAGAAGAAAGGCTACAGCGGCGTCGGCGTCTACACCCGGCACGCCCCGCAAAAAATCATCGAAGGCCTCGGCGTGCCCGAATTCGATGCCGAG
>JANJWF010000049.1 GCA_024709685.1 Thiobacillus sp.
CCGGGGCGATCACCCGCAGATCGATAAGGCATCGGGTGTCGATTTGATGATCTGCTCGCATTCCTGGTTTGTACACCTGACCTGGGAGCGAAGCTCATCGGGCGAAATTCGTCCGACCAGGGTTTCGATGATCTTCAGCGAGGTCTTGTAATACTGGCACTTGCTGCCTTCTTTCGCCTGGATCTCCTTCAGTGCCATGTGCGCGGCAGACGCGCGCTGCCGCTCCATTTCCACTGCCTTGTCGGCCTCTGCGAGCTTTCTCTCGATGCGCTCGATGATCTGGTTGTTATCCAGCACACGCGAGAGCTTCAACTGCTCTTCCTTGAACTTTGAAGGAAAGTAGCGCTGCTGGACGGACTGAAGCCGCTTGATGTCCGTCTGCCAGAATCCGTCCCAATTCCAGACAAAGACTGCGCCAAGGATGACGAATGCGATCAATCCGGACAGCACCGTGAAGAGTCTGCTCAGGAAGTCACGGTTGGTTTGGTTCGCCTGCGTTGTGTTTGTCGTCGGTCGCATGTCCCTCTCCTGCCTTGGTTGATGTCGAGACTTGACGTAGCCCCGCCCGGTTGCAGGCCGGTGCATCACTCAGGCATCCCCGCACTGAAACAGGCTCCCGGCCCCATCTGGCATTAACGGACCATCCTGGCCAATCTTGAAACCCGCATCCCTGATACGCAGTCTGTTTAGCTGACTAAATCACGGGCGGAGTTGCGCTCAGCGTATTGCCATTCGGTTCATATCCGGTGCTTTTGCTGAGCGCTATAAACCAAGCATGAACCCGTTTCCAGCAACCCGCCTTCTCTTCGCGCTCGCCCTTGCAGCACAGTCGATGAACGTGCTGGCGGTCGCTCCGGGCCGGATGTTCGACAAAACGGTTCTCGCCATCAATGCCCGCGACGAACAAGGAAACGTTTTGGGCCTCACACAGCATGACGATGCCCTATCCGCCCTGCCCGAGGCCCTGCGCATCACCCCGGAAGACGCCACGGACGCGGCAGCACTGGTGTCCGCCTATCGCGAGCTGCTGCACATCAAGACCGAAGATGTGGATGCCTGGTCCAACCTGGGAGATCTGCTGGCCAGCCTCGACCGCTACGACGATGCCATATTGGCGTACCGCGAAGCATTGCGCATCAACCCTGAACACGCCACCGCCTGGAACAATCTGGGAAGCGTATACAACAGCCTTGAGCGCTACGACGATGCCATCTCCGCATTTCGCCAGGCCTTGCGTATCGAGGAACCCGATGATCCCTATGTCTGGTACAACCTGGGGGTCAGCCATGCCGGCCACCATCAGTACGACGCCGCCGTATCCGCCTACGGCGAGGCCCTGCGCATCAACCCGCATCTCGCCGCCGCCTGGACCAACCTCGGGATTGCCTGCTACGACCTCGAACGCTACGACGATTCCATCTCGGCCTTCCGTCACCTGCTTCGCCTGGAACCGGAAAATGCCGATGGCTGGTACAACCTCGGAACCGCCTATGCGGTCCTCGACCGCCACGACGACGCCATACACGCCTATCGCGAGGCGCTGCGCATTAATCCCGAACATGGCTCTGCCTGGCTAAACCTGGGACGTTCCTACAACCTCCTCAAACGCTATGGTGACGCCATTTCCGCCTACCGGGCAGCGGTGCGCGTCGACCCGAAACGTGCCAAGGCATGGAATGCGCTGGCCATTACCTACGTTCAATCCGGCAATCTCGCTGCTGCATTGCAGGCGGTTGAAGGCCTGCGGCCAATCGACCCCGCCGAGGCCGACAAGCTTTTGAAGCAGATCACACGACCAGGAAAGTAACCCCGGTTTCGACCTGGAACCCCGGGGCCTGCGCCCGTCGCCATGGGTGGCACGACGCAGATTATTGGTCTATTTTTGTTGTAAAGAACCACCACAAAAACAGCGGTTGACGGAGCAGGTACAAAGTCATTTTTTTCCAACGAGAAATTTCGAATCATGAAAATTCTGGTTAACGCTGTTTGCCTCTGCCTGGTCGGATGCAGTTCGCTGCTGCCGCGCGGCAATCACCGTGTCGACGGGCCATGGCAGAGTTTTGAAGACGCACAGCACGCCTTCGACCAGATCACGCCCTATCAGACCCGGCTGGCGGACCTGAAAAAGCTGGGACTGGACCCCAGCTCGATCCCGAATATCACCCTGCTGAACTACTCGGACGTATTGATCCGTTTCATTCCGAGCTCGGCGATCAATTCGGACGAACTCGATGCGGGCGTCAAAGACTGCATCAGGGCCAAGGCGGTCTGCCGGGGCTTCGAAATCGACCAGAAGCACGTCAAGCGCACCCGCGCAGGAAATTTCTGGTCGGACTTTCTGAACTTCAGGCGCCAGGTGGATGTGACGGGCTGGCACTTCAAGGGCATGTTCCTCATCAAGGACGATGTGGTCGTGTACAAGTTGACCGGCGGCCAGCCCCTGATCCAGGAAATGGAATACAACAGCAATCCGCTGGGGCCGCTGCAAAGCATCGGCGAATCAACGCTTCGCAGTGCCGCCGGGCTCTGAACAAGGACCAGCGCCCCTGTTGAATCACACGTCTGCCTGGCAGGCAGGCTCAGTCGCGCCGGCACAGCGCCGACCGCGCATCCGCCTCGTTCCCCGAAGGCAGCGGCGCCGCCGGGTCGGCCAGCCAGGTGGCGAGGTCCTCCAGCACCACCATGGCCCCGAGGTCGCGGGTGAGCATGTGGTAGCCGCCGGGATAGACGACGACCCGGGCCGAGGACGCCAGGGAGGAGAGCATCCGGCAGGTGGGGCGCCGCGGAATAATCTCGTCGTGCTCGCCGTAGAGGACCAGGGCCGGCACCGTCAATACGGGCGCTGCGGCGAGCGCCCGGTCCATCAGGTTGACGAGGCCCCACAGGGCGTCCACTCGGGCATCCTTGAGCACCAGGGGGTCTTTGCTCAGCGCGCGCAGCATCGCTTCGTTGTCGGATGCGGTGATGCCGAGTCCGCGGCCGGAAAGCCGCGCGCCCGGAAAGCTGTGCGCCAGCAGCCACAGCCCGCCGCGCTGCAGCGGATTCATGGTCGCCCTGCCCCACACCGCCGCCGCCACCAGCGCCGCCCCGTCGGCCGCCTCAGGCGTTTCGGCGAGGAGGCTCATCGCCACCGCACCCCCCATGCTTTCTCCCAGCAGATAGAGCGGGCGCCCCGGGTGGCGCTGCCGCAGCAGTGCCGCCACCGTCCTCGCATCGTCCAGGAGCAGTTCGGTGCCGGGCCAGATGCCGCGCTGGGCGGTGGCGCCGAAGCCGCGCTGGTCGTAGGCATAGGTGGAAATGCCGCGCGTGGCGAGGAAAGGCCCCACGTCGGCGAAAGCCTGCCGGTAGTCGTTGAAGCCATGCAGGGCAAGGACGACCGCGCGCGGCGCCGCCTGCGGATGCCATGCACTGAGGGGCAGCGCCGCGCCGTCCGCGGCGATCACGCGCCCCGCCTCCAGACGCGGGACACCCGGATGTTCTCCGCGCGACTGCACCATCGGGGTGGCGCAGCCGCCCAGCCCCGCCAGGAAAACCAGGAGGGCGCAGATCCGAGCACTCACCTGGACCTTTCCTTGTTGTGAAAGACGTCCCGGCGACCGGAGGGGAGGCCGTGACGAATGATGCAAGTCGCGTCGTTCCCGCCCAGGCGCTTGAAGTAGCGCTGGTCCCGTCCGCTCGATCTGTCCACGAGGTCCTTCACCGCCACACTCGCACAACCGAGGCGCAAAGCGCGCGGCTTGGGTTCGCCCGCCATGGCCCGGCTGGCAATCCACCTCGATCGGACACTTGGCCATCTCCTCCATCTGTTTCTGAAGGATAGCACCGGCCTTTGCTTGGCCCGCGGCGGCCATGCGCCTTCACGGAGGTGAACGGTGACCTACTTCCTGCAGGCTTTTACCTGTCGGCCCGCGAGGCGCTGGTTCACTACGCCGGCTGCGGCAGCCTGCCCGCGATCACGAAGGCGGCGAGCGGAAAATCGTGCAGGTCGCGGCCGCGCGCCGCACGAAAGCGGACGCGCTCGCCGGTCAACTCGCACAGCCAGGCTTCCTGCGAGACGGGCTCCTTCCTGGCGAGCGCCCTGGGCGTGAACAAGGCGACGTTGATGCCGGCTTCGGCGTCGCGCGCAGAGATGAACTCGAACGCCTCGATGCCGGCCGCGCGCATCGCCGCGCCGAGCGCCTGGCTGGTACGGTAGTCGGACGGGCTGGTGAGCACGGCGCGATGCTCGACGAAGGGCGGTGCCTGCAACTGCAGCCCTTGCCCGCTGCGATAGGCTGCGCCGAACAGGGTGTGCTGGGTATCGAGCTTGCCCGCGGGTGGCCTGGTCATGCCGTACCAGAAAACGAAACGATAGTAAGCTGCCTCGGCGAGCACGGTCCGGGTTTCCAGCGAACCGTAGAACAGGCTGGGTTCGCCGCGCGTACCGAAGCGCGAACCGTGTTTCAGCGGGGGGTAGCGGAAGGGGGCCGCCAGCATGTAGTGGAGCGACTCGGTTCCCTTGCGCAGGCGCGGCTTGGTCGCCTCCAGCATCTCTTCCAGCACGGCCTGCCGCGCGAGCGAGCCCACCAGCTGGTTGGTCGCCACCTGTTCCTGGCTTTCCACCAGCCGCAGCAACGTGCCGGCCAGCTTGACAGGTTGCGTGCTCGCCAGGCTGGCCGGCCAGTCGAACACTTACAGTTTGCCCCGCATGGCGTCCAGATATTCCAGCACGCCGGTGAGACCTTGCACGCTTTTCACCTGCTCGGCGGGGATGCCGCCGGTGTGGAGGTTTTCGGTCTCCATCCAGTGCCGCATCTGCTGGACGTTGCCACCCACCAGCACGTAGAGCGCGCGGTAGCAGCGGATGAACAGCAGGGCCAGTTCACCGGCCTTGCTGCCGGGGTCGATGCGGCCGCGGCTGATGGCGGTGCGATCCTTGCCGATGATTTCGCCGAGGTCCGCCTGGCTCATGCCGAGCTGCCTGCCCGCATTGACGAGGGCTTCGGCCAGGACATCGGCCTGATCGACGTGGTGTGCGACTGCGAGACTCATGAGCGGCTCCTTACCGGGGCGGGAAAGATGTTCATAGTGCACATATTAGCAATATTTGTGTGATTAGCACAATCTAATGCGGAAAATCGACCTGCCTACGGAAAGACAATCAAAAAAATCTTGCGCATGAGAACAAGAATGATTATCATTTATTTACATCTTTCATTCCGGAGTGATCATGAAACGTTTCGCCCTCGCCCTGCTATTGTTGCCCGCGATCGGCATGGCTGCCGCCCCCCTCGAACTAGGCCTCACCATCAAGGACCATCAGTTTTCCCCCGCCGAGCTCAAAGTGCCGGCAGGTAGGAAGGTCAGGCTGGTGGTGAGCAATCTCGACAGCACGCCCGAAGAGTTCGAAAGCCACCAACTCAACCGCGAAAAGGTGATCGCCGGGAACGCAAAGTCCGCCATTTACCTCGGCCCGCTGACGCCCGGCCGCTACGCGTTCATTGGAGAATTCCACGAAAACACCGCACGCGGCGTGATCGTGGTGGAGTAAGCCATGTTCGGATCCGCACTCATCGTCTTCCGCGAAACCCTCGAGGCCGCGCTGCTGATCGGTATCATCGCGGCCGCCACCCGCGGGCTCTCCCGCCGTACCCTCTGGCTGGCGGTCGGCATCGGCGCCGGGCTCGCCGGTTCCCTGGTGGTGGCCGGCCTGACGGAGACCATTGCCCAAATGGCCGAAGGCACGGGTCAGGAACTGTTCAATGCCACCGTCCTGGGCGTCGCCGTGCTGATGCTGGGCTGGCACAACATCTGGATGGCCACGCATGGCCGCGAGATGGCCGCGCATGCCCGTTCGGTCGGCAACGCGGTGAAATCGGGGGAGCGCGAGATGTCGGCGCTGGCGATCCTGATCGCGCTCGCGGTGCTGCGCGAAGGCTCGGAAACCGCACTGTTTCTCTATGGGATCGCCGCCGGCGACGGCACCGCGAGTGGCGTCTCGATGCTGAGCGGCGGATTGCTGGGTCTCTTGGCCGGCATCGTCGCGGGCTGGGTGCTGTATGCCGGCCTGACGCGCATCCCGCTGCGCCACTTCTTTACTGTGACCAGCGGACTGATCCTTTTCCTGGCGGCCGGCCTCGCCGGGCAGATGGCGCGCCTGCTGATTCAGAGCGACCTCATCCGGCCGCTCGCCAGCCCACTCTGGGATTCCTCGCCCCTGCTGCCCATGGATTCCGCGCTCGGCAACCTGCTGCATCTCCTCGCCGGCTACGAAGCGCGTCCGAGCGGCATGCAGGTTCTGTTCTACGGCCTGACCTTCCTCGTCATCCTGCTCGGAATGCGCTTTAGCCGGGCCCGCACGCTCCAACCAAACTGAAAAGGAAACACATGAAATCGAACGCAGTACTCATTGCTGCGCTGGGCCTGCTTTACCTGCAATCCGCCCACGCCGGCCCCGCCGATTACGTCTACACGCCCATGGTTGAACCAGGTGAACGCGAAATCGACTTCAAGTCCGGCACCCAGGACAGCGATCCGCGCAAGTCCGCCGCCACGCTCGGCTTCGGCTACGGCGTCAACGACTGGTGGTTCACCGAGGTCTACCTGAAAGGCGTCAAGGAAGGCGGCGCCAGCTTCAAATACGACGCCGTCGAATGGGAAAACAAGTTTCAGCTCACCGAAACCGGCAAATACCCGGTCGATGTCGGCCTCATCACCGAGATCGAAATCCCGCGCGACCGCGAAGAAGAAGGCATCGAACTGAAGGTCGGCCCGCTGTTCCAGACCGAATTCGGCAGGCTGCAGTTGAACGGCAACGTTCTGTTCGAGAAGCACGTCGATGCCGCAGAATCGAGCGACACGGAAATGGGCTACCAGTGGCAGGTGAAATATCGCTGGCAGCCCACGCTGGAATACGGGCTGCAGGGGTTCGGCGACCTGGGCGCCTGGGACGACTGGGAGCCTGCCGACGAACAGTCCCACAAGGCCGGCCCGGCGATCTTCGGAAAGTTCTCCATCGGCAGCCATCAGGCCGTCAAGTACAACGCCGCCTGGCTGGTCGGGGTTTCGGATGGCGCGCCGGACAATACGTTCAGGCTCCAGGCCGAATTGGAGTTCTGACCACCGGCGCCCTAGAAGGCCACACCCGGAAAGGCCCGCACGGCTGCGGGCCTTTTTCTTTTGGCTAGGATGAAGAGACAGTCAGCAATCAGGATTCGCCATGGTTTTTGCCAACCGCAACCAGGCCGCCGACCGGTTGGCCGTCGCGCTGGGTGCCTACAAGGGGCAGCATCCGCTGATCCTCGCAATTCCGCGCGGCGCGGTGCCGATGGGGCAACGCCTGGCCAGTGCGCTGGGCGGCGAACTCGACGTGGTGCTGGTGCGCAAGCTGCGCGCGCCGTTCAACCCGGAATTCGCGCTCGGCTCGATCGACGAATCGGGCTGGAGCTACATCGCCGACTATGCCGAATCGGCCGGTGGCACACCCGCCTATCTGGAACAGGAGAAAAAGGCCCAGCTCGACACCATCAAGAAACGCCGCGCGCAGTACACCCCGCTCAGACCGCCGATCGACCCGGCCGGGCGCGTCGTGATCGTAGTCGATGACGGGCTGGCCACCGGGGCGACGATGATTTCCGCGCTGCACGCGCTACGCGCGAAGAAGCCCGCCAGGCTGATCTGTGCGGTGCCGGTAGCGCCGCCGGACACCGTGGAAAAGATCCGCGGGTATGCCGACGAAGTCGTGTGCCTGTCGACGCCGATGTTCTTCCAGGCGGTGGGACAGTTCTACGCGGACTTTCCGCAGGTCGACGACAGCGAGGTGATCGAGATTCTCGAGCAGGCGGGGCGGGCCAAAGGCTGAGCGTCAGCGCGGCTTGACCCGCACCCCGTCGCGGATCGTCTCGTCGGGATGCTCGACCACCGCATCGCCAACCTTGAGTCCGGACAGCACCTCGGTGTCGAGGCCGGCTCGCTGGCCGATTTCGACCGGCGTCAGGCGCGCGCGCCGGCCGTCGATCGCGAACGCCGCCCAGCCTTCACCCTGCCTGAACAGCGCGCTGGTCGGCAACTGCAGCACGTCCTGCCCTTCCCACAGCACGAAGCGCGCCTCCACCCGGTAACCGTCGCCGAGCCGAGCCCACGCCGCGCGCGGCGAGGCGAAGTCGACGATGACGCGCACCCGCTGCTCCTCGACGCCGAGCGCCGAGATCTTGGTAAAGCCGCTCGGCTCGACCACCCTCACCCGGCCCTCGACAGCCTGGTCGCCGCCCCAACGATCGAGGATCACCTTCGAGCCGGGTGCGATCTTCACCGCGTGGGTGGACAGCACCTCGACCTCGACTTCCAGGCTGGCGGGGTCGCCGATCTCGAGCAGCGGCTGGCCGGCCGCAACCGCGCCCTCGCTTTCCTGCTGCAGCCTCAGCACGTGCGCGGCCACCGGTGCGCGCACCTGCAGCACATCCGCAGCACTACCGGCCTGCAGGCGCGCGGTGCTGGCGGCGGCCGCACGCGCCGTATCCAGATCGAAACGCGCCACCCGCACCGTGTACTGCGCGGCCTGCTCGGCGGCGCGGGTGCGGGTCTCGGCAGTGCGGGCGGTGTCGAGCGCCTGCTGGGAGACGAAATTGGATTGCCTGAGCGATTCGGTGCGCACCCGTTCCTCCTGCGCCAGCTGCGCGTCGGCCCGCGCAGCACGGGCTTTTTCCTCTGCCGCGGCGAGCGTGGCACGGGCGGCGCTCACCTGCGCCTGCGACTGCGCGCGAGTGCGCGGATCGAGTGCCACTGCGCGTGCGGGCTCGACCACCGCCAGCACCTGCCCGGCCTTGACGGCATCACCGGCCTCGAGGCCGATGCGGCGGAGATAGCCCGCCACCGGCGCCGACACCTGGTAGCGCTCGGTGACGCGTGTCTTGCCCTCCTCCTCCACCGTCACTGCGAGCGACCCTCGCTTCACCACGGCAACGTCGACCGGCACGGCACGCGGCATGAAGCCGATCGCGAGTCCTGCCGCCACGACAGCGGCGGTTGCCAGCATTCCGAAGGTTGCGCGCAGCCGCATGATTGTTGTTCTTCCTATTCGCGAGTTTTAAGGACCGCCACCAGATCGAGCCGGCCGAGACGATGCCACAGCAAGCCTCCGGACAGCAGCGCCGAGACGATGACGACGCTCGCACCCATGGCGTAGTTTTCCGGGGTGAGGATCAGCGGCAGCCGGTACAGCTCGCTCTGAAAAGCCACCACCAGGATGCCGACCAGCGCGACGCCGACCACAAAACCAACCGGAATCGCCGCCAGCGTCAGCAGCGCCAGTTCTCCCAGCAGGATATAGGCGATCTCGCCGCGGGTGAAGCCCAGCACGCGCAGGCTCGCGAGCTCGCGGCCGCGCTCGGAGAGGGCGATGCGCGCGCTGTTGTAGACCACCCCGAAGCCGATCGCGCCGGCGAGCAGCGTCGCGACGAGGTTGTAGAACAGGATGAACTCGCCGATGCTGGCGTAGAAGCTCTGGATCGCCGACTTGTTGGCAACGATGCCCAGCACGCGCGGGCTGTCGTGCAGGCGTACGTACAGCTCCGCCTCCGCGCCCGGCTGCACCGCAAGATAGGCACCCGACACCGTATTGCCCTCGCGCATCAGCGCGTTGAGCGAGTCCTGCTGCATGTAGGCCGACACACCGAGAAACTGCTTGGTGATGCCGAGTACCGGTACCTGCCGCACCGGGCGGCTGCCCTCGAGTACCTCGACGGTCAGGAAATCCCCGGGCTTCACGTGCAGGATCTCGTTCGCCAGGTGGTCGGTGAGCACCACGCCGCCCGGCGGCACCGCCACCGGCTGCAGCTCGCTATCGAGCGAGCGGTGAAGTTGGCCTTCGGGCTGGATGCCGAAGATCGCCGCGCGGTGGCGGTACTGCCCGAAGCGCAGGATCGCCGGTACGTCGCGGTAGCCTTCGACGAAGTCGACCCCGGGCAGCGCGGCCAGCTCATGCAGCGCGCGCCCCGAAGTCGGCTCGATGAACGCGAGCCCGAGGTCCTCGCGCGAGGCCTGGCGAAATTGCACGTCGACCATGAAGTCGATCGCCCCCTTCTGGTAGTTGCCGACCATCATCAGGCCGCAGGCACAGGCGATCCCGAGCACGGTCAACAGCGACTTCAGCGGACGGCGCCCGATGTGGCGCAGCACCATGCGCGAGGGCGCTGCGAGCCAGCGGTCGAGGCCGAGCCGCTCGACCAGGGTGGCACGGTAAACCTCCGGGCTCTCCGGCCGCATACCCTCCGCGGGTGGCAGGCGCACCGCGCGCATCACCGACACCAGGGTGCCGCTCACCGCGGCGAACACCGAGACGGCCAGCGCGATCATCGCCACGCCCGGCTGCAGGCGGTAGTCGAGGTAGGGGAAACGGAAACTGGTCTCGGTGTAGACGTGCGCAAGTCCCTGGCCGAACCAGGCGCCGAGG
>JANJWF010000084.1 GCA_024709685.1 Thiobacillus sp.
GCGTTCAACGCCGACTTCGACGGCGACCAGATGGCCGTGCACGTGCCGCTGTCGCTGGAAGCGCAGGCCGAAGCCCGCACCCTGATGCTGGCATCGAACAACGTGCTGTCGCCGGCCAACGGCGAGCCCATCATCGTGCCGTCGCAGGACATCGTGCTGGGTCTCTACTATATGACGCGCGAGAAGATCAATGCCAAGGGCGAAGGCATGCTGTTTGCCGACGTCACCGAAGCGCGTCGCGCCTACGACAACCGCGAGGCGGAACTGCATGCGCGCGTCACGGTGCGCATCAAGGAAGTGACGCTGGACGAGAACAACAACCGTATCGAGACGGTCAAGCGGGTGGAAACCACCCTCGGCCGCTCGCTGCTGTCTGAAATCCTGCCGCCGGGGCTGCCGTTCAGCTTCGTCGACAAGGCGCTGAAGAAAAAGGAAATCTCCAAGCTGATCAACGCCAGCTTCCGTCGCTGCGGCCTGCGCGAGACAGTGATTTTCGCCGACAAGCTGATGTACACCGGCTTCACCTTCGCCACCCGCGCGGGGATGTCGATCGCCATCAAGGACATGCTGATTCCGAAAGAGAAGGATCAGATCCTGGGCGCAGCCGAGGCCGAAGTGAAGGAAATCGAGTCGCAGTACACCTCCGGCCTGGTGACCCAGGGTGAGCGCTACAACAAGGTGGTCGACATCTGGGGCCGTGCCGGTGATGCCGTGGCCAAGGCGATGATGGGCCAGCTGGGCGGGGAGAAGGTCGTCGACCGCCAGGGCAAGGAAGTCACCCAGGAGTCGTTCAACGCGATCTACATGATGGCCGACTCGGGTGCGCGGGGTTCCGCGGCCCAGATCCGTCAGCTCGCCGGCATGCGCGGCCTGATGGCGAAGCCGGACGGCTCGATCATCGAGACGCCGATCACCGCGAACTTCCGCGAAGGCCTGAACATGCTTCAGTACTTCATCTCGACGCACGGCGCCCGCAAGGGCCTCGCCGACACCGCGCTGAAGACCGCGAACTCTGGCTATCTGACGCGCCGTCTGGTCGACGTCACGCAGGATCTGGTTGTGGTCGAGGATGATTGCGGCACCAAGAACGGCCTGGTGGTCAAGGCGCTGGTCGAGGGCGGTGAAGTGGTTGAAGCCTTGCGCGAACGGATTCTCGGACGCGTGGCTGCCAGCGATATCATTCATCCCGAAAGCCAGGAAACCATGTTCGAGGCCGGCACCCTGCTGGTGGAAGACGTGGTCGACGTCATCGAGTCGCTCGGCATCGACGAAGTCAAGGTGCGCACGCCGCTGACCTGTGAAACGCGCTACGGCCTGTGTGGCAAGTGCTACGGCCGAGACCTGGGTCGCGGATATCTGGTCAACGTGGGCGAAGCGGTCGGCGTGATCGCCGCGCAGTCGATCGGCGAGCCGGGCACCCAGCTCACCATGCGGACCTTCCATATCGGCGGCGCCGCTTCGCGTGCGGCGGCGGCCAGCCAGCTCGAGGCCAAGTCCAACGGCTCGGTTCAGTACACCGCGACCATGCGCTACGTGACCAATGCGCGCAAGGAACTGGTGGCGATTTCGCGTAGTGGTGAAATCATCATCGCGGATGACAGCGGTCGAGAGCGCGAACGCCACAAGGTGCCGTACGGCGCCACCCTGATGGTGACCGACGGTGCGAAGATCAAGGCCGGTGCGGTGCTGGCGACCTGGGATCCGCACACCCGTCCCATCATTACCGAATACGCAGGACGGGTCCGCTTCGAGCACATCGAAGAGGGCGTTACCGTCGCCAAGCAGCTTGACGATGTCACCGGCCGGTCCACGCTGGTGGTGATCGACCCCAAACGCAAGGGTGCTGCCGGCAAGGGCCTGCGCCCGCAGGTCAAGCTGCTGGACGAGTCCGGCAATGAGATCAGGATCGCAGGCACCGATACGGTCGTCAACATCACCTTCCAGATCGGCTCGATCATTACCGTGAAGGATGGCCAGGATGTAGCGGTGGGTGATGTGCTGGCGCGTATTCCGCAGGAAACCACGAAGACTCGCGACATTACCGGCGGTCTGCCGCGCGTGGCCGAACTGTTCGAGGCGCGCTCGCCGAAGGACGCCGGCGTGCTGGCGGAAGTCACCGGCACCGTCTCGTTCGGCAAGGACACAAAGGGCAAGCAGCGCCTGGTCATCACCGACCTCGACGGGGTTGCGCACGAGTACCTGATCACCAAGGAAAAGCACGTGACCGCCCACGACGGTCAGATCGTCCAGAAGGGCGAGATGATCGTCGATGGCCCGGTCGATCCGCACGACATCCTGCGCCTGCAGGGGGTCGAGGCGCTGGCGCGCTACATCACCGACGAGGTGCAGGACGTCTACCGGTTGCAGGGTGTGAAGATCAACGACAAGCATATCGAAGTCATCGTGCGCCAGATGCTGCGCCGTGTCGTGGTGGTGGATCCGGGCGCCACCGGCCTCATCCCCGGGGAACAGGTCGAGCGCTCTGAAGTGCTGCAGATCAACGACGACATGGTGGCGGCCGACAAGGAGCCCGCCACCTATGACCCGATCCTGCTCGGTATCACCAAGGCTTCCCTGTCGACCGACTCGTTCATCTCCGCGGCTTCCTTCCAGGAAACCACACGGGTACTGACCGAGGCGGCCATCATGGGCAAGCGGGACGAGTTGCGCGGTCTGAAAGAAAACGTAATTGTCGGGCGTCTGATCCCCGCGGGTAGCGGTTTGGCCTATCACAACACCCGGCGCCGCCAGGCGGCCGGGGAGGATCTGGGGGCCGAGCATCTGATCGAGGGCGGGGAGGTGGATTCTGCCGAGAATCAGGAAGTTGCTTGACATGGGGGTGGTCCTCCCATAAACTCACGCGTCTTTTTCCGGCCGTAAGTGCGCCGGGAAGCGCTGGACTGAAGCCCGGGACGGCGCCTAGCCGTCCCGCTTGTTTTACAAACGATACGCTCACCTTAATTTTTCGGAATTTTTGACATGCCAACGATTAACCAGCTGATCCGCAAGCCGCGTCAGGCGCCGGTGGAAAAGAGCAAGGTTCCGGCCTTGAAGGCCTGCCCGCAACGCCGCGGCGTGTGTACCCGCGTGTACACCACGACGCCCAAGAAGCCGAACTCGGCCCTCCGCAAGGTGTGCAAGGTCAAGCTCACCAGTGGCTTCGAGGTCATCAGCTACATCGGCGGCGAAGGCCATAACCTGCAGGAGCACTCGGTGGTGCTGGTGCGTGGCGGCCGGGTCAAGGATTTGCCGGGTGTGCGTTACCACACGGTGCGCGGTAGCCTGGATACCGCTGGTGTGAAGGATCGCAAACAGTCGCGTTCGAAGTACGGCGCAAAACGCCCCAAGAAGGCGTAATTGAGCCTGGCGTCCCAAGAAATCCTAATCGGCCAGCAAGCTTTAACTAGATAGAGAGACAGGAACCATGCCCCGTCGTCGCGAAGTCCCCAAACGTGAAATTCTCCCTGATCCGAAATTCGGCAATCAGGAAGTTTCGAAATTCATGAACGTCGTCATGTCCAGCGGCAAGAAGTCGGTCGCCGAGCGCATCGTCTATGGCGCATTCGAGCAGATCACCAGCAAATCCGGCAAGGATCCGCTCGAAGTGTTCAGCACCGCGCTGAACAATGCCCGTCCGCTGGTCGAGGTGAAGAGTCGTCGCGTCGGCGGTGCCAACTACCAGGTGCCTGTCGAGGTGCGTTCGAGTCGTCGTACCGCGCTGGCGATGCGCTGGCTGAAGGATGCCGCACGCAAGCGTGGTGAAAAGTCCATGGGTGCCCGTCTGGCGGGCGAATTGCTGGATGCGGCCGAGGGTCGCGGTGGCGCAGTGAAGAAGCGTGAGGAAGTCCATCGCATGGCTGAAGCCAACAAGGCGTTCTCGCATTTCCGTTTCTGAGCGTTATTTTTTAAAACACTACCAGACACAGTCAGGACCATAACGTGGCACGCACGACCCCTATCGAACGCTATCGCAACATCGGCATCTCCGCGCACATCGATGCCGGCAAGACGACCACCACTGAGCGCATCCTTTTTTATACCGGTGTGAGTCACAAGATTGGCGAGGTGCACGACGGTGCGGCAACGACCGACTGGATGGAGCAGGAGCAGGAGCGCGGCATCACCATCACCTCCTCCGCGGTGACCTGTTTCTGGAAGGGCATGGATATGTCCATGCCCGAACACCGCATCAACATCATCGATACGCCTGGGCACGTCGATTTCACCATCGAGGTCGAGCGTTCGATGCGTGTGCTGGATGGCGCGTGCATGGTGTATTGCGCGGTGGGTGGCGTGCAGCCGCAATCGGAGACGGTGTGGCGTCAGGCCAACAAGTATGGAGTGCCGCGACTGGCGTTCGTGAACAAGATGGACCGCTCCGGCGCCAATTTCTTCAAGGTCGTCGAGCAGATGCGCACGCGGTTGAAGGCCAATCCGGTGCCGGTGGTGATACCGATCGGCGCGGAAGACAGCTTTGTCGGCGTCGTGGACCTCCTGGAGATGAAGGCGATCAACTGGGACGAGGCCAGCCAGGGTATGAAGTTCGACTATGCGGATGTCCCGGCCGAGCTTGCCGAGCTCGCAGCGAAATGGCGCTCGAACATGGTCGAGGCTGCTGCCGAGGCCTCCGAAGATCTGATGAACAAGTACCTCGAGGAAGGCGAGCTGAGCAAGGACGAGATTGTCCAGGGTCTGCGCACGCGTACGCTTGCCGGTGAGGTCCAGCCAATGCTGTGCGGTACCGCGTTCAAGAACAAGGGTGTGCAGCGTATGCTGGATGCGGTCATCCAGTATTTGCCGTCACCGGTCGACATTCCGCCGGTCGAGGGTGTGGATGACAACGATGCGGCGGTCGTGCGTCAGGCGGATGACGACGAGAAGTTTTCGGCGCTGGCATTCAAGCTGATGAGCGATCCGTTCGTTGGTCAGCTGACTTTTGTCCGTGTCTACTCGGGAACGCTGCAGGCGGGCTCGACCGTCCTGAACTCGGTCAAGGGCAAGAAGGAGCGCATCGGGCGCATCCTGCAGATGCGCGCCAACGACCGCGAGGAAATCAAGGAACTGCGGGCGGGCGACATCGGAGCGGTTGTCGGGCTGAAAGATGTGACCACCGGCGATACGCTGTGTGATGTCACGGCCCCGGTCATCCTGGAGCGCATGATATTTCCCGAGCCCGTCATTCACGTGGCGGTCGAGCCGAAAACGAAGGCCGACCAGGAAAAAATGGGCATTGCGCTGGGCCGCCTGGCATCTGAGGATCCGTCGTTCCGCGTCCGCACCGACGAAGAATCCGGCCAGACCATCATCTCCGGCATGGGCGAGTTGCACCTCGACATCCTGGTCGACCGCATGCGCCGCGAATTCAACGTCGAGGCCAACGTCGGCGCGCCTCAGGTGGCCTACCGCGAGGCGATCAGAAAAGAAGTCGAGCAGGAAGGCAAGCACGCCAAGCAGTCGGGCGGCAAGGGCCAGTACGGCCATGTCTGGATCAAGATGGGGCCGAACGAACCCGGCAAGGGCTTCGAATTCATCGATGCCATCAAGGGCGGCACCGTACCGCGTGAGTACATTCCTGCGGTCGAAAAAGGTCTGGTCGAGGCCATGAACAACGGCGTGCTCGCGGGCTTCCCCGTGGTCGACGTCAAGGTCACCTTGTTCGACGGCTCGTACCACGATGTCGATTCGTCCGAACTGGCGTTCAAGCTGGCGGCCATTTTGGCGTTCAAGGACGGCATGCGCAAAGCGAGTCCCGCACTGCTGGAGCCGATGATGGCGGTCGAGGTGGAGACCCCCGAGGACTACATGGGTGACGTCATGGGCGACTTGAACCGGCGTCGCGGCATCATCCAGGGGATGGATGACGTGGCCGGCATCAAGGCGATCAAGGCTGAGGTTCCGCTGGCTGAAATGTTCGGCTATGCGACCGATCTGCGTTCGATGTCGCAGGGACGCGCGACCTATACGATGGAATTCAAGCACTACGCTGAAGCGCCGAAGAGCGTCGCAGAAGCTGTTATCGCCAAGAAATAATTTTGATTTTATAAGGTATCTGAAATGGCTAAGGAAAAATTCGAGCGGACCAAGCCGCACGTAAACGTAGGCACGATTGGACACGTTGACCACGGCAAGACCACCTTGACCGCGGCGATCACCACCATTCTGTCGAAGAAATTCGGCGGTGCTGCCAAGAAGTACGACGAGATCGACAACTCGCCGGAAGAGAAAGCGCGCGGCATCACCATCAACACCTCCCACGTCGAGTACGAGACCGCGAATCGTCACTACGCCCACGTTGACTGCCCCGGCCACGCCGACTACGTCAAGAACATGATCACCGGTGCTGCGCAGATGGACGGTGCCATCCTGGTCGTGTCCGCCGCCGACGGCCCCATGCCGCAGACCCGCGAGCACATCCTGCTTGCCCGTCAGGTTGGCGTGCCCTACATCATCGTCTACATGAACAAGGCCGACATGGTCGACGACGCCGAACTGCTCGAACTCGTTGAAATGGAAGTCCGCGAACTGCT
>JANJWF010000085.1 GCA_024709685.1 Thiobacillus sp.
CTTCTTGGCAGCACCGCCAAATTTCTTCGACAGAATGGTGGTGATCGCCGCGGTCAAGGTGGTCTTGCCGTGGTCAACGTGTCCAATCGTGCCTACGTTTACGTGCGGCTTGGTCCGCTCGAATTTTTCCTTAGCCATTTAAAAGTACCCCTCAATTTTGCACAATTAAGATGCGACGACTTTGACAACCACTCATTAACCGGTGCGCCACTGCATAACCAGCGGCACCGAAAACTGGTGCCCATGGGCAGGATTGAACTGCCGACCTCTCCCTTACCAAGGGAGTGCTCTGCCACTGAGCTACATGGGCCTGGACTTACCACGAATAAGCCCACATAAAAACTCTGGAGCGGGTGAAGGGAATCGAACCCTCGTCTTAAGCTTGGAAGGCTTCAGCTCTACCATTGAGCTACACCCGCTGAGCCAAACACACAACAAGGGGTAGACCGTGGTTGTAAAGCCGCTAAAGCGTCAACAACCACGCTCCACCCGCTTCGCCCCGCTCGAACTGCAAAAAAACTGGTGGTGGGGGAAGGATTCGAACCTTCGAAGGCAGAGCCGTCAGATTTACAGTCTGATCCCTTTGACCGCTCGGGAACCCCACCCAAACGAAGCGCGAGATTATAGGGTGTTTCAGAAGATGCTGTCAAACAATCAGGAAAGCCAGCTTTCCTGATTTCACACATTGAACAGAAAATTCATGACATCGCCATCCTTGACGACATATTCCTTGCCCTCGGCGCGCATCTTGCCCGCTTCCTTGGCACCCTGCTCGCCCCTGCAGGCGATGAAGTCCTCGAACGAGATGGTCTGCGCGCGAATGAAACCGCGCTCGAAATCGGTATGGATGACCCCCGCTGCCTGTGGCGCGGTATCACCCTTGTGGATGGTCCATGCCCGCACCTCCTTCACCCCGACGGTGAAATAGGTCTGCAATCCCAGCAAGTCATACGTGGCGCGAACCAGGCGATCAAGCCCCGGCTCGTCCCAGCCGAGCTCTTTCAGGTATTCAAGGCGTTCTTCCGGCGAGAGTTCCTGCAACTCGGCCTCCAGCGCCGCGCACACCGCCACCACCGGCGCGCCCTCCTTGTCGGCAAAGACGCGCAAGGCATCGAGCATGGGGTTGTCGTGAAAACCTTCTTCGCTGACGTTGGCGACATATAGCGTGGGCTTGACTGTAAGCAGGCAGAGTGACTTGATCGCCGCGAGTCCCTCTGCATCCAGGCCGGCGACACGGGCGGGACGGCCTTCGTTCAGCGCGGCCACCACCGGCTTCAATGCGGCGACCACTTTCTGGGCTTCCTTGTCGCCTGCGCGTGCCTGCTTTTCATAACGCATCAGCGCCTTGTCTGCACTCGCCAGGTCGGCAAGCGCCAATTCGGTGGCGATGGTTTCCACATCCGACAACGGGTCGATCTTGCCGGCGACGTGGACCACGTTTTCATCACGGAAACAACGCACCACATGGCAGATCGCGTCGGTCTCGCGGATGTTGGCGAGGAACTGGTTGCCCAGCCCCTCCCCTTTGGAGGCGCCCGCTACCAGGCCGGCGATATCGACGAACTCGACGATCGCCGGCACGATCCGCTGCGGTTTGGCGATTTCGGCCAATTGCACCAAACGCGGATCCGGCACCTCGACCACGCCGGTATTCGGCTCGATGGTACAGAAAGGATAGTTCTCCGCCGCGATGCCCGCCTGGGTCAGCGCGTTGAACAGGGTGGATTTTCCGACATTGGGCAAGCCAACGATGCCGCATTTGAGACTCATGGTGTTTCCTGCAATTTGGGAGAAGCGGGTTTGGTGTTGGCGCGCTGGATGGCCGCATTCCACTCGCCTTTTTCAATCAGCGGCATGAGATCAAGGGCGCGCCCGATCGCCGCCTCGATTTCTGCCAGCTCCTCGCGGCGCGGCGGCTTGAGGACGTAATTCACGACTTCGTTGCGGTCGCCCGGATGGCCGATGCCGATGCGCAGCCGCCAGTAATCCTGGGTACCGAGATGCGCGGCGATGTCCTTCAGGCCGTTGTGCCCGCCCATGCCGCCGCCGAACTTGAGGCGCAACTGCCCCGGGGGAATGTCGAGTTCGTCGTGCACCACCAGGATTTCGGCCGGCGCGATGCGATGAAAGCGTGACAGCGCGCCCACTGCCTGGCCGGAGCGGTTCATGAAGGTTTGCGGCAGCAGCACCCACATGTTTCGGTGAGCGCGACCGACGGCGCCGTGAAAGCGTGCTTCGTGCGCCAGCGTCACGCCCCAGTCCCGGGCGAGGCGCGCGCAAAACCAAAACCCGGCATTGTGCCGGGTTTCTTCGTAGTCTCGCCCCGGATTACCGAGGCCGACAATCAGGCGGGGCGCTGTCATGCCGCACGCAATGCACAACCCGCAAGGGGTTGCGCATCCGCATTACGCCGCAGGGGCAGCAGGCGCCTCGTCGGCACCACCGCCCTTGGGAGCACTGATCGACGCGACAGCGGGGTTTTCCGCTCTGACGTGGGCAACCAGTTCGACGCCCGCCGGAAGCTTCAGGTCGTTCGCGTGAATCGAATGGCCGACTTCGAGCGCGCCCATGTCCACTTCGATGAACTCGGGCAGGCTGCCGGGCAGGCACTCGACATCGAGCTCGGCCACGATATGGTGCGGCTTTCCGCCGCCGGTCTTGACGCCCGGCGCCACGTCGGCGTTGAGGAAGTGCAGCGGCACCTTGACGTGGATCTTGTGATCCTTGTCGATACGCTGGAAGTCGATGTGCAGCACTTGCTGCCTGTAGGGATGCCATTGCGTGTCGCGCAGCAGCACGGACTCCTTGGCACCGTC
>JANJWF010000090.1 GCA_024709685.1 Thiobacillus sp.
CTTCGTCAACCCCCGTCTTTAACCCCCGTCATTAAAAGGTGCGGATATGAATTTCAACGCAACTTTGATCGGCCAGTCCATCACGTTCATCTTCTTCGTGTGGTTCTGCATGAAGTTCGTGTGGCCGCCGATCATGAACGCCCTCGAAGCGCGCAAGAAGCAGATTGCCGACGGACTGGCGGCTGCCGACCGTGGCAAGCACGAGCTGGAGCTGGCCGCCAGGAAGGCCGGTGACAACCTGCGCGATGCCAAGACCCAGGCGGCAGAAGTGATCGCCCAGGCTGAAAAGCGTGCGGCCCAGATCGTCGAGGAAGCCAAACTCGCAGCCAAGCAGGAAGGCGACCGCCAGCTTGCCGCGGCGCAGGCCAATATCGAGCAGGAAGCCAACCGTGCACGCGAAAGCCTGCGCGAGCAGGTCGCGGCGC
Source organism: Thiobacillus sp. (assembly GCA_024709685.1). Classification (GTDB taxonomy): domain Bacteria; phylum Pseudomonadota; class Gammaproteobacteria; order Burkholderiales; family Thiobacillaceae; genus Thiobacillus. The sequence continues at coordinate 426 of JANJWF010000090.1, forward strand.
TGGCCGTCGCCGGTGCGGAAAAGATCCTGCGCCGCGAAGTCAACGCGCAAACCCACGCCGAGCTGCTGGGCCAGCTGAAAGCCGAGCTGTAACCATGAGTGAACCGTCTACCCTGGCGCGTCCTTACGCTGAAGCGGTATTCCGCATGGCGCAGGGCGAGAACGATCTGGCCGGCTGGTCGGCACGCCTGCAATCGCTGGCGCTCGTCCTGGCCGATCCCCAGATGGGGCGCCTGGTTGCCGATCCGTCGGTACCGTCCGAACGCATTGCTACGTTGATTATCGAGGTCGCCGGACCGGACCTCGGCGAACGCGGCGGCAACTTCGTCAAGGTGCTGGCCGAAAACGATCGGCTGTCGCTGCTGGCCGAAATCGGCGCACAGTTCGAAGCGCTGAAGGCGGACGCGGAAGGCCTCCTCGAGGCGACCATCACCAGCGCGCAACCGCTGACCCAGGCGCAGATCGACGATCTGGTGGCCGGACTCAAGGCCAGGTTCAACCGCGATGTGAACGCGCAGGTTGCGGTGGATCCCGAACTGATCGGCGGCGCCGTGATCGCGATCGGCGACCAGGTGATCGACGGCTCGGTGAAGGGGCGACTGCAGCGCATGTCCTTCGCCCTCCAGGCTTAAGGCGCAACCCGGCTCATCCAAACATATTTATCGGAACCTCACGGTTCGGAGAACAGAAATGCAATTGAATCCAAGCGAAATCAGCGAACTGATTAAAGCCAAGATCGAAAACCTCGGTGCCACGAGCGAACTGCGTACCCAGGGCACGATCGTCTCCGTCACCGACGGTATCGTTCGCATTCATGGTTTGTCCGACGTGATGTCGGGTGAAATGATCGAAATGCCGGGCAATACCTTCGGCGTGGCGCTCAACCTCGAGCGTGACTCGGTCGGCGCGGTGATTCTCGGCGACTACGAACACATCACCGAAGGCGACGTCGCCACGTGCACCGGCCGCATTCTCGAAGTGCCGGTCGGTCGCGGCCTGCTGGGCCGCGTGGTGAACTCGCTGGGCCAGCCGATCGACGGCAAGGGCCCGATCGCCGCCGACACCACGATGCCGATCGAACGCATCGCGCCCGGCGTGATCGAACGTAAATCGGTCGATCAGCCGGTGCAGACCGGCCTCAAGTCGATCGACGCCATGGTGCCGGTCGGCCGCGGCCAGCGCGAGCTGATCATCGGCGACCGCCAGACCGGCAAGACCGCCGTCGCGATCGACGCGATCATCAACCAGAAGGGCACCGGCGTGAAGTGCATCTACGTCGCCGTCGGCCAGAAGGCATCTTCGGTCGCCAACGTCGTGCGCAAGCTCGAAGAGCACGGCGCCATGGACCACACCATCGTCGTCGCCGCGACCGCTTCCGACGCCGCCGCCATGCAGTACATCGCGCCGTACTCCGGCTGCACCATGGGCGAGTTCTTCCGTGATATCGGCGAAGACGCGCTGATCGTGTACGACGACCTGACCAAGCAGGCCTGGGCCTACCGCCAGGTCTCCCTGCTGCTGCGCCGCCCGCCGGGCCGCGAAGCCTACCCGGGCGACGTCTTCTACTTGCACTCGCGTCTGCTGGAGCGCGCTGCGCGCGTCAACGCCGAGTATGTGGAAAAGATCACCAACGGTGCCGTCAAGGGCAAGACCGGTTCGCTGACCGCGCTGCCGATCATCGAAACGCAGGCCGGCGACGTGTCCGCCTTCGTGCCGACCAACGTGATCTCGATTACCGACGGCCAGATCTTCCTGGAAACCGACCTTTTCAATGCCGGTATCCGCCCCGCGATCAATGCCGGCCTGTCGGTGTCCCGCGTCGGTGGCGCGGCGCAGACCAAGGTCATCAAGAAGCTCGGCGGCGGTGTCCGTCTGGCGCTGGCGCAGTACCGTGAACTCGCGGCCTTCGCCCAGTTCGCCTCCGACCTCGATGCGGCCACCCTCAAGCAGCTCGAGCGCGGTCGCCGCGTGACCGAACTGATGAAGCAGCCGCAATACTCGCCGATGTCGGTTTCGCAGATGGCGCTGACCCTGTTTGCCGTCAACAAGGGCTACATGGACGACGTCGAAGTCAGCAAGATTCTGCCGTTCGAGTCGGCGCTGATGGCATTCATGAAGTCGAAGTACGCCAGCATCATGGAAACCATCGAAACCAGCGGCAACCTGGATGACGCCACCGAACATGCGCTTACCGCCGCGGTGGAAGAATTCAAGAAAACCGGCGTCTATTAAATAGACCACGTTGATCAGGAGCCGCTGGTTTAAGGAGTAACTATGGCAGCCGGAAAAGAGATACGGACCAAGATCAAGAGCGTGGAAAACACGCGCAAGATCACCAAGGCCATGGAAATGGTCGCGGCGTCCAAGATGCGCAAGGCGCAGGATCGCATGAAGGCGGCGCGCCCGTACGCCGAGAAGATCGCCCGCGTGGCGACCCACCTGGCGTACGCCCACACGGAATACAAGCACCCGTTTGTGATCGCGCGTGACGACGTCAAGCGTGTCGGCCTCATTGTGATTTCGTCG
>JANJWF010000091.1 GCA_024709685.1 Thiobacillus sp.
GGCGACGACCTGGGCTTGTGCCGTCTTGACTTCCGACTTGCCGACCTGGGAAAAATACCTGGGTGCCACGTACCCCGCCAGCAGGCCCAGGATCACCATGACCACCAGGAGCTCGAGCAGGGTGAAGCCGCGGTGGCGGTGGCTGGATGCTGTAATGGATGAAAACATAACCCCTCCTTGCGTGACGCTAATCGCGCCTTGTTTTTATGTGTGGCTGTGAGCAGCGTGCTCACTAACTCAAACTTGTATCACATGCATGTTACATATAGATATTTTTGTAAGCCAGTGTATTACGGTCCTGCCGAGATTGGACGTAAAAGATAAAATGTATTCTCTCAGCAGGGTCAGGCCTTGCGTTGCAGCATAACCCCGTGTCTCACGGACTCAAACGCATGTACGGCGCGGCTCACAGTCGAGTAATGCACGCCGAAATATCGGGCGATGTCAGCCAGGTGTGCTGCCCTGATAGATATGCGTGCGCCATCGCCTCATCTCGTGGATATCGCTCAGCAAATCCGTCCAGGGGCCGGCTGAGTGCCCGACGCTGTACTCGCGGAATTTCCTCCAAGGCCGGTCGTTTTTCGATCTGCGTCTGCATCTTTTTGATGAACGCTTCTGAGCCCAGATAAATCTGCCCCTGCAATTGCGTCCAGACGCTCGGCAGCCGGGCGCCTTCGCGAACGAAGCGCACATACGCGGCGATGGCGCTGGCGCGTTGCTGGCCAAACTGTGCCAGGATCCAGTCGGCCTGCTGCCATGCGGGCGTGTCTTCCTGCCCGCAGGTCGCCCGGTAGCTGCTCCACATCCAGTTCTCCAGGCGCCTCACCATTTTTGCCCGCAGCGGGTTGAGGACGACGTAGCGTGCCAGCTCCAGCAGATAGGTGTCGCGCTCGACCAGGATTGCTTTGTAACGCCCTTGGAAAACGTGCCCCACCCGGGAGTGAGCGCGGTTGAAGCGCTGGGTGTACACGCCATTGAGCTGGCGCATTCCCTGCGCCAGATTCGCCTCCGGCGTTTCAATCACGATGTGGTAATGGTTGGTCATCTGGCACCACGCGTGGCATACCCAGTTGAAGCGTTCGCAGACTCGCCCGAACACTTCCAGCCACACCTGCCTGTCGGCGTCGGACAGGTAAATGTTCTCACGCCCGTCGCCTCGCGAGGTGACGTGGTAGAGCCCTCCGGCTAGTTCGAGTCTTAAGGGGCGTGACATGAGATTCGGACCAGGTGGCTGGATGCGTTAATGCAAGACCCCGTTGCCTTTCCCGTTGCCTTTCCCAGGTGAGGGGGAGGTCACCTACTTCTTGTGCAGGGCGGAGTTGCATGCATCAATCCATTGCTTGATCTCACGCTGATCAAACAGACCGCCATTCAAAATAACCTCATTCTCGCCGGATGTTTTCCGGACCGTGACAACGATGCGCTGATAGGGTTTGTAGCTGAAGGCGACAAAACCAAATGCGCACTCCACCTTGACGACATTAGCCAGCGCAATATCAACTTTGCGCAAGAGCGACTGGTAGTGGATGGCATCGTGCGTTAGCGAAAGGGTGGTGGTTTTAACCAAAAGGATGGCTGTTAAGAGAAGGATTCCCACTGCAGCGACCATAAACAAAGTATCGAAATCCAAGAGTGCTACTTTGCCAATAGCTATTGGAAGCCATAAAAGGGCGAATGAAATAGCCGGGATTCCCAGTAAAAACCAGGACATCTGCCGCGAGGTTCGCAGTACAACATGCCTCAGAGCGGAACCCATGTTGTCACTCCTCAGCAGCCAAGGGCATAGCCCTTGGCATGGCTGTCCGTCAGCATTTCCACTAACACGCTCTTCATTTCTGCCTAAAAATGCTGGCGCCGCCACTTGAGTAATTACCACTGCCGAGGCTTGTTCCCCATAGGCTGCCCGAGTTCTGCGGAGCGCTTAACTGCGCAAAACTCTGCATGGATTGATTGCCGCTATTGGAACTTGCGTAGGAGCTGCCACTGCCATTTGCAGGGGTAAACTTGATTTGATCGGCTCCATTTTCCAGGGTATCAGCAAGCAGTTCCTCCGGCACAGTGTTTTCCCGCACCATGATAGAGGGAACCATTTTCGTCGCCGTCTTGTTGGAAACCTGCTTGATCGTACCGTTCGCGTGTTTGGTCATCAGGCCTTGCGCTGTTGACGCGTACTTCGGCTTGATTACGCCAGCAAAGGGTTTCAGCACACCAGCGGCAACGCCGCCTGTCAGGGTTGCAGTGATTGCACTCCTTCCACTGTAGCCACCCTTTTGGTCACCGGTTGCAAGATTAATTGATTGCTGAATACCATTTCCCAGTAATGCGCCACCGGCGCCATACCCAACAGTAGCTAGCACCCCGCCACCAGAGAGTAGCGCCCAACCACCAGCGGCACCCGAGGCTGCGGCTCCCCAATAATTTCCCCAAGTAGCCTTGTTGCCCGTCCGGTAATCCTGAACGGCTTGCATGCCAACACCGACTGCTGCACCGCCTAGAGCGAATGCGCAGGGCACACAGATTTCGCCGCTCGGGTCGGTGTTATTCACCGGATCATTCGCCACATACGCATACCGGTTCACCCCATCCGGCATCCCCGCCGGGTCCCTTGAGATGAAGCGTCCGATCGTCGGATCGTAGTACCGCGCCCGGTAATAGATCATCCCCGTTGCATCCGGCTCGCGTCCGGTATAGCCATACTGGGCGATATTTCCGGTGGACTGGACCTTATTCCCCCACGCATCGAATAGCTGCGCC
>JANJWF010000144.1 GCA_024709685.1 Thiobacillus sp.
TGCGTCAGAAGCTGCATCAGCTGATGCCGGCGGATGCCGCCGGCGGCTTCATCGTGCGCACCATGGCCGAGACGGCCGAGGACGCCGAAATACAGGCCGACATCGACTACCTGCGGCGGCTGTGGGGCAGCATCCAGTCGCGCGGCAACTGTGTCGTGCCGTGCCTGCTGTACCAGGACCTCGACTTGTCGCTCAGGGTGCTGCGCGATTTCGTCAACCGCGAAACCAGCCGCATCCTCATCGACTCGCGCGAGACCTATCAGCGCATGGTCGAGTTCGCGCAGCACTACACCTCTGCCGTGCTCGACAAGCTGCAGCACTACGGCGCCGACCGGCCGCTCTTCGACCTGCACGCCATCGAGGACGAGATCGCCAAGGCGCTGGGGCGACGCGTCGACCTGAAGTCGGGCGGATATCTCATCATCGACCAGACCGAGGCCCTCACTACGGTCGACGTCAACACCGGCGGCTTCGTCGGTGCACGCAACTTCGACGACACCATCTTCAAGACCAACCTCGAGGCCGCGCAGGCGATCGCCCGCCAGCTGCGGCTGAGAAACCTCGGCGGCATCATCATCATCGACTTCATCGACATGGACAATGCCGAGCACCAGGAAGCGGTGCTGACCGAGCTGAAGAAGGCGCTGACGCGCGACCCCACCCGCACCACGGTCAGCGGCTTCTCCATGCTGGGGCTGGTCGAGATGACGCGCAAACGCACCCGCGAATCGCTGGCGCACGTGCTGTGCGAGCCGTGTCCGACCTGTGTCGGGCGCGGCGAGATCAAGACTGCGCAGACCGTGTGCTACGACGTGTTGCGCGAGATCCTGCGCGAGGCCCGCCAGTTCGACGCACGCGAATACCGCATCGTCGCGGCGCAGAGCGTGATCGACCTGTTTCTCGATGAGGAGTCGGGCAGCCTCGCCCAGCTCATCGACTTCATCGGCAAGCCGGTTTCATTGCAGGTCGAGACCACCTACCCGCAGGAGCAGTACGACATCATCCTGCTGTGAGACTGAAAGGCTTTATCCGCGAATATTCTGAAGGGCATAAGGACGCGAAGAGACGCGAAGAAAACCGAAAGAGATTGTGGCTTTTTCCCTTCGCGCTTCTTCGTGTCCTTCGTGTCCTTCGTGGATAAAGGGTTTTTCATGAAAATCCGCGCTCCTGCCTACTGGTCCACCGCCTGTGCAGAACTCGCCGTCGCCGATCCGGTGATGGCCGGGCTGATCGCGCGCTATCCCGATGCCGTGCTCGGCAACCGCGGCGACCCCTTCCAGACGCTGGCGCGCGCCATCGTCGGGCAGCAGATCTCGGTCAAGGCCGCCGACAGCATCTGGGCTCGTTTCGCGGCGCTGGCGGGAACCGTGGCGCCTGGACACGTCGCCACGCTCGAACCGGTGACGCTTGCGGCCTGCGGTCTGTCGCACCGCAAGGCAGAATACCTCGTCGACCTCGCCGGCCATTTTGCCGATGGCCGCGTCGAACCGGCGCGCTGGAGAAAAATGGAGGATGAAGCGGTGATCGCGGAACTCGTCGATGTACGCGGGATCGGTCGTTGGACCGCCGAGATGTTCCTCATCTTCAACCTGCGCCGCCCAGACGTCTGGCCGGTCGATGACATCGGCCTGCAGAAGGCCGTCGCGCTTCACTATCTCGGTGGCGAACGCCCCACCCCGAAGGAACTGCGCCGGCACGGCGAGCGACACGCGCCCTGGCGCACGGTCGCCACCTGGTATCTGTGGCGCAGCCTTGATCCGGCGGTCGTGCAGTACTGATTTTGCCGGCTTTGCGGCGGCTTCGGGCGGTCACGCAACCACTGTGCCACCGGGTCTTGCCGGTGAGGGCTCAAGGATGCGGCCGCCTGTCTGTTGCCCGAACCAGAACAATCCGGCGCGCCTCACCTTCGTCATGCGCCAATTGCCGTACATGACCGCCAGTGCAGTGAGGGACGGCAAAACCAGGAGGCCATCGCGCCAGCCGGCCCCTCCGATGCACTCGGAATTGAACCCGGCGCCGAACAGTATCTGCGCCATGAAAAAGTCCACGGGCAGGCTGGTGGCATAGGTCAGGGCGAAAGCCAGCCCCGGGGAGATGTAACGCCCGCGCCAGAGCAGATAGCATATGAGCACCGTCGCGCCGGGAACGATGTGCAGCGAGGCTTCATCCGGGGTAATCGTGGCCCTGGCAAGCGCGGCTGACAGCGCCAGAGAAAACACGACCAGCCAGAACAGTTCAGCCTTGCCAAGTCCGCTACGGGCCTGTCGGGCCAAGACGATGCCAATCGAGATCAGGGCAGGCAGCAAGGCGCCCACTGGATCGGGCATTCCGGGAAAGAACGGACCCACTTCCATCGCACACCTCCTGCGCCGACACTTCGGATACGTCAGTGAATTTCTCTCGCGCCGCGTCAATTCTGATACGGCAAGTATTCCGAAGCATCGACCAGGCCAGGACGGATAAAACTATGAAAGTAAAAGAAAAAATGGATTCATCTTGGTGTTTTCCCCAACGATGTGTAAAAAAAGCCGACAGCGGGATAGCAAGCGGCCGACGAATTCAGGCGAGAGCGATCAGACCGGCGGCCTGTCCGGCCGTGAATGGAGAACTGGATGAAACCGGCACTTGTCTGGCAGGGGGCAGCTTGTGACGCGCCAGCTTTAGCTTGCCGATAAGCAGTGGGCGATGAAATCGACCGGGGTGTGGGCGGGATGGGTGCCGCAGGGGAGCGAACCTGTTGCCGGGAGGGTCAGGTGTCCAGAGCAACCTCAGCCAGCACCGGCGCGTGATCCGACGGCCGCTCCAGCGTGCGCATGTCGCGGTCGATGCTCGCGCCGGTGCAGGCGGCGGCGAGCGGCTCCGACAGCAGGATGTGGTCGATCCGGAGACCGTGGTTGCGGCGGAAGCGCATCATGCGGTAATCCCACCAGGAAAAGCTTTTCTCCGGCTGCTCGAACAGGCGGAAGCTGTCCTTCAGGCCCAGCGCCAGCAGTTTCCTGAATTGCTCGCGTTCCGGCTCCGACACCAGCACGCAGCCCTGCCACGCCTCGGGGTCGTGCACGTCGCGGTCTTCCGGTGCGACGTTGTAGTCGCCGAGTACGGCGAGCTTCGGATGGCGCTCGAGTTCACCCTTCAACCAGGCCGAGAGCGCATCGAACCAGGCGAGCTTGTAGGCGTATTTGTCGGAATCGAGGCTCTGCCCATTGGGGCAGTAGACGCAGACGACGCGCACGCCGTCGACGGTGGCGCTGATGACGCGCTTCTGCTCGTCCTCCAGGCCGGGGATGCCGACTTGCACGTCGAGTGGCTCGGCGCGGCTGAGGAGGGCGACGCCGTTGTAGGTTCTTTGTCCGGCGAAGACGACGCGGAAGCCGGCAGCCTCCAGGTCGGCGATCGGAAAGGCATCGTCGATGAGTTTGGTCTCCTGCAGGCAGACGACGTCGGGGGTTCGGGTGGCGAGAAAGTCCAGTAGCTGGGGCAGACGGACCTTGAGGGAGTTGACGTTCCAGGCGGCGAGTTTCATGGATTGCAATCGCCTCGGCAGGCGAAGTCGTGGTGCGAGCGGCGGGTACGGCCATCAGACGGCGGTACCTGATATGGCGCATTCTGCCACACGATTTCGCGCGCCTTCCCGCCGCTCCGACATCGCGATGAAAACATCCTGCTTCCCTTGCTCATCCGGCAGTCGGGCAGTGGAGAACGCCAAACACCCGATGTTTCATTTGGGAACAATTGAAACATCCTGCCTTCTCGGCTGGCAATCATGGCAGACGCAGTCCCCCTGTGCGCGGCGCGGGGTGAAGCGGGCGACAGCACGGTAACCCGCACCGGTGCGAAGGCCATCGCAGCCATGGAAATGGGGATGCGGTGGTCTGGTATGGGGTTTGCTTGTGGCTGGGTGTCAATTTTTTTGATTTGAAAAAGATGCTGCTCCAGCTGGTTCTGGCGATGGCCTTGTTTCTCAGCCTTCAGGCCTCAGTGCATGCACACTCGGATGCCTCGATGTTCGGGTCGCCGGCTGCGGCGGGAGGCGAGCACGATCGCCCCATGGAGGCGGCTGTCCGCTATCCGGCGACGCTCGCTTTTGACCCGCGGCAACTGGCCAACGTGGTGATCAAGATCAATGCACGCATCACCAAGCTGAACAATCTTTACGTGGGCAAGCGCGTCGCTCGCAATGAAGTGTTGGGGGAAATGGAGAGTGCGGAGCTGGAAACCATCCAGAGCACCTATCTCGGCTTGTTCTCGAACCTGGACGCGGTGCGGGAGTTTTCGATGACCGGCAATGAAAAGCTCATCGACTCCCGCATGGGTCTGCGATGGCGCGGCATGTCGGAGGAGGATATCAAGCTGCTGGAGGCCCGCCGCGAGCCGCTGAAGGTCATCCGCATCAAATCCCCGGAAGCCGGGGTCATCTATGGCCTGAATGTCGTCAACAACCAGATTCTGAACACGGGCGGCCAGGTCGGACAATACACCGCCACCGGGACCACCATCCTGACGATCGCGCGCCCGGCGGCCATCCAGGCAGAGGCCAGCGTACCCATCCGGGTATCGAGCAAACTCAAACCCGGGCAGCGGGCAACCGTCTATGTGGCCGACGTCCGCCGCGGCGAGGTGGCGATTCCGGCGGTCGTGCAGCAGATATTTGCTTTTGCCAATCCGGTCAACCAGCGTCAGCGCGTGCGGCTCAGATTGACCGGCCTGCCTGACGGGGTCGCCCTGCCTGCCGGCCTGCAGACGAGCGTGAAACTGGAGGAAGCGGGTCATGCGCATTGAAGC
>JANJWF010000158.1 GCA_024709685.1 Thiobacillus sp.
CAGCGCCTCGCCAGCGAAACGCCGGCCGGCAAGGTGGAAATCCTCGTCGCCGATCTCGCCGGCCAGGCCGGCGCGCAGTTCCTGATCGGCAGCAATTCCAAGCTGCAGGTGGTCAAGAACCTGCAGGGCGCGCTGAAGATCGGCGAAAAGGGCAGGCAGTCCGGGCTGATCGAAGCCCGATTGGAGGGCGGCGACCCGGAAAAGGCGGCTGCGATCCTCAACGCGGTCGGCCACGAATACATCCGCCAGAACATCGGCCGCAAGTCCGAAGAGGCCGAAAAGAGCATTGCCTTCCTCGAGGCGCAGCTGCCTGATATCCGGCGCAGCGTCGAGGCAGCAGAAACCAAATACAACCGGCTGCGTGATACCAAGGGCACCATCGACCTTGGCGAAGAAGCGAAGAACATGCTGCAGCAGGCGGTCGAGATCGAGGTCAAGCTGCTCGAGGCCAAGCGCGAGCGTGAGGAACTGCTGGCCAAATTCACGCCGCAGCACCCCAGCGTGATCAACGCCGAAACGCAGTTGCGCATCCTGCAGGGGCAGAAGGCCACCATCCAGGTGCAGGTCAAACGGCTGCCGAGCGTGGAGCAGGACGTGGTCGGCAGCATGCGCGACGTCAAGGTCGGCAACGAGCTCTATACGTCGCTCTTGAACACCCTGCAGCAGCTGCGGCTCGCCAAGGCCAGCAAGATCGGTACCTCGCGCATCATCGACGAGGCGGTCGTACCTGAAAGCCCCATCAAACCCCGGCGCACGATGATCGCCCTCGTCTCGCTCATCCTCGGCCTCTTCCTCGGCATCGCGGCCGTTTTCGTGCGCAAGGCGATGCGTGGCGCGATCGACAGCCCGCAGGCGGTGGAGGAGGCGACCGGCCTGCAGGTCTACGCAACCGTGCTCGAAAGCAAGCAGCAGGGAGAATTCGCCAGGAAGATCGCGGCGAAAGAGACCGGCCGCTTCGTCCTGGCGGAAAGCCACGCCGATGACCTCGCCATCGAGGGCCTGCGCAGCTTCCGTGTCGCGCTGCAGTTCGCGATGCTCGACGCGCCGAACAACCGCGTCATGATCACCGGCCCCACGCCCGGCGTCGGCAAGTCCTTCCTCGCCACCAACATCGCTGCCGTGCTGGCGCAGGCGGGCAAGCGTGTGCTGCTGATCGACATGGACCTGCACAAGGGCCACCTCAACCAGTTTTTCGGGCTGCGGCGCGTGTCGGGTGTGAGCGAGATCCTCGCCGGCGAGCTGAGCCTCGAGCAGGCCACGCACAAGGACGTTCTGCCGAACCTGGGCTTCGTCAGCAACGGCACCCAGGTCTCGAACGCAAGCGCGCTCTTCCTCAACGAGCGCCTGCCGCAGCTGCTCGACCAGGCGAGCGCGCAGTACGACATCGTCATCGTCGACGCCCCGCCGACGCTGCTGGTCTCGGATGTGGCCGTGCTCGGCCCACACATGGGCGCCACCTTCATGGCCGTGCGCGACAGCGTCTCGACCGTGGGCGACCTCAAGGAAGCAGTCAAGCGGCTCGGCCAGGCGCGCGTCGAGGTCAAGGGCGTGCTGTACAACGGCCAGCTTGTGCGCATTTCCAGCCCCTACGGATATGGCTACGGCTACAAATACAGCACGCAGGGCAGCCAGTCATGATCAAGCCCACCCGTTGCAGGAGCGGCGTCTTTATGCCTTCCCGGGTGCTCGCCGCGATCGCCCAACTACAAACAAAGCACTGACACCACCATGGGCTTACTGAATATTTATCGCTTCATCGCCAGCCATCCCCTCACCAAGGATCGCAAGGCTGGTGCCTTTGCTCGATGGTTGCGCTGGCAGATCGGTAGTCGCGTACTGGGCTGGCCTGTCGCCGTGCCCTATGTGAACAACACCCGACTGCTGGCAAAGCCGGGCATGACCGGCGCAACAGGCAACATTTATTGCGGCTTGCACGAATTCGAGGACATGGCATTCGTTCTCCATTTCCTGCGTCCCGGCGATCTTTTCGTGGATGTCGGCGCCAACATTGGCTCCTACACCATCCTGGCGTGCGCAACGGGCGCCAACGCGATCAGCTTCGAACCCGTGACCGCGACGTTCGAGTCCCTGCGCGACAACATCTACCTTAATCACTTCGAATCGCGCGTCGATGCCAGAAACCAAGCCGTGGGCAGAAACAGCGGCGAACTGGAGATGATCGCCGACCAGGACACTACCAATCAGGCACTCCGCACAGGGGATCAATACACAGGAAAAACCGTTTGCGTTCCAGTGGTTACGCTGGACGAGGCCTTGCAGGGTGTCGTACCCATGCTCATCAAGATCGATGTTGAGGGATTCGAAACAGAAGTATTGGCCGGGGCAAAAACAACACTCACTAGCCCAGGGCTGCATGGAGTAATCATGGAACTGAACGGAAGTGGCGCCCGTTATGGGTTTGATGAAAACACCCTGCACCAGCAAATGCAAACCATCGGTTTCCGGCCGTGCCGATATGACCCTACCGAGCGGCTAGTAGTGGACCTGGGCGGAGCCCGATCCGCCTCGGGCAATACGCTATACATTCGTGATCCTAGGGCAACCCAGTCCACAGTGACGCACTCTGGCGCTTACCGGGTTATTGGGACTGAACTGTAGCGATGGCCCCCAGGATCCCTTCCAGCGCATTTAGCCAGATCCCCAAAAAGCGCCACCGTTCGCCGTGGCGTATTGGATTGCTTGCGCCGGAAGTCAGCACATGCGGTGGCATTCAATCTTTCATGTTGCGTATCGCTGAGGTTATTGGTCGATTGGTATCCGAGGGTAAAGCGGATGCTGGTTACTGCATTAGCCTAAATGACAGCACTGAAGCACTCAGCCATCACCCGGCCATGCCGAAAATCGTGCGGGCATGGGGTGCAAAACGCTCAAAGCCTAGACTTTTAGCTCACGCCTTGCTGACGCTACCAACCATGGACACTCTGTTTGTTGGTCACGTCGGCATGGCGCCAGTTGCCTTGGTCCTTAAATATCTCGGTAAAGTGCGCACTTACCATGTCATCCTCCACGGCATCGAGGCTTGGAAACGTGTTCCGTATCTGGATCGTCGCGCGCTATTGGGGGCATCACGCATCATCGCCACCACACAGTACACAGCGCAAGAATGCGCACGACTTAACGGCATTCCTTCTTCCCGGTTTCAGATCATCCCGCTGTGCGCTGATGAGCGCAGCGTCATCCCAACACCAACTTTCAGACTAAACGGCGAATTCAGGCTTCTTTGTGTTGCAAGGCAAGACAGCACAGAGCGTTATAAAGGTTTTGAGCAGACGTTTCAGGCCTTGGCTTTGCTCAAGGAAAGTCACCCCGGTGTCCATTTGAATATGGTGGGCAAGGGGGATGACCAGGACAGATTGAAAAGTGTCGCAAACGAACTGGGCGTTTCCCCGCAGGTAACCTTCTGGGGCGCGCTGTCGGATGAAGATTTAGCCGCTGCTTACGAGAACTGCGATGTTTTCGTCATGCCCAGCAAGAAAGAGGGGTTCGGTATCGTATTCCTGGAAGCCATGCGACGGGGAAAGCCCTGTATCGGCGGCAACCACGGAGGGACACCGGAAGTAATCGAACATGGCATGAGCGGGTATCTGGTTGAATATGGGGATGCGGAAATGTTGGCGGAGCAGATATGCGCGCTTGTTGAGAATGTCGCATTGCGAGATGCATTAGGGGAAAGATGTAAAGAATTGGTTCAGGAAAAATTTAGTCATTCGACCTTCCATTCAGAATACGTGTGCCTTGCAACGAAAGCCGGTTGAAGATCTATTTTTCTATTTTCACCATTCAAAATGAAAAACTTGCCTTGGCCATACTTAAAGCCAGAACCGTCCAGATAATCGTGCCAGATCGAATCTACTTCAACCAGGGAAACGGGCCACTACTAGAGATGCTGGGCAACTGCATACGCTTGCTCGATATCGGGTGTGGCGCAGGGGACAACGCGCGTCTTGTGAAAGAGCGACATCAGGCCCGCCAAGTTTACGGGATTACACATTCCGCATCCGAAGCCGAAATTGCCGGCATACATATGGAGCATTGCTGGGTCTTCGATTTAGAGGGCGAATTCCCGCCAGATTTGACCGGCCAAACATTTGATGCTCTGGTTTTCTCGCACGTTCTAGAACATCTCCGCGATCCCGCCGTTGTGTTGGCTAGATTTGCTTCATTACTGCATAAAGATGGCCAGATATTGATCGCAGTACCCAACGTGCTCTCCTGGCGCATGCGACTGCAATTCCTGTTCGGCCATTTTGAATATGAATCGGCCGGGGTGCTCGACGATACCCATCTGCGTTTCTTTACTTATTACACAGCAGATAAATTTCTGCTTGCGGGCGCGCCCAGCTTGTCGGTGCTGAGCAAATCGGCAACGGGTAGCGTTCCTCTATGGTGGTTACGCCGCCACTTGCTGCCGGAATCCTGGTGCGACCGTATCGATCAATGGGGTTGCCGCCACTGGCCCAATCTATTCGGCGGGCAGATATTGATCAAGGCGGTGAAGAAATGAATCAGTCCGTGGGCGAAAAAATCGCTGTCTGCCTGCTCACCTACAATCATGTCGATGTTGTTGAATCAACGATAAGGTCGATCCTGAACCAGACCGTCACGGGCTATGAAGTCATCGTCAGCGATGATTGTTCGACCGATGGAACCTGGGAACGGATCCAAATACTGGCGGCCGAGGATAAACGGATCAGGCCGATTCGCACTCCCCACAACATGGGCATGGCCGGCAATGCAAACCATGCCGTTGCGCAGACCGATCGGCCCTATATCGCGCTTCTGCACCACGATGATATCTATCACAAGGATCTACTTGAGAAGTGGGCATCAGTATTGGAACGCAATCCTGATGCTGCCTTCGTGTTCAATCCCTATGGCGTATTCGAGAGTGATTTCGTTTACCAGGAGTCCATGCCCGGTGAATGTATCGACGGCAAGTGGCTATTGAACAACCACCTGTTCGCCCGCTGGGGTTGTGTCGTGCGCGGTACCGCCATGATCCGGCGCAACGCATGGGTACAGGTGGGTGGCATGCGCGAACAGTTCGGGCTGCTCGCCGATATTGACCTCTGGATGCGGCTTGCCATGCGTTGGCCGGTCGGGTATGTGGCTGAGCCGATTATTGCAATTCGCCACCAGCGCCCGAGTTACTACCCAGATATTTACAAATATGGCTGTTGGTCTTGGCAGCGACAACGATATCTTTATGAGATTCATGCCTCAAATCGACTGGAATACTTTGATCTAAACACAATTACAGGACGGCTGAGCTGGTGGAAATTCCGATCGTGGCTGAGCCTTGAAACGGCAAAATGGCTGACTTATGCGGTGCTGCGCAAGAAACGCTCAATGATCGAATCCAGCCGTCAGTCGGAAACCATCTATGACTTCTGGTTTTTAAACCTGTATCGATACGTCCTGCGCAAAGTATTAAGGCCGCGCATAGGGATCGAACAAAAATGAGTGGCAGCAGCACCGAGCATCGTGCAGTCAGGGTGGCCTCCGTCAACGGACTGTCGTCGATCCTGTCGATCGGCATGCAACTCGTTACCGTCCCCATCTGTTTGAAGTATTGGGGAAAAGAGTCCTACGGCATGTGGTTGGCGCTGTTCTCGGTGTTCGCCATGCTGCAGACGACGGGCACCGGGTTTGTGAATTACGTTGGCAACCAGATCAACATCCTCTATCACCAGGATCAAACGGCACTCCAGGAAACGCTCGCATCCTCGCTAGCAGGTGTGTTTATTCTTGCAGGGATACAGCTCATTCTGGTAGTTGCTGTGATTGGCTTTGATTTTCTACCCAGGTTGATCGGTACGGCGAGTTCCGCTCTCGGTCCCCAAAATGCAGATTGGGCACTTCTGGTGCTAGCGGGGTCATGGGTGCTGGGCGGTTTTTATCTCGGCATCATCCATCGGCTGCTCATTCCGGCAGGGATGATGTACCAGGCCGCCGGGTGGGCGCTTGGTTCCCAGTTAAGTCTGTTTCTGGTTGTAATTCTTTCAGCGTTCTTCCGCTTCACTCTTCTTCAAACCAGTACTCTGTTTGCGCTTATGCAGTTCCTGTTTGTCTTTGCATCCGCGTTGTACGTCCGGTTCAAGTTGCCTGGATATTACCCTTGGTGGCGCGGCTTCCGTTTTTCGCATGGTCTGCGTGACCTGTTGCAGTCAATTCCAGTTACCGTCAGCGGCTTGATCCAGCAGGGGTCAAGCAATGGCCTCGTCATCCTGGTTTCCACCGTTGCTGGCGCAGCCGCCGTGCCTATCTTCACCACCGTTCGCACGCTAACCAATCTGTGGACGAACGTCACAAATGTGTTGACAACGCCCTTGCTCCCCGATGTCGTGCGTTTTCATGCCAGGAAAGAACGTCGTAAATTGCTCGCCGTACATGAGGCTCACGGGGTGATCGTGGGCGCAGCGGTCAATATGAGCATTCTGGTGGCTTACCCCCTTATCGAGCCTTTGTACAAGTATTGGACGAACCATGCTGTGGCATTGGACAAAGTCCTTCTTTCTACTCTACTAGCCGGCGTCAGCTTGATGAACCTGGGAGCGATGATGAATACCTTTCTTACTGGTATCAATCACCATCGATCGATACTCTCTACAACGATCGCACGTAGCGGTGTGAGCCTGGTATTCGGCGGTGTCATGCTGACGTATATTGGTATTGGTGGCCTCGGCCTCGGTGTATGGGCCGGGGAATTGGCTGCGCTTATCCTCCTGATTTATTTTTTTATACAGACAACGCGCATACACCCTGAAACGGATCCGGCCTGGTATGCACTTGGCCCCTCATTCCTGAGCGCGGCATCAGTACAGGTCTATTTGGGTATGGCGGCAATGAAAACATTCAGCGCACCTGTACTGTATCCGATAGCAATCAGCGGGGTTTTGCTGGGCACAGTCTGGGGATGGCGCCGCTTGGATGAGGAGACAAGAACCAGACTGACCCGGCTGGTCGGCAAACGATTTGGCATGAAGGGAGCAATGTGACTGGAATTACTTAATGTCCTGTCGGAATTTTCTAATGACAAAAAAATGAAAAACCCACTTTCTCATTTAACACCTGACGCCCCGTTCAACCTTTTAAAGAGCGTGGCATTTCATTTCTCGCGCCACGTCAAAAAACTTTCAGTGTCGCATGACTACCTTGGCCTGTGCGCCTATATCAATGCACGAACAGCGGTCCATTTCGAGCGCGGCTCGTCAATTGAGTTTCACGATAATGGATTTCTTGTGGTCGGAACCGAACGCAGTAGTTTTCAGGGTTGGGCAGGGCCTAATTCGCTTTTCTTTCGCGCAAATGGGAGGCTCATCATCCATGGATACAACGAGATTGGCCGGGGCTCTCTGGTATGGCTCCTTGAGGGTGGGAAGATTGTTATAAAAGGCAATACATACACAGCTGGACTTAACAAAATTATTGCCAAGGAAAGCGTAGAGATAGGCCGCAATTGCTCAATCGCCTGGGGGGTCACGATTTCAGACCATGATTTCCATAGAACTTATATTGATGGTGTTACACAATCAGAAACGAAGCCCGTAAAAATATGCGATGGTGTTTGGATAGGAATGAATGCAACCGTTTTGAAAGGTGTCACTATTGGTGAGCGTGCCATTGTTGCAGCAGGTGCGGTGGTAACGCGCGATGTTCCACCAAATTCCATGGTGGCAGGCGTACCAGCGCGTGTTATTAAGACAGACGTAGAGTTTTTTGGATGACCACCAACATGTCTAAGCCGCGTCTAGGAATATTAACGAGTCACCCAATTCAATATCAGGCCCCACTTTTTCGTGAATTATCGAGCCGACTTGATTTGCAGGTTTTTTTTGCCCATCGACAAAACGCAAAAGAACAAGCATATGCAGGTTTCAATGTTGCTTTTGAGTGGGATATCGATCTGTTGAGCGGTTACGATAACCAGTTTCTTCGCAATGTCGCCAAAAACCCCGGCACCAATGGTTTCTTCGGATGTGACACACCAGATATCGCCGAAGAGATCAGGAAGGGCCAGTTCGACGCATTCCTTGTGATGGGTTGGCAATTAAAAACCTACTGGCAAGCGATTCGCGCTTGTCATACCAATAACGTGCCGGTAATGGTACGAGGCGACTCACACTTGGGTACACCTCGTGGATGGGCTAAGCGCTTAGGAAAGGAAATCCTGTATCCCATCCTGTTGCGTCAGTTCGATGCCTGCCTGTACGTGGGTCAAAAAAACCGGGCCTATCTTGAGCACTACGGCGTTCGTGCTGAGCGCCTGTTTTTCTCTCCGCATTGCATCGACAACGACGCCTTCGCAGCGCGGGCACAGGCAGTCAATCGCGAGGCCAGCCGTGCGCACCTGGGTATCGCTCCAGACCAATTTGCTGTTTTGTTCGTGGGCAAACTGCTCGACAGAAAACGCCCGCTGGACATGGTTCTGGCATTGCACACGCTGCGCGACCGGGGTGTAAACGTCTGTGGCGTGATAGCGGGGGATGGCCCGCTTCGCACCCTGCTAGAGGCCAAAGGGCGCGAGTGGAATGTGCCGCTGAGCTTTCTGGGGTTTCGCAACCAGACGGAATTGCCTGAGGCCTATTCCATAGCCGATGTCATGGTGCTTCCATCAGAAGGCAGTGAAACCTGGGGGCTGGTGGTGAACGAGGCGCTGGCCTGCGGCACGCTGGTCGTGGTATCCGATGCCGTGGGGTGCGCGCCGGATCTGGTGATCGAACGGCAAACAGGCTTGGTTTACCCGGTGGGCGATACGCTGGCGCTAGCCGATGCCTTGCAGAATGTCCTTGCCGAGCCAGCGAGAGGTGAGGAAATTCCCAAAATTGTCGATATGTACTCTGTTTTCGCGGCGGCACAAGGGGTGATGGATGCAGTCGCAGGGGTGACTAAGGATCGAACCGGTCGCGGCAACTCACTCCCAAAAATTGCTAGGGTTGGCTGAGGCGTCGTGCGAAGCGCCCAAACGACCCCACCCGTTGCTTCGGGATTCCTGACCGGTTTCGCCGGGCTGGCGATCTGGGCTGCCCATGTTTCCGGGTTCACGTCAGCTGAATGGTCACTGATCCTGTTGAGCACTCTGCTGGTTGGCTACCTGCTGGTCGAGATAGTGCGTGTCCGCCGGTTGCACAGCACTCGCTGGCTGCTCAATCCGGTGGTGATGTGCTCAGTGCTGACTTTCATGCTCGGGTTTGGTCTGACGAATTTTCTTTATTTCCTGCCTGCAGAACAGCTTGCCCGTATCGGGGTTCAGCCTGGTGCCACCTACTGGATGGTCAATCTGATGGCGCTGGTGCTGTTGGGTGCCATCTCAATGTGGCTGGCGTACTGGTCGGCCTTCGCGGCAGCGCTTGGCAGAAAATTTCAGCGCAGCCGGTTTCTCGACCGACTGTTAAGGAAGGACTGGAATTTCCGTCCAGAAATGATGGTGCTGCTGGTTGCCATTAGCCTGACCAGCCGTCTGATCGCCATTCGTCTTGGGGTTTATGGCTACAGCTCAGACGTCGGTCGCCTCGCAGAAATGGGGGGGATTACACAATACTTGAGTTTGACCGACGGTCTGGGAAAACTCGCGCTGGTGGTTGCCGCCTTGCGCTATTTCTCGCCCACAGCTCGGTCCCTACACGCGGCACTCTGGTTTTGGGGGCTGCTTGGCTACGAGATCCTCTTCGGCTTTTTCTCGGGGTTCAAAAGCCAGGTAGCCATGCCCCTAATCATCGCAGGTGTCTGCATGTATATGCGCCGGGGCAGCTTGCCATGGCGCTGGGTTGTGCTGGTGCCCATTGCAATTTCAGCCGCCTATGCGGTAATCGAGCCCTTCCGCACGGCGCGGTTTCAGGACGAAGCATTCAATGGTGCGTCATTAACTTACATTGCAAACACCATAATAAAAGCCTACTTAGCCGATGACATGGCCGGCACTGCTAACGAGCCCAGTACCACCCTGTTAGTTACCGCCCGCAGCAATTTACTTCAGATTGGGTCTTTGGGGATCGAATACGCCGACAGAGGGCTCATCCCAGATAACGCGCCAGACTTTCTTCTTAATATTTTTCTCGCGCCGTTTTATGCAGTTTTGCCTCGGGCGCTTTTCGAATTTAAGCCCCAAGGCAACCTAGGTTCGTGGTACAGAACTGAAGTAATGGGGATAAATGACATTACGTCCATCGCAATGAGTCCCTTTACTTACCTTTATTTTGCGGGGGGGATCATTGCGGTCGCCCTTGGGTTCTTTTTCATTGGCGTTATTCAGCGGGCCGTGACTCATGCGTTTCTCGCATCACCCAAGGCGGGCGCTGCGATTCCATTCTTGATCGTGTTGCCCACTCTGGTGGCTATCGACAGCTCCTACTATTCGATAATTATTAGCCTTGTACGCTATTTCCCCATCGCCTTGTTCTTACAACGTTTGATATATCGGCGATAGAAGCTTATGTGCGGAATAGCCGGTTTTGCCTCTAAAGAGAGTGCGCCAGAATCGCTGGCAATCGATGCCATTCGGCGCATGACCGACCGCATGCGCCCACGCGGCCCAGACGCAAAAGGCTTATGGACGGGCGACGGCGTGGTATTGGGCCACCGCCGCCTGGCCATTCTCGATCTGGATGCGCGCGCCAACCAGCCCATGGTGTCGGTTGATGGCCGCTACACGATTGTCTTCAATGGCGAGATTTACAACTTCCGTGAACTGCGCCGTACGTTGGAGGCTGGGGGTGTGGCCTTCCACACCACGTCCGATACGGAAGTCCTGCTGGCACTGTTCGCCCGCGAGGGCGAGCGCATGCTGCCCAAGCTGCGCGGCATGTTTGCTTTCGCCATTTGGGATAACAAGGCCCGTGAGCTATTCCTGGCCCGCGACCCCTACGGCGTCAAGCCGCTGTATTACACGCAGACAAACGATGGCCTGCTCTTCGCGTCCCAGGTGAAAGCATTGCTGGCCTCGGGACGGGCTTCGACTGAATGCGAGCCTGCTGGCCTGGCGGGCTTTTATCTGTGGGGCAGCGTGCCGGAGCCGTGGACGCTTTATCGAGATGTGTTTGCCTTGCCTGCCGGGCACTGGCTACGGGTGCGAGCAGGTGTGCCGGATGCGCCAATATGCTGGCATGACATCCGCACCCACTGGCGCGATGAAGGCTGCAATACATCCGCGCAAGAATTGCAAGAAGCGGTACGGAAGGCTGTAACGGATTCCGTGCGCGCCCACTTGGTGGCCGATGTGCCGGTTAGCGTATTTCTCTCCGGTGGCATCGACTCGGCCGCGTTGGCCGGCCTTGCATCCGGACTGGGTGCGCAGGTAGAGGGCATAACCATCGGTTTCGACGAGTTCGCTGGTCAGCACGAAGACGAAGTGCCGGTCGCCGCAGCCATTGCCGCGCACTATAGCCTGCCGCATTTTGTACGCCGGGTTTCCCGCACAGAGTTTGAACAGGACATCCCGCGCATTCTGGATGCCATGGATCAGCCGTCCATCGACGGCGTCAACACCTGGTTCGCCAGCAAGGCGGCAGCCGAACGCGGCTTTAAGGTGGTGTTGTCGGGCGTGGGCGGGGATGAACTGTTTTGCGGCTACCCGTCCTTCAGGCAGATTCCGCGTGCGGCGGCACTGGGGCGGGCGTTGGCTACAGTTCCGGGTGCGCGTTCGCTGCTGAATGCGCCCTGTGCCTGGCTCGCTCAACGCCGGTCGCAACCGAAACTGGCTGGCTTGCCGATGTTCATGGATTCTGTCGAAGGCACCTACTTCCTGCGCCGCAGCATTTTCCTGCCTGATGAGTTGCCTGCCTTGATGGGATATGACATGGCGCAGGAAGGTTTGAAACGGCTGGGTGGTTCGCCACCCGGCATGATCCGCGCCAAGGCCCGGGACTATGCCGGCGCCGTCGGCCTACTGGAATCCACCCATTACCTGCGCAACCAGTTGTTGCGCGACAGCGACTGGGCCAGCATGGGGCATTCGCTGGAACTGCGCACCCCGCTGGTGGATGCGAAATTGCTAGAAGCTTTGGGGCCGTATGTATCCGGGTTTGCGGATGGCGCCGGCAAGACAATGCTGGCACGTTCACCGCAGAAGCCCTTGCCGGATGCCGTGATCAATCGCCCCAAAACAGGCTTCAGCCTGCCGATGGCGAAGTGGTTGACTGATGCGGCTGACCAGCGCGCATGGTCCAGGCTGCCCATGTTGAATGCACCGGGCACACCTTGGGCTCGGCGCTGGGCCAAGGTTGTCGTCGACAGGATGTTGGAATGCGCGTAATCCATACAGTCGGTGGCATCGCCGAGCGCTTGGGCGGGCCGTCTCGCACGGTCACCAGTCTATGCTCGTCGATAGGGCGCTTGGGTGGGTCTGTCGATCTGGTCGCGGGCGTTGATCGTTCCAGCGACGATCGGTTGATCCGGCCGGATGAAAACAGCGTGAATCTGCGCCTTGTTGATGGGAGCCGTTTTGGGCGCATTCAGTTTTACCCGGGATTCTCACGCACCTTGGCTCGTATGCTGGACGAGCAGGCCCAACCAACCCTGATCCATGATCACGGTATCTGGGGGCCCACCAACGTGGCGGCCTGGTGGGCGGCACGTAGCCGACGGGTGCCCTATGTGCTCAGCCCGCGCGGCATGCTTGAACCGTGGGCGCTCGAGTTCAAGGCGCGCAAGAAAAAGCTTGCATGGATGCTTTATCAGCAGCGCATCGTTGCATCGGCTGCTGCCGTGGTTGCGACTTCGGAACAGGAATGCGAGAACGTCAAGCGGCTGTTCCCGAAACTGCCTGTGGCGATCATCCCGAATGGTGTTGATTTGCCCGTTTCGGCTGACTTGCCGCCTAGAATGCCCGCCGGTCGTGGGGGCACTGTTTTGTTCATGTCGCGGATTCATCCGGTAAAGAACCTGACTGGCTTGTTGCACGCCTGGAAATTGCTTACCCCCGAGATGGCTAATGGTTGGCGATTGGTGATCGCGGGCCCGGATGAGGCAGGGCATGGCCAAGTGGTCGCGGCCTTGGTGCGAGATCTTGGTCTGCAGGATTCGGTAGGGTTGATCGGCCCGGTTGGTGAGGATAGCAAGGGGGCCGTCTTCCAATCTGCGGATGTCTTTGTGCTCCCTTCGTTCTCGGAAAACTTCGGCGTGGTGGTGGCTGAAGCGCTGGCCTATGGCTTACCCGTCATCGCAACAACTGGAACGCCTTGGCGGGAATTGCCGCAGAGAGGCTGCGGGTGGTGGGTTGGGCCAGATTCGGAATCGCTAGCTAGCGCTTTATCTCAGGCAATGAAATGCACACCGGAGCAACACAACACAATGGGTTCGATTGGCCGCGCTTTCGCACAGGAAAAATTCTCTTGGGACGGCATCGGTGCCTCAACCCTTGCCTTGTACGAATGGGTGCTAAGTCTCAATTCGATGCAACCCGATTTCGTGCACTGATTTCGTCAATGAATCCAATAAACGTAATTGCCAAGGTTCGATTGTGTCTGCTTTAACTGCCAGAAATTTGAGCAAGGGTGGCAAGCTCGTACGTGCACTATGGAATCTTGTTTGGCTGGTACTTTATCGCCCTAGTCCGATCCCCTTCCATTGTTGGCGGCGCTTTCTGTTGCGGTGTTTCGGCGCTCGCGTGGGGGCCGGCGCACACCCCTACCCCTCGTCGCGGGTGTGGGCACCATGGAATCTGGTGATGGGCGAGCACAGTTGCCTGAGTCATCAGGTCGACTGCTATTGCGTGGACAAAATCGAGTTGAGTGCGCATGCAACAGTGAGCCAGTATTCCTTCCTGTGCACCGCCACACACGATTACACCCAGCGTGACATGCCCTTGGTGACCGCGCCGATTTATATTGGCGCGCAAGCTTGGGTGACGGCCGATGTGTTCATCGGCCCCGGGGTGACGATCGGCGAAGGGGCAGTGGTCGGCGCACGCTCCACAGTGTTAGGCGATATTGAGCCCTGGACGGTAGTGGCAGGGAATCCGCCGCGGGTGATGGGGCAGCGGGATAAGAATGCAATCAATCAGGGAACAATTAATGAATGAAGAAATTTCCGGCTACGTATGGGAAAACGCCGAACTAACCAGTGCGCATGATCACTTGTTGTCGGTACCGAAGCGGATCTTGGCCCGGGATGCCGTGCCTCAGGGCGGCAAGCGATTGTTCGAGCTGGGATGTGGCAATGGCTCGGTTGCCAATGAACTGGTTCGCCTGGGATGGAGGGTGTCGGGTGTCGATCCATCCGAGCAGGGTATTGCCCAGGCCAATGCGCGCTTCCCGACAATTCCCTTGCGGATCGGATCGGCCTATGACGATCTGGCATCCCAGTACGGTACATTCCCGGTTGTCGGCAGTATGGAAGTGGTCGAGCATGTTTACGCCCCAAGAAAATACGCGGCGACGCTGTTTTCACTCATCGAGCCGGGTGGAATAGCCGTTGTTTCCACGCCTTATCACGGCTACT
>JANJWF010000037.1 GCA_024709685.1 Thiobacillus sp.
ACCCTCAGCCAGCGCCAGCTCGCCGAGCGCCTGGGCGTGAGCCTCGGCAAGGCCAACTACTGCCTGCGCGCGCTGGTCGAGAAGGGCCTGGTCAAGCTCGGCAACTTCGGCAGGAACCCGAACAAGCGGCAGTACGCCTACATCCTCACGCCCGCCGGGCTGGAGGAGAAGACGCGCATCACCATGCGCTTCCTCGCACGCAAGCAGGCGGAATTCGAGGCGATCCGGCGCGAAATCGAGACGCTGGAAGCCGACCTCGGATCGACCGGCGACCAGAAACCAGCTGAGTAAGCCCCAAACAAAATGAAAATCGCCATCGCCGGCACCGGTTACGTCGGGCTCTCCAACGCCGTCCTGCTCTCCCAGCACAACGAAGTCGTCGCGCTCGACATCGTTCCGGAGAAGGTCGATCTCATCAACCGCAAGGCCTCGCCGATCGTCGACGCCGAGATCGAGGACTACCTCGCGCACAGGCCGCTCAACCTTCGCGCCACGCTCGACAAGCGCGAGGCCTACGACGGTGCCGACTTCGTCATCATCGCGACGCCGACCGACTACGACACCGAAACCAACTACTTCAACACGCGCTCGATTGAGGCCGTCATTCGCGACGTGATGGCAATCAACCCGAACGCGGTCATGGTGATCAAGTCGACGGTTCCCGTCGGCTACACCGCCAGGACGCGAGAACAGCTCGACTGCCCGAACCTCATCTTCTCGCCGGAATTCCTGCGCGAGGGGCGTGCGCTCCACGACAACCTGCATCCCTCGCGGATCATCGTCGGCGAACGCTCGGCCCGCGCCGAAACCTTCGCCAACCTGCTGAAGCAGGGCGCGATCAGGCAGGACGTCCCGGTGCTGTTCACCGACTCCACCGAGGCCGAGGCGGTCAAGCTCTTCTCCAACACCTACCTCGCGATGCGCGTCGCCTACTTCAACGAGCTCGACACCTACGCCGCCACGCACGGCCTGGACTCACGTCAGATCATCGAAGGCGTCGGCCTCGACCCGCGCATCGGCAGCCACTACAACAACCCCTCCTTCGGCTACGGCGGCTACTGCCTGCCCAAGGACACCAAGCAGCTGCTGGCCAACTACCGCGACGTGCCGCAGAACCTGATCCAGGCCATCGTCTCGTCGAACACCACGCGCAAGGACTTCATCGCCGATTCGATCATCGGCAAGAACCCGAAGACCGTCGGGGTCTACCGGCTGATCATGAAGGCCGATTCGGACAATTTCCGCGCCTCGAGCATCCAGGGCATCATGAAGCGCATCAAAGCCAAGGGCATCGAGGTCATCGTGCACGAGCCCGTGCTCACGGACGCCGAGTTCTTCCACTCGCGCGTCGTCAACGACCTCGATGCCTTCAAGAACGAATCGGACGTGATCATCGCCAACCGCATGACGCCGCAGCTCGCCGACGTCGGAGCCAAAGTGCTCACCCGCGACCTGTTCGGCGGCGACTCGTAACTTTCACGCTTAAATGAAGAGCACAGCATGCGCACCTGCAACACCCGCAAACGCATCCTCGTTACCGGTGACGTCAACCTCCTGGGCTCGTACCTGTGCGACGGGCGGTTGAAACAGGGGCATAAGGTGCTGTGCCTAGGCAACTTCTTTGCCGGCACCAGGCGCCACATCGCTCACCTGCATGGCCATCCGCAGAACATATGCCCCGATACCCAAACACTGGACGTGGTCATGGCGGTACAGATCAAGAACTCGCTACCCGATGTTGCGCTTCAGACTTGAGACCGCCCTAGGAGTGCGGTCTGACAGCGGCAGCCCATTCCACGCTGTGCTGCGTAATCTCCGCATGGTCATGTCGGGCCAGGCTGCCATCGCGGCGATGGGATTTTTGGCGTTGACGCTGAACAGTCGATCGTTGGGTCTGGCAGGGCTCGGCATCCTGTTCCTCGTCCAAGCCGCTTGCGAGCTGATCGCGAAGGTGCTGTCATTCCAAAACTGGCAGACCATGGTCAAGTTTGGCGCGGAAGCGCTGAAAGATCAGGATCCGAGCAGATTGCGGGCCGCTTGGCGTTATGGCTTTATTCTTGACCTGCTCGCCGCGACGGCCGCCGCACTGATTGCCGGCAGCCTGCTACTGTGGACGCCAGGCCTGATCGGTGTCGACCCCGAATATGGAAAGTTGGGATTGATTTACGCGGCCTCGTTATTGCTTTCCGAATCAGGAACAAGCGTTGGTGCCCTACGCATTCTGGAACGATTCAGCGTTGTGGTCGCGATCAATGTCGCTTCAGCCGCGTTGTTGCTTGTCAATGCAGTGGTCTTGTGGGCGGTTTCGGCGCCTCTCTGGGTCTATCTGGTGTCAATCCCGATCATTGCCGGGGGGATGTCTGTCCTGCTGATCATCGCGGGGTATCTGCGGATCGAGCGGGTCGCGGCAGGCATGCGCAATACTCTAAGAAGCACGCCATTTGATCGCCGCAGATTTCTTCGTTTCGCACTGGGCGTCAGTGCGACGGGGACGCTCAATACCCTTCGGCAAAGGGGAGAAATCCTGGTCGTGGGTGCGCTACTCGGCCCTGCAGCATCGGCACTCTACGGCGTGGCTTACAGAGTTGCCTCCCTAATGGCGCGGGTCGGCGAAGCGGGCCGGCAGTCCGTCTATCCCGTACTAGGCAAGCTGGTGGCGGATAGGAAGCTTACCGAGGCGGCGGCGTTGTCCTTCAGGTTTTTCAGACTTGGTCTGTTGGTTGCCGTACCTGGTATCGCTGTCATCTTTGCGATGGGCGGCGACATTCTGCAATTGCTGTTCGGCGAGAAATTCGTGGCAGCAGCGCCGAACTTGCTACTCCTCAGCATTGGTACGGCATTTTACGTAGTGTCTTTTGCAATCGGATCGCTGGTTCAGATTGAACTTGGATCCGGGAGCTTCTTAAAACTCAACCTGGTAGCGTTCTTTCTAGGGTTCGTCCCGCTGACCGTGCTTGGGCCATTGCTGCTTGGCCAACCAGGCGCGGGCTTGGGCGCGGCGGCGTTCAGCGTCTTGCTGACGATATTGAGTGTGCGGCAATTGATTATTCACATACGACAAATAGGCGAGGAAAGAGCGTGATTCGGCTTTATCTGCATCTCGGATACCCAAAGACTGGGACCACCACCCTTCAGCGTGCATTCTTCGACCCGTTGTATCGGGCTGGCTGCATTCAATATCTAGGTATGTTCGGGTTCGAGCGCGACGCTACCCCGGCCCGCAAATCCTTTTTTACGGGACTGACCAAGGCGCTGTATCTGGAAGAAGAAAGGGATTTTGCCGCCACATTGCCCGGCTTGCGTGAGTCATTCTGGAGGCTATGCGATGGCGTGGACGGACCGGTGCTCTTGTCAAACGAGCATTTCGTGCAGTCCCAGTGGTCCACCTCGGTGCCGGGGCAGCGCATTTTCCCTGCGCGCACGGCTGCCCGGCTTGCACAGGTCTTCGAAGGTGTGGATGTCTCCCTGATGCTCGCGGTACGAAGACAGGATACCTTGCTTCGCTCGATGTTCCTGGAAAACGTCTCGCGTCCCAATCACGCCAATTCTCGTCCGTACCGCAACCTATCGGACTATCTGGCGCTGTGCCTTGATCCGGCAGATTTCCACAGTGCGTTTTATGATTTTGACGGGGTACTTAACGCTTATCAAAATGCGTTCCCGCACGCGCCAATGTTAACTTGGACCTTTGAGGCGTTTCGTGATCGTCAGGTTAATGTGTTAGGCAAAATTTCCGCATTCCTCGGTCTGGGTGACAGCGTGCCATCATGTATCTCTGTGCCCCTCCCGCAGAAAAATGCAAAATCGAACAGCGGAGCGCCAGTCGAGATGCCTGGCTGGTCTTTGTTTCACAAAGTAGTTTATTCAATGCCAGGCGGTAAAGCTCTGGCAAAAATTACACAGCGCTCACCATTGATGAAGGCAATGAGCAGTGCACTAAAGCCTCGCGTCTTTATACAGGCAATGCCGCCACATGAGGCGGAGGCTATCATGCGGAATTGGGCTGAATCAAACAGTCGTTTGGCAGCCACCGCGCCAAACCTCGCAAAAGATTTAAAAGTAGGGGGCTACGTCTCATCGTGATAATTAGCAATGCTGCCGTGAGTCAAATTAAGAGGAAGAGGGTGAAGGAGTATATGGATTCTGAGCGGATATTGCAGGCAGACGAATACAGCTTTCCTTACCATTACCTGCCAGTGCCAGGGCCTGATTGCCGCCTCACAAGAAGTTGGAATTTTGCACCTTCTTATCTTGCCGCATTAGACCTGGTGGGCGCTTGGATGAAGGAGCAGTTTTCTTCTGTTCCTCAGAGTGCTAATTGGGAGCACGTCGATATAGGATGTGGAGATGGCGCCCTAATCTATCACCTATCCAACAACGAAGGGATTAGACACAACTTCAAATTTAGTGGTGTCGACTATGACGAACGAGCCATTGAATGGGCGCGTATGTTCAACCCAAGCATAAATCTATTTTCAGGGGATGTGGGTAGCCTTGAAGCAGGAAAATACAATAGCGCATCCTTGGTTGAAGTTGCCGAACACATACCACCCGATCAGCTTCGTGATTTTATAAGAAAATGCGCCGGTCTGCTCCAGCCGAATGGGAAGATGGTGATTACTGTGCCAAGCATAAGCAAGCCAATATCTCCGAAGCATTACCAACATTTCTCTGCGGATTTGATCAAGAAATATTTCTCAGAACACTTTGATATTGTTTCGATAAGTGGGTTTGAAAGAAACAATTTGATGTCGCGGATTCTCGCTCGATTGGCCTATCGTCACTCGGCACGAATAGACTTCCCCATGATTAATCGTTATTTGGTTTCAACGTTGGGGCGTACTTATACAAGAATTGACGGGTGCGGCAGGTTGTTTGCCGTTCTCTCTAAGAAGGCGTGACCATATCGATGGCTGTGCATTTCTTAGTTCCATCCAGCTTCGCTTCCGCTCTCGACAAACTTCCACATATGCGTTTGGGAGTGGATTATCCATACTGGCTCGGCGGCCGTTTCAACTGGGTCGCCCAGAGCTGGCTAATACTTCGCGAGTTCCGAGAGGGCATGACCATCGGTACCGAGCCCATGCCGGGCTGCGTGAACGTAGGGCACGTTATGACGTGGCGTTCGCTCGGCCAGCGGCGGGGCGAATTCAGATTATCGATTCGTGCAGACTACCCGAGACTGTTCGATGTTGATTTCGAAATCCTCCAGAATCCGGCCGCGCCTACAGGGCACAATGCAATTTACCTGCCCTACTGGCCGGTTCCTGGGCTGATTCCGAGGGACAACGCGCGCTCGGGCGTCAAGACCATCGCCTATGCAGGGCGGATCGGGCCCCTTAATCTGGCGCAAGGTTTCCAGTCAGCACTTTGGGAATCATTGAACGACTTTGACTTTCGCGTCATCCCGCCGGACCAATGGCATGACCTGTCTGAAATCGACGTGCTGGTAGCGATTCGATCTTTTGATTGTGCGCCCCATGCCGTCAAGCCGCCCAGCAAGCTGTTTTCCGCATGGCGTGCTGGGATCCCGCTGATCGCAGGCTGGGATAGCGCGTTTTCGCAGATCGGAACGCCTGGCCAGGACTATTTGCGTGTCGGCAGCAAGGTGGAATTTGTGCAAGCGCTGAACACGCTGGCTTCTGACCGAAACATCTATGACGCGGTCGTCGACGCCGGTCGCCAGCGAGCCCCTGGCGTAAGTCATGAGGCCATCGCGAAGGTCTGGCTCGATGCTTTCGACGGCCCAGTTCGCCGGGCTTTCGAGCAATGGGTGGAGCGTGGCCCCAGTCTGCGTGCCACAGTGCTGGGGCGTGCGACGGATGCATTACGCAGCGTAGCCAGTGCGACTAAGGCATCTCTTAGAAGCAGGCCGTCCGCCAAATGATGACCGGATCAGAAGAAAAAGCGCTCGTGGTGCAGTTTGGCGGGCGCCGGCAATATGCCGTGCCTGCAGCCCTTGCACGCAGCCAGCGGCTTGAGGGACTTTATACGGACTTGTGCGTGGGCCGCGGCATAGGTCGTCTGGGTTCGCTGTTACCGCTCATTCCACCTCTCGCCCGACGCTTTGACCTTTCCAATCGACGACCACCACTCGAGGTGCTCGCATGCACGCGGATTTTTCCATCATGGTTTTTCGAGATGCAGCGGGCACTTCAGGTGCGACATGACCCGGTCGAGCGTGTTCGGCGTATGAGTGAGGTGCACACACGGGCTAGCCGCAGAATGATCGCTGCCGGATTTGGCGAGGCAAGTCACGTGCTTTGTATGTTTGGCGAAGGCATCGATTTTCTGCGTGCCGCACGAGAGCGGGGAAAACTGACGCTGGTCGATGTCAATGTAGCGCCATCGGCCGAGGCCATCGTGCGACGGGAACAAGCTTCGTATGCCGACTGGGAACCGCCCAGCATTTACTATGGCGAGACGCTGCCGCGTAATGCCAATACACCCCGACTCATGGAGTGTCTTCTGGCCACGACGGATCGGTTTCTCTGCCCCTCCGAATTCGTGCGGGACGACCTTGTCAACAACTACGGCGTTCGTCCCGAGTGCACGCGCCTCGTGCCTTACGCAGTCAACCCGAAATGGTTTGCTGTTGAACCCATGCCGGAGCCGGGGCGCATACTGTTCGCCGGCGGCGCGGACCTGCGCAAGGGCATCCACACGTTTGCTGAGGCAGCGCGGATTCTTCAGGGGCGTGGCAAGGAGTACCGATTCGTTGTGGCGGGATCAGCCTCAGAATCGATCCGGCGCCAACCCGAGGCGGCGTCGCTCGAATTTCTTGGCCGCTTGCCGCCCGCCTCCATGCGGGAGCAGTTCGCCCGCGCAGACGTGCTTGCGCTGCCTTCGCTGGCGGAAGGCTCCGCCGGGGTAACCTATGAGGCGTTGGGGTGTGCCTTGCCAGTGGTGACGACTCACGAAACAGGCTCGGTGGTGCGTCATGGGATCGACGGGCTAATCGTACCGTCGCGCGACGCCGAAGCCCTCGCACATGCCATCGATATGATCGTCATGGACCGCAAGGTGCGCGAACACATGAGCGTTTCCGCCCGCGAGAGGGCACGGCAGTTCAGTTGGGAGAATTTCGAGCGGCGGCTAGTCGAGGCCGTGTTCGGCGAGGCGCCAACAAACGCGGTGGCAGTCGGATCATGACGCTGCTGCTCGGCCTTCTGTGTCTGGTTATCCTGTTTCAGTTTCTGCGGCGCCCGGGCGGACATGTCGCTTTTCCCGCCGTGTTCGCCGTCCTTTATCTGGGGTGGGTCCTTCCACAGGTATCCGGCCTAGCGGATGCCCCAGGGGTTCCTCAGGATGGATGGTTTGCCCTGATGCTCATGGCCATGCTCTGCCTACTAGCGGGCTGGGCAGGTTGGTCCTTGACTTCGACCAAGCGGCCGAGGGGGCTTAGAAAGCCGTCACCCCTCGATCACAGGAAGTTGATTCTGGCCACCAGCGTTCTGACCGTGGCAAGTGTGGCGATCAACGCCCTGCTGGAATCTATGCGGCCTGCAATGGCAGGTGTGCAACAGTGGAGCGGCCCGATAACCATCGTCGTCTTCTTTGCCCAAATCCGGAACGTCGCACTCGCGTTGTCACTATTGCTGGTACTGCAGCATCGGACCAAAGCTACTTTATTGCTGGCGGCAATCAATCTGGCCACGACGTTGCCTGTCGCCCTAATTTATCTGCGTCGGTCAGAGATGATCGCTGTGGCAATTGCGTTGGTAGGCGCCTACTGGTTTGCGAGGCGCAAGACTCCCAGCCTCGCGCTTGTGGTTCCAGTCGTCATCGGCATAGCGATCAGCGTTTACAGCATGAGCGCGCTTCGCACCGCGTCGAACGAGATTGAAATGGCTACCGGGCAAAAGGTTTCGCTCCTAAGCGCGGATCTTTGGTCGAAGATTGATGTTGGCGAGACGATCAAAAGCAATGCCGAGCAAGCGCCCGATTTTACCAATGCACTTTATATCATTGCATATCGGCAGGCCACGCTCGATTTAAGTCTCGGCGCCACTCTATGGAACGGATTTATTTTTCAGTATGTTCCAGGGCAGATATTCGGAAGCGAATTCAAACGGTCGCTCATGATTGGCGAGAGGGGATACGTATTTCAGCAAATAAGCGGATTATTCAATTTCGATTACCAGGTGGGGACCACTGCCACGGGATTTGGGTCGGCGTTTTCCGATTTCTGGTATTTTGGCGCGCTGTATTTTTTTCTTATTGCCGCTTTACTAAAGCGGATTTACGTCCGCGCGTCTGCGGGTGATCCCTGGTCACAAACGCTATATCTATCGCTACTGCCAACCTCATTGATTGCGTTGACGCACGGTCATGAGGGCTTTTTTGTGCTTCTCCCATTTCTCTATGGCGTCGTGATGGCAATCAAGCGGGTAGCCAAGCCCTCCTCGAGGGGCGCGAGGCGGCACGAGCACAGCCCACGGGAGACGGCCAGGGTACTCTAAAGGGTACGGGAGCGGCGAATTTTCAAGACAACGCAGCTATGGAATACACGTTTTATTTGATGCGACTCCTTTCATAGCACGCGCCTGACATATAGATATCTTTTTGTGTCCGTCTAGATTAATTTCGGTTTGGTTTATTATTTCTTCTGGCAATGATTTTTATGGTTTTTGAGGCCACTCGATGTGCCGAATACATTGCCGAACTCCTGAACGCGGATCGGCTGGTGAGTTTGGTATAAGGATGTCAAAAAATGGGATACTACGCAAACAAGTTTAGAACGATGTTTTGGACTATGTTTTACTTGCTGCTTGGTAGGTTTTTTTTCGCCAAATTGGGCAAGGGATGTAGATTTGAAGGCTGGGTGGATATTCCGCAGAAAGGTGGAGAAATAATAATTGGGAAGAGCGTTCGTGTTTGCAGAGGCGTAGAGCTCTCTGTCCCAAAAGGCGGCACACTGGATATTGGCGATCGTTGTTCGATAGGAAGAGGGGTTTTAGTAAGTGCGCACAGAAAAATAACAATAGGGGCAGACTCGATGATTGCCGAATATGTCTGCATCCATGACAATGACCATGTGTTTGCCGATGCAAAAAAAAGAATTGCAGATCAAGGCTTTGATTATGGTGACATTATTATTGACAGTGATTGCTGGATTGGGGCGCAGGCGGTGGTGCTTAAGGGCGCGCGCGTTGGGCATGGCAGCGTAATTGGGGCCAAGGCATTGGTAAACAAGAAGTACGGGCCTAACTCGGTACTCGTTGGAATTCCCGCCAAGCCCATAACTATCCGGTCCTAAATTAAGGCAATGTGCTGGCTATTCTGTATCCTTGCCTTTTAAAAAGTGGCTTTTTCTTTTTTTTCGAGAGGAAATCCCGGTTCTGTCGTGGAGATTGTCAAACACGGGATCCCGCTCAGGCTTGGCCGAAACCGTCCAGCCCGGAGAATTTGAATGCCTGATATCGCAGTCCTGTTTCACCGGTTAGGCCCGTATCACCATGCGCGTCTTGCAGCGCTCGCAGACCGCTGCACTTTGGACGTGATCGAGTTTTCCGCTGTGGACAATACATACGCGTGGGATACGGTTTGTTCGGATACTGAATACCCGATCGCGACGCTTTTTGCGGACGCTGGCATAGACGACGAGCACGTGGCCGACGTGGCCCGCCGGATGCGGCGCGCACTCGACCGGCGGGCGACGAGCACCGTGGCAATACCGGGTTGGTCATCTCCGGCTGCGCTGCTCGCCCTCAAGTGGTGTTGTGAGACCAGAACTCCCGCCATCCTAATGTCGGATAGCACCGAGCATGACGAGCCGCGCGTCTGGTGGAAGGAATGGATCAAGTCCAGAATCGTGCCCTTATACTCCGCCGCTCTCGTAGCCGGCGCGCCCCATGTGGAATACATAGAAACACTTGGCTTGGAACGTGAAAGGGTGTTCACGGGGTATGACGTCGTAGACAACGATTACTACTCGACCCAATCCGAACGTGCCCGTGCAGCGGCAGCCTCGCTAAGACTCCAGCTCGGCCTGCCTGAAAACTACTTTCTCGCGTCGAACCGGTTTGTCGAAAAGAAAAATGTTCTTCGCCTGATTGAGGGGTACGCAGCCTATGTCGAGCAGGCCAGCGAAAGCGCATGGGATCTGGTCCTACTGGGAGATGGGCCGCTCAAGGCGGCGATCGCTGACCGGATCGCGCGCTTAGGGTTGGGCTCACGAGTCATCATGCCCGGGTTCAAGCAATACGACGAGCTTCCCATTTACTACGGCCTCGCCCGTGCCTTCATCCATGCGAGCACATCCGAGCAATGGGGGCTGGTAGTCAACGAAGCCATGGCATCCGGATTGCCCGTGCTGGTGTCCGAGCGTTGCGGCTGCGCGCCCGACCTGGTCAGAAAAGGGGTAAACGGCTTTACATTCGACCCTTACAATGCAGAAGAAATGACCAAGCACATGCTGGAAATCAGCCATGGCGAACATGACCTCATAGTGATGGCGCAGGCGAGTCGCGACATTATTCGCGATTGGTCACCCGAGACATTTGCCGAAAGCATGCTCAAGGCAGCACAAGCGGCTATCGACGCCCCTCGGCCAAAAGCGGGCTGGCTGGATCGTGCGCTGTTATATGCGTTGGCGCGGCGGTGATGAAGGTCGGTCTGCTTACCACCTCCCTCTCAAGAAACGCAGGGGGACTGTACGACGCCACGCGCATGCTTGCCCGTGGGTTGCAGAATTCCGGATGCGCGATGAAAGTGTTCGGGCTTCACGACGCCAACACCGAACGGGATAGCGCCGGGTGGGCCGGGCTGAATGTGAAGGCTGCCGCCATACGGGGTCCCAGTGCATTTGGTTATGCCCCGACACTGGGAGGGTCATTGAATGGATCGGGCATCGATTTGCTGCACACCCACGGTCTGTGGATGTACCCCTCCCACGCAAGCCGCGCGTGGGCAAGAACTCACCATAAGCCATACGTGATTTCCCCCCACGGTATGCTCGACCCGTGGGCGGCGAACAACTCAAGGTGGAAGAAGCGCATGGCGGGTTGGCTATACGAGGATGCGCACTTACGCAACGCATCCTGCATCCATGCACTGTGCAACGCCGAGTACAAGGCAATCCGTGCCTATGGTCTCAAGAATCCAGTGTGCGTGATCCCCAACGGAATCGATGTGCCTCACCTGCAGACGGCCGCCAAGCCGGCCTGGTATTCAAAGGTGCCGGAAGGCGCCCGCGTGCTGCTCTACCTAGGCCGAATTCACCCGAAAAAGGGGCTGGTCAACCTGCTGCACGCCTGGCGAATCGGCAAACAGGCGCCAGGTGGCGAACCCCCGTGGTTCCTGGTAATCGCGGGCTGGGATCAAGGGGGACACGAGGCCGAACTGAGATCGCTGGCGGAACACCTTGGCATCCTAGACAGTATTGCCTTCGTCGGCCCCCAGTTCGAAGAAGCCAAGCATGCAAGCTATGCACTCGCAGACGCATTCATCCTTCCCTCGTTCAGTGAAGGCCTGCCTATGGTCGTTCTCGAAGCCTGGGCGCATAAGTTGCCAGTCTTGATGACGCCACAGTGCAATCTCCCGGAAGGATTCGAAGCGGAGGCAGCGCTGCACATTCATCCTGATCCGGATTCCGTATCGCGTGGGCTGCTGACACTCTTTTCGCTATCGGGCGAGCACCGGGATCAATTGGGGGCGCGCGGCCAACAGCTGATTTTGGAGAAATTCACGTGGAAGGTAATCGCTGAACAAATGTCGGACGTGTACCGGTGGCTGCTTGATCAGGGCCCCAAGCCGGAGTGCGTCGTCACAGACTGAATCAGGAACGATGACAAAGAACGTTTTTGTCCGACAGAAGCTGTCGGCGTCGAACCGGCTGGCTCGTGGTGTATGGAGCCTCGTTTGGTTCACGCTGTATCGTCCAACCCCGGCTCCCTTACACGGTTGGCGACGATTTCTACTTCGTTGCTTCGGCGCACGCGTGGGCGCGGGGGCTCACCCTTACCCCTCGTCCCGCGTCTGGGCGCCGTGGAATCTGGTGATGGGCGAGCATAGCTGCCTCAGCCATCAGGTGGACTGCTATTGCGTGAGCAAGATCGAACTCGGCCCCCACGCGACCGTGAGCCAGTATTCGTTCCTTTGTACGGCGACGCATGATTACACGCAACGAGACATGCCCTTGGTAACTGCGCCGATTCACATCGGGGCGCATGCATGGATCACTGCCGATGTGTTTGTCGGCCCCGGCGTGACGGTTGGCGAAGGGGCGGTAGTCGGCGCGCGGTCAACAGTGTTCCGGGACGTCGACCCCTGGACAGTCGTTGCGGGGAATCCGCCGAAGCTGATTGGCCCGAGGGTCATCCATGAAGCCAAAGACGACGCTAAAGCATGACGGCTAACCTGACTGTAATCATTCTGGCCTTCAACGAAGAAAAGCATCTCGCCCGCTGCCTGCAAAGCCTGGCCAGCGTGACCAGGCGCGTCGTCGTGGTGGATTGCTTTTCCACCGACGCCACGGCTGAAATCGCCAGATCGCATGGCGCCGACGTGGTCCAGCACGCGTGGGTCAACTACGCGACCCAGCTCAACTGGGCGCTCGACAACGTGCCCATCGACACGCAATGGATCATGCGGCTCGACGCCGACGAGGTGGTGACGCCCGAGCTTGCCGAGACCCTGCGCCGCGAACTGCCGCGCTACCCGGAAGCGGTGACGGGGCTGACCGTAAACCGGCAGATCCACTTCCTCGGCCGGTGGATCCGCCACGGGGCGATCTATCCGCTGCGCATGCTGCGGGTGTGGCGCACCGGGCATGGCCGCTGCGAAAACCGCTGGATGGACGAGCACATGGTGGTGGACGGCGAGATCGCGCATGTCGACGCCGACATCGCCGACATCAACCTCAACAACGTCACGTGGTGGACGGCGAAGCACAACCAGTACGCGAGCCGCGAGGCGGTGGACCTGCTGATGCATCGTGGCCGGACAGAATCCGGAGCCGGCGCGGCGCAGATGAGTTTCCAGGCGCAGGCGAAGCGCTGGATAAAGGAGAAGGTGTATTCCCGGTTGCCGCTGGGTGTGCGAGCATTGCTGTATTTCATCTACCGCTATTTCCTGCGGCTCGGCTTTCTCGACGGCTGGCAGGGACTCGCCTTCCATTTCCTGCAGGGGTTCTGGTATCGGTTCCTGGTCGATGTAAAGGTTTACGAACTCGAGACGTTAATGAAGGCACAGGGCCTCACGCTCGCGGAAGCGGTTCACCAGGAATTCGGATACAAGATCGAATGAAAATCTCCCTCGTCACCGCGGTCTACAACAACCGCGACACCATCGCCCAGGCGCTCGATTCGGCGCTGGCGCAGGACCATCCGAACGTCGAGCTGATCGTCATCGACGGCGGCTCGACCGACGGCACGCTGGAAATCCTGCGGGGCTACACCGACCGCCTGGCGGTGCTGGTGAGCGAGCCCGACCGCGGGATCTACGATGCGCTCAACAAGGGCATCGCGCGGGCGAGCGGAGAGGTGGTCGGCTTCCTGCATTCGGACGACCTGTTCGCCGACGAGGGGGTGCTGTCGCGCATCGGCGCGGCGTTTGCCGACCCCAGGGTCGACGCGGCCTACGGCGATCTGCTCTACGTGAAGAAGGACGACCCCAGCCGGGTGGTGCGCACCTGGCGGGCGGCCAAGTTCTCCCGTTCGAAGCTCGCACGTGGCTGGATGCCGCCGCACCCGACCTTCTACGTGCGCCGTTCGGTGTACGAGCAACTGGGCGGCTACGACACCGCCTACCGCATCGCCGCCGACTACGACTTCGTGCTGCGCCTGCTCGGCCGCGGCGGGGTGCGCGCGGCCTACATCCCCGAGGTGCTGGTGAAGATGCGGGTGGGCGGCGCGAGCAACCGCTCGCTCGGCAACATCGTGCGCAAGTCGCGCGAGGACTACCGCGCGCTCAGGAACAGCGGCGTCGGCGGCCTGCGGGCGCTGGCGTGGAAGAACCTGAGCAAGCTGCCGCAGTTCCTGCTGCGCCCGGCGAACGCCTGACCGGGCGCCGTCCGCGACCGCATCCCCTGCGGCAGATCGGGGCCGGGAAGCGCCCGCCGCCGGCCCTGGTATAAAAGTCACAAATCGCACGGCGCTATCCATTACAATCCGCCTGATGGGACGGCCCGCCGGCGCAATGCCGGCGGCGCCTCCCGAACAATCAAGAAAACAGGCGAACCACCGTTAAACCCATGACGGCCCCGGCGCATCCGCGCCCCGGCCGGCGGTGTCACGCCAACGCTCAGGGAACCCGGCAACACGATGAACGACGTCCTCCTGCTCCAGACCCTCGCCTTTCCGGTGACGGCGGCATTGATCCTGTTTTTCCGGCGCCGCGCGCTGCAGCTCGGCGTGGTCGACGCGCCGGGCGGGCGCAAGCAGCACCACGGGCTGATCCCGCTGGTGGGCGGGCTGGGCATG